>DATKQI010000071.1:0-7207 GCA_035532755.1 Acetobacteraceae bacterium
CGTGCTCGCATACTGCGCGATCTGCAGCTTCAAGTGCCTGTCGCTCGTGTACGGCGGCACGTCGATATAGCCGTCGAGCGGCAGGTCGCCCAGGTTGAAGTTCAGCACCACATGATGCCCTGCCTTGCGCAGCCGCGCGCAAAGCGCCCGGATGTCCTGCTTGCGGAACAGCACCGTGGCGCCGCTCTCGATCGTCTCGTCGTCCGACGAGCAGTTCAGTTCCGTCGTGTGCACCGCGATGCCGCCGGGCCGCAGCGTCGCCACCGAGTTCTCGATGAAGGCAAGCCCGTTCGTGATGGAGCCCAGATGTTCCAGGCAGCAGGCGGACCAGGTGAAATCGAAATCCGTCAGGTCGGGCGGGATGTGGTTCATGTCCACCGCGCGGAACGAAACATTGTGCGCGAACTGGCCGGGCGCGCAAATGCCGCGCGTGTTCAGCGCCGCCATCTGGGAGGCGTGCTGGTTGGTATCCACCCAGCCGGCCTTTGCCGCCGCGTCCGGCTCCAGATCCGTCGCCAGCACGGTGCAGCCACGGGCGGCGAACACCGCCGTCAGCGGCTCGGTGCCCACGCCGTAGCCGACGCCTCGCCGCTCCGGCGCCAGCGCCCCGTTCGCGGCCAGCGCCTGGAGGATGTAGCAGAACTCCCACTGCTTGCGGTGGTGGCGTGGAGGTTCCCTGATCTCGGCGCACCAATAGCGATACGTATCCGTATCGAACTGTGCCTGCGTGCAGCCCTGGGAAACCGGGCGGGAGAGGGAAGGCGGGGCATCCTTGGTCGGCATGTTCATCAGCGTTGCCGGCCCGGGTGGAGCAGCGGGCGGTGCCGCGGGCTTGCGCAGCCGCAGGCCGCGGCCCAGCCGGCTCAGCCCCCGCAACCCCTTCGCGCGATAGGCCGCAATCCGCCCGCCGATGGTGCTGCTGCTCATGCCGTTTCCCCGCCCGCTGCCATTGCCCCGCCGGTTGCCATTTCGTCATCGGCACTCGCGCGCTGCGTGCCCGCGATGCCGGCCGCGCGATAGGCGCTTTCCAGCATAGACAGGCAGTTCCCTTCGGAAAAGCGCGCCGCATTGCGCAGCCCTGCTTCGCGCAGCGCATCACGCAGGTCTCCATCCGCGTCCAGCCGGCGGATGCCGCGGGCGATGGCCATCGCATCGAACGGGTCGGCCAGCAGCGCCGCCCCGCCCGCGACCTCCGGCAGCGACCCGAGCGAACCGGTCAGCACGGGCACGCCGAGCTGCATCGCCTCCACCATCGGCAGGCCGAAGCCTTCGTAGATGGAAGGGAACAGCAGTGCCCGCGCCTGGGAAAGCAGGGCGGTGAGATGGAAGCCGGGCACATAGCCCAGCACGAGGATCTTCTCGTCCGCCCGCCCGTACCCTGGCCCGTTCTTCTGCCGCGCCCGGTGGCGCGCGAGCGGCGCCAACTGCTCCTTCACCATCCACCCGTTCGGCCCGACGATGACGAGCGGGACCGAGGCGCTGCTGACCAGGAAGGCTTCGATCAGCCGGGGCAGGTTCTTCTTCGGCTCGATCGCGCCGGCGAACAGGAAGTAGCCGCCGGGGGTGAGGCCGTACAGCTCCTCCACCAGCCGTGCCGCCATTCCGGCATCGAACGCGCGCGGCGGGCGCACCGGCTGGTAGGCCACGCTGATCTTCTCCGGCCGCAGATGGCCCATCACCTGCAACAGATCCCGCTTCGTCGATTCGGACACGGCGATGATGTGGTCCGCCCGCTCCACCATGATCCGCAGGTGCTGCAGGAAGCGGAAACGCGGATCGACCACGGCATAGGGCATGCGCAGGGGAATGATGTCGTGCACCGTCATGATGGTGGGCGCGCCCTCGGCCACCAGCGGGATCGGGCAGGTCAGGTGCAAGGCCGCCCCCTCGGGCAGCCGCACGCGCAGCGGCCGGCGCAGCAGGGTGGCGGTGGCGGAGGCGTTGCGGAACACGCCCGCTGCCGCGAGAATGCCCGCCCCGGCCGGGTGGTGCGGCAGCGCATCGCCCGGCAGCACCACATCGGTTCGCACATCGGCCGCGCGCATGCCGCGCACGGCGGCGATCCCGGCGGGGACAGCTCTGCCGAGCCTGTCCAGCAGCCGCCGCGCGCGCCGCAGCCCGCGCGGGCCGGTCTTGCCGTGCGGCGGATCGGCGTAGAAGCTGATTTCCTGCTTCAGCGCATCCGGCCCGCGGTTCACCGGCCGGTCGTACAGCACGTCCACGCGGTATTGAAGCTGCTGGAGCAGCCGGGAGAGGGTGTCGCTATAGGAGGCAATGCCCGTGCCGCGCTTGAGGCCCAGATTCAGTCCGTCAATCACGATCCGGTGTATCGCCAAATGCGTCCCCCCCTAGCAAATAATGACGGTTTCGCAACCACCCCGCAATCGGGGATCGCCGCGCCCTACGCCAACCCGCGCCACGCTGCCGCCAACGCGCCTTCCGCCACAAGGGTTCCACCCGTCACCCGATTCACCGTTCGCTGGGCGCGGGGGGTGCGGATGAAGCGGCGCAGGCTGGCGGCGAACATCGAATAACCACCGTCCACCACCATCCCGCACACCGCCACGCTGCCCGCCATCGCCGCCAACTGGGGCAGCAGGGGCGCATGCGGGTTCATGAACTGGGGGGCGAACACCATGAAGAACAGCACGGATTTCGGGTTCAGCACGGTGGTGAGCCAGGCGCGCAGGAACACCCGCGTGCGCGGCCGCCGCGCCCCGCCGGCCGCTTCCGCCTCCGGCACCGGTGGCGCGCGCCAGAACTTCACGCCGAGGAAGACCAGATAGGCAGCACCCGCCAGCTTCAGCACGGTGAACGCCGCGGCCGATGCCGCCAGCACCGCGCCCGCGCCGAACACCGCCGCGGCCAGGCACGTGGCATCCCCCAGCACGGTGCCCCCCACCGCCGCCAGCGCGCTGCGCCGCCCCTGGGAGATGGCGTAGGACACGACCAGCATCGTCACCGGCCCCGGGGTGACGGCCATGAGCGCGTAGGCGAGCGTGAAGGCGATCCAGGCGGCTATGCCCATCGGCCGGGCTCCTCTCTTCCGCCGCCCATGCTACCCCGCTTCCTTGCGCGAGGCAGCCCCCTGCCGATATGACCTGCGCACCAAGCGGAGACCGCCATGACAGATTCACACACTTATCGTCTCTCCCCCGAGCCGGACGACCCGGACGTTCCGCCCCCCGAAGGGCCGGACCACGAGGAGCCGGGCGACAACAAGACCCTCGCCGCCCCGGTGAACGAGCTGGAAAGCCGGCTGTTCAGCCAGCGCAAGGTGCTGGTGTTCGGCCCGATCGACGACAAGGTGGCGCGCGACGCCACCGGCCGGCTGCTCGCCCTCGCCGGCCGGTCGGACAAGCCGATCGAGGTGTACGTGAATTCCCCCGGCGGCCATGTGGAGAGCGGGGACACGATCCACGACATGATCCGCTTCATCGGCGCGCAGGTGCCCATCAGCGTGATCGGCACCGGCTGGGTGGCAAGCGCGGGGGCGCTGATCTTCCTCGCCGGCCGGAAGGACCGCCGCTTCTGCCTGCCCAACACCCGCTTCCTGCTGCACCAGCCCATGGGCGGCGTGCGCGGCCCGGCCGTGGACATCGACATCGAGGCGCGGGAGATCATCAAGATGCGCGAACGCATCAACCGCATCATCGCCCGCGAAACCGGCCAGACCTACGAGAAGGTGGCGAAGGACACGGACCGCAACTACTGGATGAGCGCGGAGGAGGCGATCGCCTACGGGATGGTGGCCCGGGTGATCGAGAGCGCGGCGGAGATCGGGTAGGAGCGGGCAGCGCGCCAGGCCCGCGCTCCCGCCCCCCGTCACCCCGGCGCAGGCCGGCATGATGGTGGTTGGTGGGGGGATGTGGTGGGGCGTACGAGGTGCAGCACACCCCACCCCACCCCCACCCGTCACTCCGGCGAAAGCCGGAGTCCAGGCATTCAGGTGGCCGGCCTGGGCGCGTGGGCCGCGTTGCGGGTCCGCAACCACCGGTTTACGCTCGCGCCATCGTCTCGCCGCCCGCGAGCCACCGGAGAGCACCCATGCCATACGAATGGATCACCGACTCCCCGGTCCTCGAGGTGGAGATTGAAATGGTCGAGATATACGCCTCGGTGTGGGCAGACAGGATCGCGGAGATCAAGAACGCGCCCGGCACCTACGGCGCCGACCTGGTGCGGCTCGCGCGCCAATCCGAATCGATCCTCGCGAGCCTGGTGGCCCATGCCGATGCCGAGGAAAGGTCTGTCCAGCAATTCGCGGGCAGAAGCTTCTACGACAAGATGCTGATGATGCGGAACGACAGATGCAAGGTGTTCGGCTACCCGCTGGATGGCATCTACGTCGGCTTCATCATGGTGGAGCTTGATACCTCAAGCACGATCAAGGTCGCCTGGGTGGTGTCCCACCCGCTGGTGGAGAATGCGGGCGACATCCTCATCGAATACGTCCTGAGGCTGCGGCAGAACCCCACGATCAGGCTCGTGGCCGCCAGCACCGATGCCGCGAACAAATACGCCCGCCTGGGCTTTGCGGCATCGGGGATGCACATGGTGCTGGACCCTTCCCGCTGCCCGAACCAGTGGGAACGCATCGGCGGGCAATGGCGGCGGATCTGCATCCGCGAGAACAGCCTGGGTGAGCAGGTGGCGAAGACGAAGTATATGCAGGGTGCTGTTACGGGCGTGTAGAGTCCACTCGGATGCCAGGAGGAGGTTCCCCCCATGCGTGAAGCGCTTTTCCGTTCCGCCGCCGATATGCGCGATGTGCTGGGCGGCGTGCTGCCCGTTGCGGCCGTTGTGGCTGCCGCGGCCGGGGCGATTGCCCTGCTCGTCATCGTGCCGGGGCTGTTCGCGGCCCTCGCGCAGTTCGGGCTGCTGCTTCTCGCCGTGCCGCTGCTGCGGCTGCTGACGGTCGGCTTCGTGGCGGGCTGGTAGCCGAAGCCGCATCGCCACCCCCACCCGTCACTCCGGCGAAAGCCGGAATCCAGGCATTCAGGTGGCCGGCCTGGGCGTGTGGGCCTGGATGCCGGCCTGCGCCGGCATGACGAGTGTGGGGTTGTGCGCCCCCCTCACTCCGGCATCGACCGCACGCAGTGATAGAACGCACGGGCCACGCGGGAGGTGCCTGTCAGGTCCATCCTCCATTCCACGCCGTTCGTGCCCATCACCAGCACCAGTTCCGAGGACCGCTCGAACTGCCCGACGAAATCCCCGATGTTGTCCAGCGGAATGGTGAGCTGCACCATCCGCCCGGCCATGGCGGTGATGGCGGAGGCGGACCACAGCGGATAGCGGTCCATCCGGAACCGCACCGGTATCCGCGCGCTGCGGATGCGCCATGTCGGCTTCGATGCCTGGACGACGAGGTAGCCATCCCGCGCGTAGCGCTTCACGCCGAAGAACCGCCCGTCGTTCCAGTCGGTCGCGACGCCGCACACGCCGCGGCCGGAATTGTCGGTGCCGGCGAAGGCGAACCACGGCCCCGCCTGCTCGATATGCACCGTCGCGGCACGGGCCGCCTGCATCGCCACCATGGCCGCCATGCCCACGGCCGCCAGCCACACACCCTTTCGCATCGCTCCGCCCCCCCGACAGGCCTGCCGGCTTCACCCTCCGGCAGACTTGTCGGCAGCCTATCATGTTTTGATGCCGGGTAAATATGGATATGCAACGAAATCCGGCGGCCGCCGGCAGGCCGGCCGGCATCACATCACGGGCTTGGAACGAACGAACGCCGCCGCCATCGCCGCCGTCAGCTCCTTCTGGTTGAACGGCTTCTGCACGCGCGTCGCATCGTGCAGCGCCGGCGCCTCCTCGTCGCTGAACCCGTAGGCGGTCACCAGGATGAACGGCACCCCGCGGTCCAGCAGCGCCTCGGCCACCGGCAGCGCGCTCTTCCCGTGCAGGTTCGCATCCAGCAGCACGCCGTCGATCCCGTCTTGCGCGACCGCGGCCAGCGCCGCCTCCACGGTGGAAACCGGCCCAACCACCGTGCACCCCAGATCCGCCAGCGTATCCTCCAGCAGCATGGCGATCAGCGCCTCGTCGTCCACCACCAGGATCCGCAATCCGGCAAGCATTTGGTCATTCTGCTGCATCCTTCAGCCGCCTTCCTGCCGAACATGGTCCCACGGAAATGTCAGCGTGCCGCGCAGCCCGGCCGGCTGGAAATCCAGATGCGCCTCCCCGGCAAGCTCGTGCACCACGCAACGCTCGATCAGGCGCGTGCCGAAGCCCTGGTGCGCCCGCTTGACGACCCTTGGCCCGCCGGTCTCGATCCAGAGGAGCCGCACCTGGGCCTGCCGGCCCCCATCCTTCGGCAACCGGTCCTCCAGAGACCACGTCACCGCAAGCCGGCCGTCCGGCACGGACAGGGCGCCGTATTTCGCCGAATTGGTCGCGAGTTCATGCAGGATCATCACCAGCGCAACGGCGATCTGCGGCCGGAGCAGAAGCTCCGGCCCGCCCAGCACCACCTGCGGCTCACCCTCGGCGCGATAGGGATCGAACGTCCGGTGCGCGAGCAGCCCCATCTCCGTGCCCGTCCAGTTCCGGGCGACCAGCAGGTCATGCGCGCGCGCCAGCGCGTGCAGCCGCCCTTCGAACGCGGCTCCGAACTCATCGAGCGAGGCGCTGCGCCGGAGCGTCTGCACGGCGAGGGATTGCACCGTCGCCAGCACGTTCTTCACGCGGTGGTTCAGCTCGCCGATCAGCATCGTCTGCCGCCCGTCGCTTTCCCGCTGCTCGGTCACATCCTCGATGGCGAGCAGCATCAGCCCCGGACGCCCGCCGTTGCGCATCAGCCGCCGGCCATCGACCAGCATGATCCGCCGCCCGATGGTTTCGAAAACGTGATCGACCTCGAAATCGTCGAACCTGTCATCCCGCGGCAGCACGTCTTCCAGCAGGGACCGCAGGGCCGGGTTGTTCCACTGGCCGTTGCCGAGTTCGTACACCAGCCGCCCCTCCGTCTCCGCCGCGCCGACCTGGAACGTGTCGTAGAACGCCCGGTTGGCGGATTGCACGTGCAGCGCGCCGTCCAGCACCAGCAGCGGCTGGCGGATCGTTCCCACGATCGCCTCGGCATACACCCGCGCCTCGTTCACCGCCTCCGCCGCGGCCCTCCGCTCGGTGATGTCGACGAACGTCAGCACCACGCCCGCCACGCCATGGTCCTGCGTGCGATAGGGCAGCATCCGGC
>DATKQI010000072.1:0-3797 GCA_035532755.1 Acetobacteraceae bacterium
GCGGCCGGCCAGAGGAACACGTGATGAGCCCTGATCCTTCCGACGCGCTGGCGCGCATCTGCGCCGATACCCTTTCCGAGCTGGAACGCCGCAAGGCCGCCACCAGCCAGGAACTCCTGCGCCAGCAGATCGCGATCCACGCCGACCAGCCGCGCGGCTTCGGCCGCGCACTGATGGATGCGGTGGCCGCCCGCCGCAACGCGCTGATCGGCGAGATCAAGAAGGCATCCCCCTCCGGCGGCCTGATCCGCCCTGATTTCGATCCGCGCGCCCTGTCCCGCGCCTACGAGACCGGCGGTGCCACCTGCCTGTCCGTCCTCACCGACGGCCCGCATTTCCAGGGCAGCCCGGTGCATCTGCAAGCGGCCCGCGCCGCCGGGAAGCTGCCGGTGCTGCGCAAGGATTTCATCCTGGACCCCTGGCAGATCTACGAAAGCCGGGCGATGGGCGCGGATTGCATCCTGCTGATCATGGCCGCCCTTTCGGACGATCAGGCGCGCGAGCTGGAATCGCTCGCCCGCGCGCTCGACATGGACGTGCTGGCGGAGGTACACGACGCGCGGGAGTTGGAGCGCGCGCTCGGCTTGCAGACCCATCTGATCGGCATCAACAACCGCAATCTCAAGACGTTGAAGACGGATATTCAGATCACGATAGACCTCGCGCCCCAGGTGCCTCCCGAGCGTTTCCTGATCGCGGAGAGCGGCATCCGCAACCATGACGACGTGATCCGGCTCGCCGATGCCGGCGTGCATTGCTATCTAGTCGGCGAAAGCCTGATGCGCCAGCCGGACGTGACCGCCGCGGTTCGCGCGCTGATCGGTCCCGCATGAGCGGGTTTTCCCATTTCGACGCGGCCGGGCAGGCGGTGATGGTGGACATCTCCGGCAAATCCGTCACCGAGCGCAGCGCCACCGCGCGCGCACGGGTGGCGATGCGGCCCGAGACGCTGCGGATGATCGCCGAGGGAACCGCACGCAAGGGCGATGTGCTCGGCATCGCCCGCCTTGCCGGCATCATGGCGGCCAAGCGCACGGCGGACCTCATCCCGCTGTGCCACCCGCTGCCGATCGCGGCGGTCAGCCTCGACCTGCGTGCCGACGCCGAGTCGGCCGCCGTGGAGATCGAGGCGCGGGTGCGCACCACCGGGCGCACCGGGGTCGAGATGGAAGCCCTCACCGCTGCCGCGGTCGCCGCGCTGACGGTGTACGACATGTGCAAATCGGTCGATCGGGGCATGCGGGTGGAGAATCTGCGCGTGGTGCATAAATCCGGTGGCAAGTCCGGCACTTTCGAGCAGGACTGAGGGGATGATCAGCGTCGAGGACGCCCGCGCCCGGATCCTGGCGGGCCTGTCTCCCACCCCGGCCGAAATCGTCGCCCTGCCTCAGGCCGCCGGGCGCGTGACCGCCGCCCCGGTCATCGCGCGGCTGTCGCAACCGCCGGCGGACCTCTCGGCGATGGATGGCTACGCGCTACGCGCTGCGGACGGTACGGCGGGCAGCACCTTGCGACAGATCGGTGCATCTCCCGCCGGCCACCCCTTCGCCGGCACCGTTGGCCCCGGCGAAACCGTGCGGCTGTTCACCGGCTCCGTGGTGCCGGAGGGGGCGGATTCGATCCTGCTGCAGGAGGACGCGACGGCGGCAGACGGGCAGGTCACCGTGAACGAGACGGTGCGGCCGGGGCGCCACATCCGCCGCGCCGGCCAGGATTTCGCGGCCGGCGACACGCTGATCCCGGCCGGGGAAATGCTGCATGCCCGCCTGATCGGCCTTGCCGCGGCCGGCAATCATCCCTGGCTCGCGGTGCATCGCCGCCCGCGCGTGGCAATCCTTGCGACAGGTGACGAGATCAGCCTGCCCGGCGAACCGATCGGCCCGGGCGGCATCGTCAGCTCCAACGCCCACGCGCTCGCGGCCCTCGCCGCCGCCGCTGGCGCCGATCCGCTGGTGCTGCCGATTGCAAAGGACGATCGCGCGGCGATCGCCGCGGTGGCCGATTCGCTGTCTGGGATGGATCTGCTGGTGAGCACCGGCGGGGCGAGCGTGGGCGACCATGACCTTGTCCAGGCGGGATTCGGGCAGCGTGGGCTCGCGCTGGATTTCTGGAAAATCGCGATGCGGCCTGGCAAGCCGCTGATGTTCGGCCATCTTGGCGCAGTGCCGCTGCTGGGGCTGCCGGGCAATCCGGTCTCGGCCATGGTCTGCGCGGTGCTGTTCCTGCTCCCCGCGCTGGCCCGCCTGTCCGGCCGTGCGGGTGTGGCCCCGCCGCAGGAAATCGCGATGCTGGCGACGGCACTTCCCGCCAATGACGGCCGTGCCGACCATCTGCGCGCTGGGCTTGCGCGCGATTCCGAAGGGCGGTTCGTCGCGAGCGCCTTCGAACGCCAGGATTCGTCGATGCTCCGCCTGCTGGCCGGGGCGGATGCGCTGATCCTGCGCGCGCCGCATGCGCCCGCCGCGCCGGCCGGGACGATGGTGGACATCATCCGGCTCGCACCGCTCGGCGTCTGAGCCTGCTTGACGCGACCACGAGAACCAACCTAGAACGATTTTCTCGTTGCCGGTTTGTTCCGACCTGACAGGGGACAGTCCGGCGCCGGTTGCGCCACGCGGCGCGCGCTTTCGAGGGGTGGCACGCATGTTGACGCGCAAGCAGCACGAATTGCTGAAATTCATCGACGCACATCTGAAATCGACCGGCTTCTCTCCAAGCTTCGAGGAGATGAAGGAGGGGCTTCACCTGAAATCGAAATCCGGCATCCACCGGCTGATCTCGGCGCTGGAGGAGCGCGGGTTCCTGCAACGGCGGCACCACCGCGCGCGGGCGCTGGAAGTGGTGCGGCTGCCGGAGCATCTCGCCACCGCCGAGGCGGGCCCGCTCGTCCCCCCCCTGCAACGGGAGGCCGGCAGTTTCGCACCCAACGTGATCCGCGGGGATTTCACCAACCGCCTCTCCGGCGTGCGCGCGGCGAACGAGGCCGGGGCGGTGCAGTTGCCGCTGTACGGCCGCATCGCCGCCGGCCTGCCGATCGAGGCGCTGCGCGACCAGGGCACCCAGATCGAGGTTCCGCTGGCCCTGCTCGGCGGCGGAGAGCACTACGCGCTGGAAGTCGCCGGCGATTCGATGATCGAGGCCGGCATCCTGGACGGCGATACCGTGATCATCCGCAAGGGCGAGGCCGCCGAGAACGGGCAGATCGTGGTCGCCCTGGTGGATGAGGCGGAGGTGACGCTGAAGCGCCTGCGCCGCCGCGGCCAGTCGATCGCGCTTGAACCGGCCAACGCCCGCCACGAAACCCGCATCTTCCCCGCCGAGCGGGTGAAGGTGCAAGGCAGGCTGATCGCGCTGCTGCGCCGCTACTGAACCGGGTAAGCACAAGCCCGGCGGCGTTACTGCCTGTCCTGCGCATCGGCAGGCTGGCTTTGCCGCGGCGGCTGCCCCACATTCTGCCGATGAACGAGGACAGGCCAGCACGCGCGGGGCAAACACACGCGGTAAAGGTGGCGGCAGCCGGGGATGGCGTGGTGACCTATCTGGTCGATCGCGCGCCCGGCGCCTTGCCGGCGGTGCAACGGCGCGATCTGGAAGCGGCGTGGGAGGCAGCGCGCAGCGCGGCCGGGGCGGCGCGATGGAGCATCGCCCGCGCCTTCCGCTTCCGCCGCACCGACGGCTCGTTCACCGACCTCGCCCTTTCCGATCGCGATGCGCAATGCTGGGCGGGTGCCGTGGATGCCATGGTGGGGCTCGGTTCGCTGTATGGCATGTCGCTGTGCCTGCGCCTGCTCGCGCTC
>DATKQI010000073.1:0-6564 GCA_035532755.1 Acetobacteraceae bacterium
CCTGCGCCGGCTGAAGGGCCAGATGCAGGCGATCGAGGATGGCGATCTGCAACCGGAGCAGGTGGCGAAGATCGCCCGTGTGCTCGCGGTGCCGGAACAGGACGTGATCAACATGAACCGCCGCCTCGCCGCGCCCGACCACAGCCTGAACGCCCCGGTGCGGGCCGACAGCGAGGGCGAGTGGCAGGACTGGCTGGTGGACGAGAGCGAGAGCCAGGAAACCATGATCGCCGAGCGCGAGGAGGTATCGGGCCGCAAGGCACTGCTCGCGAACGCGCTGAAGACGCTGAACGAGCGGGAGCGCCACATCCTGATCGAGCGACGGCTGAAGGACGATGCCACCACGCTGGAGGATCTCTCCCAGCAATACGGCATCTCGCGCGAGCGGGTGCGCCAGATCGAGGTGCGCGCGTTCGAGAAGCTGCAGAAGTCGATGAAGGGCCAGGTGGCGGAGCGGCGGCAGGCGGCATTGGCCGCCTGATCGCCCGGTTCTTTCCGTCTCTTCGACAGGGCGTGTCCGGCGGGCCGGACACGCCCTTTCCATGCCGGGTTCCGCCGGAGGAGGGGCGTGCGACGACGGAACAGTTGCCTTGACCTTCCGACCGGGGGAAGCCCCATCTTTCGCACGCGGGGCGTGGGCTCCGCTGCCATGGATGGGATGTCCGTCATGAACCCTTTGCTGACGCGCCGCCGCTTTCTGGCGGCAACCGCAATGGCCGTGCCGCTCGGCGGCATTGGCGCCAGCGCCGCCCCTGCCGCAACCGGCCACCCGACCACGCTGATCGCCGCGCGGCACACGCTGGAGGTGCTGGGCAAGCCCGCCACGGTGCTCGGCGTGCGGCAGCCGGACGACATGCCTGGGCTGGTCGCCACCGTTGACCGCCCGTTCCGCGTGCATCTGGAGAACCATCTGTCGGAACCCACCCTCATCCATTGGCATGGGTTGAAGCCGCCCTATCGGCAGGATGGCGTGCCCGGCATCTCCGCCCCGCCGATCGCGCCGGGAGGGTCTGCCGAGTACGATTTTCCGCTCGATTTCCCCGGAACGTTCTGGATGCACTCGCATATGGGCTTCCAGGAGCAGCGCCTGCTGGATGCGCCGCTGATCATCCACAGCGCGGCGGATCTGCGCGCCGATCGTCAGGAGATCGTCCTGCTGCTGCATGATTTCTCCTTCAAAAGCCCGCGGGACATCTTCGCCGCCTTGCGGAAGCGCAGCGGAATGGCGGGGATGGGCGGAACAGGCGGGGTGAACATGGGCGGCCATGGCGCCATGGGTGGCATGATGGCGCCTGGCATGAAGATGGGCGGCACGACGGCCGGCGGCATGGCGTCCGGCATGAAGGCCGGCAGCATGGCGATGGACCTGAACGACGTCGTGTTCGACGCATTCCTCGCCAATGACCGCACGCTCGCCGATCCGCAGGTCGTGCGGGTGGCGCCGGGTGGGCGGCTGCGGCTGCGGATCATCAATGCCGCCGCGGCCAGCAATTTCCGCCTCGATCTCGGCGGGCTGGCGGCGGAGCTTGTCGCTGTGGACGGCCATCCCGTGCAGCCGGTGCGGGGGTCGGCCTTTCCGATCGCGATGGCCCAGCGGCTCGATCTGCTCGTGCAACTGCCCCCCGGCCAGGGTGCTCATCCGGTTCTGGCCGTGCTGGAAGGCGAGCGGAAACAGACGGGGATCATTCTCGCAACCGCACAGGCACCGATCGGGAAGATCGGCACCGAAGCCGCCCGCAGCGCCGCGCCGCTCGGCTTCGGGATGGAGCGCGCGCTGCATGCCGCCGCTCCGCTCGCGCCCCGGCCGGTGGACCGCACGCATCGGATCGACCTCACCGGATCGATGGAGGGCTATGTCTGGAGCCTGAACGGCGTGACCTATGGACACGACACGCCGCTGATGGTGGCCAAGGGGGAGCGGGTGGCCCTGATCATGCGCAACCGCACGATGATGTCCCACCCGATGCATCTCCACGGGCACTTCTTCCAGGTGGCGGCGTTCAACGGCGCGAAACTGGCCGGTGCGATGCGGGATACGGTGCTGGTGCCGCCGATGGCCACCGTGGCCATCGCCTTCGATGCCGATAATCCCGGCAGATGGGCGTTCCACTGCCACAACCTGTACCACATGCAGGCCGGGATGATGACGACCGTGCAGTACACGAAATTCTAGCAGGGGGCCGCGATGGCGCATCTCGCAGGGCGGATCGGGGAGGCGCTGCTGATGGCCCTCGGCATGTTCTGGAGCGTCGGCTGGAGCCTCGTTCTGGGCTTCACCCTGTCCGGCCTGATCCAGGCCGTGGTCTCGCAGGAACGCATGCGCGCAGCACTGGGGCGGGATGGGGTGCGGGAGATCGGGCTGGCCACCGTCCTGGGTGCTGCGAGTTCAAGCTGTTCCTACGCCTCGGCCGCCGTCAGCCGCACGCTGTTCAAGAAGGGCGCGGCGCTGGTGCCCTCGCTCGCCTTCCTGTTCGCCTCCACCAACCTCGTCATCGAGCTTGGCATCATCCTGTACCTGCTGATGGGCTGGCAGTTCACCGCTGCCGAATGGATCGGCGGGGTGGTGCTGGTCGTCATCATGACGGTGCTGGTGCGGCTCACCTATCCGCGGCACCTGGTCGAAGCCGCGCGCCGCCACCCGGAGGCGGACGGCGGCCACATGCACGGGGCGATGACCGTGGAAGGCAGCACGATCTGGCAGAAGCTGCGCAACCCGGACACGAAGGTGCGGGTGGCGCAGAACTTCATCATGGATGTTTCCATGCTGTGGAAGGACCTGCTCGGCGGCTTTCTGATCGCCGGGTTCCTCTCCGTGTTCATCCCGAACGGCTGGTGGGCTGGGCTGTTTCTCAAGGGCGCAACGCCCTGGTTGCAGGTGCCGCTGAACGCCATTGTCGGGCCGCTCATCGCCATCGTTACGTTCGTATGCTCCATCGGCAACGTGCCGATGGCGGCGGTGCTGTGGTCGGGCGGCATCTCGTTCGGCGGTGTGCTGGCCTTCCTGTACGCGGATCTGATCGTGCTGCCGCTGCTGGATGTGTATCGCCGCTACTACGGCTGGCACATGGCGGCCTATATCGGCGGCATCTTCTTCGTCACGATGGTGCTGGCCGCCCTGGTGATGGATCTGGCGTTCACCTCGCTCGGCCTGGTGCCGCCGCCGAACCCGAACATCCGGGCGCAGATCATGCACTTCAGCCTGAACTATACGTTCTGGCTGAATCTCGCGTTCGGCGCCCTCGCGCTGGCCCTGGTGCGGCTCAACCGGAGCCATCCGATGCGGATGCGCCACGAAGGGCACGCGCACCACTGATCCCTGCCGGGCGCGTCAACCGCCAGGCGGCGAGGCATCCGGCCCCCAGCACCGGCACGAAGGCGGCGAATACCCAGAATCCGGCGGCATGCGCCGCAGCAAGGCTGGGGCCATGGGCGAGCCCGGCCGCGTTGGCCGCGATGCCGCTGGCCGAGGCGCCAAGCGCATAGCCGATCCGTTGCATCGAGGATGTTGCCGAGGCCGCGAGATCCCGCTCCTCGTCAGGTGCGAAGGCGACGATGCGGCGCACGACGAATGGCCAGCACATGCCGAACCCGCCGCCCTGCAGCAGCACGCTCGCGATGATGGCGAGGACGGGGCCGGAGGAGACGAACAGCATCAGCCCGACCCCGCCCGCCAAGATCGCCGCCGTCCCGGTGCGGATCAACGCGACCTCCCATCGCGGGGAGGCGCCGGCGGTGGCAAGCGTGGCCAGCGTCCAGATGATCGATTCGGCGGCGATGATGTATCCGGCGCCCAGCGGGCCGACACCGAACAGCAGCCCCAGCAGCAGGGGCCCGTAGTTGGTGAACACGGTCGATCCGGCGGCCAGGGCCAGCACCATCAGCAGCCCGGCGCCGACCGGATGGCGCGGGTGCAGCACCTCCAGCGGCATCAGCCGGTCCGGCCCCTGCGCATCCACGCGGGCCGCGGCATACAGCAGCAAGCCCCCCAGCACGACACAGCCGGCGGAAGCCGCCAGCGAATCGATGGCTCCCGCGGCGGCGATCAGCACCGTCGCCACCGTCAGCACCAGCAGCGGCTTCCACGGCCAGCCGCCCCGCGCCCGCCCATCCGCCGGCAATCCGCGGAGAAACACGAGCGAGACCAGGATGAGCACGCCGGCCTGCCCACCGAATGCCCAGAACGCGCCGCGCCACAGCCCCGCCGCGGCGAAGGCGCCGCCGATCAGCGGGCCGCACAGCGCCGAAGCTCCCCAGATCGCGGAGACGATCGCCATCAGGCGGGTCCAGAGATGTTCGGGAAACAGCCGCTGCGTGGCGACGTAGCTGAGCGCGACCATGATCCCGCCGCCAATGCCCTGCACCAGGCGGCCAATCAGCATGGCGCCCATGTCCGGCGCCAACGCGCTGGCCACGCAGCCGATCCCGTACAGCGCTCCGGCGGCGATCAGCACCGCCTGCATCCCGAACCGCCGGGCCAGGGCGCCGACACCCGCGCCGGAGACGATCGCGCCCAGCGCATACAGCGCGAGCGTCCAGTTGATAAACGCGACGCCGCCGATATCGCGCACCGCGACCGGAATGGCCGTCGTGGCTAGGAACGAATCCGCCGCATGCAGCCACACGCCCAGGCAGAGGATGATGAACTGGCCGAGATGGCCGGTATCCCGCATCTCCCGCCACGCCGACGCGCGCTGCATGTCTGGTTTCCCGCCCGTGAACATCGGTGCGGCCGCGGCGTCACGCCGGGCCGGCGGTGTGCACTACCGGATCGCGGCGCGCGGCACCACGCCCGGCCGCAGCGTGGCACGGATGAATTCCCATGCCACGGTCAGATGCCGCCGCAGCGCCGTCTCCGCACCGTCCGGGTCGCGCGCGGCGATGGCATCGAAAATGGCGGCATGGCCGGCGTGGTTCAGCCGGTCGATGTCCGGCGAGGCCTCCATCCGCCGCCAGTGCGGGGCAAGCCACGTCACATAGCCGGTATGCAGAACCGGATAGATCGGGTTGCCGGGCAGGCCGAAGAGCAGGCCGTCGAATGCGACGTCCGAGGCGTAGAAGGCCTCGGCATCGCCGATCGCCGCCTCGTTGGCCGCCAGCGCCTCGCGCAGTGCAGCCAGGTCATCGCGCCGCGCGTGGGTCGCGGCGAACCGGGCCAGCGCGGCCTCGATGAAGATGCGGCTGTCGAACAGGTGCCACACGCCGGCATCGGCGCGAAGCGTGTGCGCCACGTAGTCGCCCAGCGCGCCGAGCGCGGTCTCGTAGCCAGGCTTGCGGATCACCGGCCGGTAGCCGGGCCGTGCCGTCAGCAGGCCACGACCGGCAAGCTGCGCGATCGCCTCGCGCACCACCGGGCGGCTGACGCCGAAGCGCTGCTTCAGCGTGCGCTCGGGCGGCAGCCGGTCCCCCTCGGCCAGCCTGCCGTCGGCGATCATCGCGGCAAGATCGGCGATCAGCATCTCGGAAGCACGGCCGGCGTGGCGGGGCGGGGCAGGGGGGGCAGTCATGCGAACAACTCATGGAGCGGGGTGAAACGACCAGATACCAGCTCGATCTGATTTTGGTCATTCCAAATACTGGAATATTGACCTTCATGCCAGTTCAAAGCAGTTTTTATAAATTCTGGTCGGACAATAAGAATGCCGGCTGACATTCTGGAGGAATACGGTGCCGAAAATCGCGAAGGTCGAGCCGGGGTTCTACCGCGTGCCGCTGCCGGCGCCGCTGACCGACAGCACCCACGGGCAGATGCAGGCCTTCGAACTCAACACCGTGCGCGTGTTCGATGCCGAGGGGGCGGAGGGAGTCGGCTACACCTTCACGGTCGGCCGCAACGGCGCGGCGGTCGATGCGGTGCTGTCGCGCGAAATCCCCGTCATCATGGCCGATGCGGACGCCGATGCGATCGAGCACGCCTGGCACCGGCTGTGGTGGGCGCTGCACTACGGCGGGCGCGGCGGGCCGACCGTGCTGGCGATCTCCGCCTTCGACATGGCGCTGTGGGATCTGAAGGCGCGGCGCGCAGGCCTGCCGCTGTGGAAACTGCTCGGCGGCTTCGACCCGCACGTGCCCTGCTACGCCGGCGGCATCGATCTGGACGATCCGCTGGACAGGCTGCTGGCGCAGACCGGGGCGAATCTCGATCGCGGGTTCCGCGCCATCAAGATGAAAGTGGGCCGCCCGCGCCTGTTGGAAGACATCGCACGGGTCCGCGCGATGCGCGAACAACTGGGCGACGAATTTCCCCTGATGGTGGACGCCAACATGAAATGGAGCGTGAACGAGGCGATCCGCGCCGCCCGCGCCTTCCAGCCCTTCGACCTGTGCTGGCTGGAGGAGCCGATCAGCCCCGAGGACATCGCCGGCCACGCCCGCGTGGTGCGCGACGGCGGCCTGCCCATCGCGGCCGGCGAGAACCTGCATTCGCTGTGGGAGTTCCAGCATCTCATCACGGCCGGCGGCGTGACCTTTCCGGAACCGGACGTGACGAATTGCGGCGGCGTGACGGCGTTCATGAAGATCGCGCACCTGGCGGAGGCATTCAACCTGCCGGTCACGTCGCACGGG
>DATKQI010000074.1:0-26626 GCA_035532755.1 Acetobacteraceae bacterium
GGACAAGGACGAGTACAACTACGGCTTCGACGCCCAGCTCGGCAAGTTCAAGGACCTGGTGAAGGCCGGCATCATCGACCCGACGAAGGTCGTGCGCTCCGCCCTGCAGCACGCCGCCTCGGTCGCGTCTCTGATGATCACCACCGAGGCGATGGTCGCCGAGTGTCCGGTAAAGAACTCCGTACCGATGCCTTCGGGTGGCAGCACGGGTGGCATGGACTACTAGATGGACTACTAGAGCATTATCGGCTCAAATGGAATCGCGCAGCGATTCCAAGCCGATGAAAATGCTCGTGAAATATGATCTGGAGCATGTTCGTTTGAAGCGAACATGCTTTAGCAGCTCGCGGCGTGGTCGTCAGCAGTTACGAAAGCATCCGCGACTGGAGCCTGCGCTTCGGCCGGATGCTTGCCAATTCTCAGGCGATCAGCCGACCTTCCCGCCCACCTGTGCCGGCACCTCCTCAGTGATCACCTTGAACCCAGCGAGCGTGCAGGATCCGAAGGTGGTGGTGATCGCCACGTCCGTGGCATCCCGCCCGCGTGCCATCAGGATGCGACCGATGCGGGGCGTGTTGTGCCGCGCGTCGAAAGTATACCAGCGCCCGCCGAGATAGGCGTCGAACCAGCCGCTGAAATCCATGGGGGCATCGGCCGCGGGCACGCCGATATCGCCCAGATACCCCGTGCAGTAGCGCGCCGGGATGTTCATGCAGCGGCAGAGCGTGATGGCCAGGTGCGCGAAGTCCCGGCACACACCCTGCCGCTCCATATACGCGTCCCACGCCGTTTTGGTGGGCCGGGCGTATTCGTAGCCGAAGGTGATGCGATCGTGCACGTAGCCGCAGATTGCCTGCACCCGGGCCCAGCCGCCCCGCATATGGCCGAACAGCGACCAGGCGGTGTCTGACAGCCGGTCGGTCTCGCAATAGCGGCTGCCCAGCAGATAGACCAGCGTGTCCGGCGGCAGCCGATCTATCGGCACCTGCTCGGCCTCCGGGGCCTGTTCATCGGCCTCGCCGGGATCCTGCACCAGAAACGCGTTGCTGATCTTCAGCCGGCCCTCCGGTGCGAGAATGCGATGGCAGGTGTTGCCGAACATGTCGCGATACCGGATCGGCTGCATCGGCGGATCGAACACGATCCGGTCGGGGGACAGCAGATCGCCCTCGCGCGAGGGGTGCACATTCAGCACCAGCAGCATCGGCGTCGGCCCCGCGCAGTCGTAGATGATCTCGTAGCCAAGGCGGATCTGCATCAGCGGCCTCCTGGGTTCACCGGGCGTGCGGAACGGCGGCGCGACCACGCCCGGCAGGCGGCGCTTCCTCGCCGTCATCCGCGGCGCTGACCGTAACCGCTACCGTCATGCCGAGATTGTCCGCGGGAAAGCCGATCCACGTGCCGGAGAGCGGGATCGCCTGCTTCGGGTCGCGCACCACCGCGACACGGATCAGGTCACGGTTGCCGACGATGCCGTTGGTCGGGTCGAACTCCACCCAGCCGGCGCCGGGCAGATACACCTGCAGCCAGGCGTGGGTGGCGCCGCCGCCGACACGGGGGGCCATCCTGCCGGTGGAGGAAGCATCGTGCTTCGGCGTGTAGAGGTAGCCGGAGACGAAGCGCGCCGCCATGCCCAGCGAGCGCACCGCCTCCATCATCAGCAGGGCGAAGTCCCGGCAGCTTCCGCTGCCCAGGCGCAGCGTCTGCGCCGGATTCTGGATGCCCTTCTCCTCGCGCGCGACATAGGTGAAATCCTGCCGGATGGCGTGCGTCATGGAGGCCAGCAGCTCGCGCGTATTGGTGGCGCCGTCCCGGCGCAGGAACCGGCGCGCCCAGCGGTTCACGTCGCGCTGCGGGTCCGGCGCATGCCGTTCGATCGAGCGCAGCAGGTCCGGCATGTCTTCGGCACCGTAGGTGAACGGGTACGTCTCCGCGTACTCCTCCAACTGGAAGTCCGGCGCGTGCGACGGCGTGTGCTCCAGCCGGATCGTGCTTTCGAAACGCAGTTCCCGCGCCCGCCCGGCGAAGCGGGCGAAGGCCACGCAGTTGCCGAACACATCGTGCACCCAGCGGATGCTGACCGGTTCCGGCGCGATCACCAGCGCGCTTGTCAGCAGGCGCTGATCGTAGCTGTCGCGCGGGCGGAACATCATCCGGTGCTCGCCGAACGAGACCGGCTGAAGGTAGCGATACGTGGTGACGTGCCGCACGGTGAGGATCGGCATGTCCGGGCTACTGCGCCTGCTCTGTCTGCGTTTGCGCCATCTCCGGCTCGTGGCCGAAGAAGGCGTACGACAGGCCCCGGCTGACCGCGATCAGGCGCAACTGCACCATGTCGAGAAACTCATGCAGCCCCTGCTTCAGGATTTCCCCGATCGTCAGCGTGCTCAGCAGGGCGCGCAGCCCGTCCAGCATCTCGGCCGCATCGTTTCCGCTGCGCAGCGCGTAGCGCGCCTTCAGCTCGGCCAGCAGCATCTCCGTCTGCCTGACGCACAGATAGACCGAGCGTGGGAAGCGCCGGTTCAGCAGCAGGAACCCAGCCACCTGTGCGGGGTTGATGCCGCCCGAATGCAGCCGGCGATAGGCATGATATCCGGCGGCGGAGCGGAGCAGCGCATTCCATTGGCTGACATCCACCAGTGAACCGATCTCCGCGGCCCGCGGCAGCAGCAGATGGTATTTCATGTCGAGCAGGCGGGTGGTCTGGTCGGCGCGTTCGATGCAGCGGCCGATCTCGTAGAAATACCAGCCCTGGTCGCGATAGAATGTGCCTTCCGTGATTCCGGTATGGGTCTGGCAGGCTTCCTTCACGCCGCTGAAGAACTGGTTGCGCCGGCCGGGCGACAGTTCGGCCGGATCGAGCGTGCTGAGCCGGTTGTGAAACACGTTCAGCTGCACCCACATCTCGGTGGAGATCAGCGGCCGCAGCGTCCTTGCATTCTCCCGCGCCGCACGGATGGAGCTGACGATCGAGGTCGGGTTGCCGGTGTCGAGCACGTAGAAATGCAGGACGCTTTGCGCATCGGCGCCGGCGTGCCGGGCGAGGAAACGCTCCTCGTCGGAGAACAGGTGCACGATGGAAAGCCAGTTCTGGCTGCCGCGGCTGTCACGCGAGAAGGTCTCGTTCACATCGAGGATGCGCGCGAGATTCTCCGTCCGCTCGACATAGCGTGCCAGCCAGAAGATGCACTCCGCGTAGCGGGCGAGCAGTGTCTCACTCAAGGACCCAGGTATCCTTCGATCCGCCGCCTTGCGAGGAGTTGACCACGAGCGTGCCGCGCCCCAGCGCCACCCGCGTCAGCCCGCCGGGCAGCACCCAGGTTTTCGCCCCGGTGATCGCGAAGGGGCGCAGATCGACATGGCGCGGCTCCACCCCGCCATCCACCAGGGTGGGCGCCACCGAGAGCCGGATGCAGGGCTGGCTGATGTAGTTGGCCGGATCGGCGAGCAGCTTCGCGCGGCACGCGTCCAGCTCCGCCCGGCTTGCCTGAGGACCGATGGTGATGCCGTAGCCCCCGGACTCGCCCACCGGCTTGATCACCAGTTGATCGAGATGATCGAGCGTGTAGCGCAGGGCATCTGGTTCGCGGCAGATATGCGTCTGGACGTTCGGCAGCACCGGGTCCTCGCCCAGGTAGTAGCGGATGATCCGCGGCATGTAGGCATACACCGCTTTGTCGTCCGCTACGCCGGTGCCCACGGCGTTCGCCAGCGTCACGCTGCCCGCGCGATAGGCGCGCATCAGCCCGCGAACGCCGAGCATGCTGTCATTGTGGAAGGCCTCGGGGTCCAGGAAGTCGTCGTTGAGGCGGCGGTAGATCACGTCCACCGGCGCGAGGCCGCCGGTGATGCGCATCCAGACGCGATCGTCCTCGACCACGAGATCCCGCCCCTCCACCAGCGGCACCCCCATCTCGCGCGCCAGGAACACGTGCTCGAAGAAGGCGGAATTGTAGGTGCCGGGAGAAAGCAGCACCACGCGCGGCGCATCGAGGCCGGGTGGCGCCACCTCCTGCATCGCCGCGGCGAGTTGCAGTCCGTAATTCTCCACCGGGCGCAGGCCGAGCTCGTTCAGCAGGTCCGGGAAGGCGCGCTGCATCATGTGCCGGTTCTCGATGACGTAGCTGACCCCGGAGGGGGTGCGGGCATTGTCCTCAAGCACCAGGAAGCTGCCGTGCTCGTCACGGATCAGGTCGGTTCCGCAGACGTGCACATAGGTTCCGTGCGGCAGATCCACCCCCTGCATCAGCGGGTGGTAGTGGGCGTTGCCCAGCACCAGGTCCCGCGGCAGCACGCCGTCGTTCAGGATGTGCTGCCCGTGATACAGGTCGGCCAGCAGCAGGTTGATGGCGGCGATCCGCTGGATCACTCCGCGTTCGATATGCGCCCACTCGCCCGCCGAGATGATGCGCGGGATCACGTCAAAGGGAAGGATGCGGTCTATCGTGTCCTTCTCGGAATAGACCGTGAAGGTGATGCCGAGATTGTACAGCTCCGCCTCCGCCGCGGCGGCACGCTGCTTCAGCGCCTGAATGGACAGGCTGGCGAGGCGGTCGCGCACCGGCTGGTTGGCCGGATTGCCCAGCATCTCGCAGTAGAACCCGCCGGGATCGTAGCTGTCGAGAACCATGCGTTCATTGTGCCCTTTTGCTTTCTCAGGCTGGCGAATTTTACTTTGAAAATCAAGCAAGAAACATGCCATGAGCCGGACGTGCCACGCCAGGATCAGCCATCCCGCCGCCGGTAGCGCGATGGTGAGCCTCGGCCCCCGATCGTGAGCTTCGATCACGAAACGATCGCGCCCGATCCGCATTATAATCCGCCCGATTCGGAGGCGTGCCATCATGCTGCGCTGCCCTGGATGCCTGTGGAGGCGACGGATTCTGGCCGCCACCCTCGGCGCGCTGCTGCCGTGGCGCGCCCGGGCGAAGCCGCCGCCCGGGCCGCTCGATCCGAAGCTGCATGACTGGTACCAGCGTGCGATGCTGCCGGGAACCGCCATCTCCTGCTGCGGCCAGGCGGACGGCCGCGTGGTCGATGCGCGGCGCATCGGCGCCCAGTGGCAGGTGTTCATCGGCGGCCGGTGGTGGCCGGTGCCCGCGAGCCATATACTGCGCGACTATCCGCCCTATCCGGACGGAAGCGCGGTCGTATGGATTGTCCTGGGACCCGACGGCCCGAGCATCTATTGCTTCCGGCCGCCGGTTGCGAGTGGCTGACGGCTCATCCCGGTGCGATCCGGCGCGCAGCGGAGCCCTGCGGGGCGGCGCGGGACATCACCCGTCCTCCAGTCCGATCGCGCGAAGGCGCGCTGCCTCCTCGTCCCACCCGGCGCGTTCCTTCACGTTCAGGAACAGGTGCACCTTCCGCTCCAGCAGCCGGGCCAGCTCGCCGCGCGCCTTCGCGCCGATGTCGCGAATGCGGGTTCCGCCCGCGCCGATGAGGATCGCCTTGTGGCCGGGGCGGGAGACGTAGATCGTCGCCTCGATCCGCACCGATCCGTCCGGGCGTTCCCGGAAGCTTTCGGTCTCCACCGTCGTCGCATAGGGCACTTCCTCGTGCGTTTGCAGGAACACCTGCTCGCGCACCAGTTCGGCGGCCAGCAGCCGGTCCGGCAGATCGGTGATCTCGTCGGGCGGATACAGATGCGGCCCTTCCGGCATCGCCGCCGCCAGGGCATCGAGCAGCCGGTCCAGCCCGTCGCCGGTCGCCGCACTCACCATGAAGGTCTCGGCGAAGGGGGCGATCGCGGTGAGCGTGGCGGTGAGCGGCAGCAGGCGCTGCCGCGTGACCAGATCGACCTTGTTCAGCACGAGCCAGCAGGACCTGCCGGATCTGCCCAACCGCGCCGCGATCTCCCGCACCGCATCCGTCGCGCCGGCCTGCGCATCCACCAGCAGCACCGCCAGATCGGCATCCTGCGCGCCGGTCCAGGCCGCATCCACCATTGCCCGGTCCAGCCGTCGGCGGGGGGCGAAGATGCCTGGGGTATCGACCAGCAGGATCTGCGCCTCCCCGCGCATCACGATGCCCAGGACCCGGAAGCGCGTGGTCTGCGCCTTCGGGCTGACGATCGACAGCTTCGCCCCGGTGAGGCGGTTCAGCAGCGTGGACTTGCCCGCGTTCGGCGCACCGAGGATGGCGGCGAAGCCGCAGCGCGTGGTCATCGGGCCAGCCGGTCCAGCAGGTCTTTCGCCGCCGCCTGCTCGGCCGCGCGCTTCGACCCCGCCCTGCCCTGCCCGGTCTGCCCCGCCGCGCTGACCGCGATGACGAATTCCGGCGCATGCGAGGGGCCGGCGCGGGTTTCCACGTGGTAGGAGGGCAGATCATGCCCGCGCGCCTGCGCCCATTCCTGCAGGGCGGTCTTCGCATCCTTCGGCGGATCGGCCTGGGTCTGCATCGCATCGGCGAAGCTGCGGCGGACGAAATCCCGCGCCGGGGCAAGCCCGCCATCGAGGAACAGCGCCCCCAGCGCCGCTTCCATCGCATCCGCCAGCACCGAGGCGCGGCGGCGGACGCCGCTGCGCGATTCGCCCGCGCCCACGGTCAGCAATGCGGGAAACCCGATCCGCTCGGCGATCTCCGCCAGCACCGGCTGGGAGACCAGATGCGCGAGCCGCCGGCCCAGATAGCCCTCCGGCTCGGCCGGGAACCGCTCGGCCAGCCACTCGGCCATCACGAGGCCCAGCACGCGGTCGCCCACGAATTCCAGCCGTTCGTTCGACAGCGCCCCGCCCGCCTGCACCGCCGAGCGGTGCGTCAGCGCCTCGGCCAGCAGTTCGGGCCGGCGGAAGCGATGGCGCAGGATCGCCTCGGCATCGGGGATCGCGGCATCGGTCAATGGATCACGGTGAACAGCCGCCCCCAGCGGATCTCGAACGGCCACTCCCACACCTCCCACCAGGGATACTTCGCGTCGATCGAGAAGAAGATGATCTCCGCCCGGCCGACCAGATTGGTGGTGGGAATATAGCCCACGTCACTCAGCACCCGTGAATCGAGACTGTTGTCGCGGTTGTCGCCCATGCCGAATACATGGCCCGGCGGCACATGATATACCTGGGTATTGTCGAGCGGCCCGTTGTTGGACGCCTTCAGGATGAAATGCTTCACCCCGTTCGGCAAGGTCTCGGCATAGCGGCGCAGCACCATCGGCGGGCCGTCACCAGTGGCCGTATAGGTGCCATCGCGCACCCGCTTCACTTCCTTGCCGTTGATGTAGAGCTGGCCGTGCTGCATCTGGATGGTGTCGCCCGGCAGGCCGACGATGCGCTTGATGTAATCGACCGACGGATCGCGCGGCAGTTTGAACACCGCCACATCGCCCCGCTTCGGCAGGCTGGCAAAGATGCGGCCCTTGAACAGCGGCGGCGAGAAGGGGAAGGAGAAATGCGAATAGCCGTAGCTGAATTTCGAGACGAACAGGTAATCCCCCACCAGCAGCGTCGGGATCATGCTGCCCGAGGGGATGTTGAACGGCTCGTAGAGAAAGGTCCGGATTCCGACCGCGATCAGCCCTGCGTAGATGACTGTCTTGACGTTATCCAGCAGGCCGCCCGCTTTTCGCTTCGTCATCTGATCCGCATTCCGGAAATGAAGCCGGGCGGATGAAGCCCACACCCCCCATCGCTGTCAAGCAAGCGCCACGGCGAAGATGATCACCTGCGCGTAGGCATAGGGATATTCGTCCGTCATCGTCAGCGCCACATCCGCCCGCATGCCCGCCGGCGTGATGGCGGCGAGCCTGGCCGCCGCACCGCCCGACAGAACAAGCGTGGGCTTCCCGGACACCAGATTCACCACCGAGAGATCCTGCAGGAACACCCCCTGCCGGAAACCCGTGCCCAGCGCCTTCGACGCCGCCTCCTTCGCCGCGAACCGCTTGGCGAACGTCGCCGCCCGCAGCGCAGGCGCGCGCCGCAACGCCTTCGCCCGCTCCACCTCCGTGAACACCCGCATCACGAACCGGTCCCCATGCCGGCCCAGCACCGACTCCACCCGGCGGATGTCGCACAGATCCGAACCGAGCCCGAGGATCATGCGCGGCACGTCCGAGGCGGCACCCCGGCGCTGCTTCCCCTCATCCCTTGGCCCGTTCGACCTGGGTGATGCCGGGGGTGGCGCGCAGGCCGGCGATGACGAGGGAGAGGTGGCGCAGGTCCCGCACATCCACATCGACCAGGATTTCGAAGAAATCCTGCTGGCGGTTGACGATCTTGAGGTTGATGACCGCGCCTTCGTGCTTGGCGATGGCATTGGTGAGGTTGGCGAGCACGGCGGGTTCGTTCTCGGCGATCACGCTGATCCGGCCGAGATAGGTGGCGGCGGCCTTGCCGCGGTTGAGGTGGGGATAGTCCCAGTCCACGTCGATGAAGCGTTCGGGGGTGGCGGAGAAGCTTTCCAGCGTCTGGCAATCGCGGGTGTGGATGGTGACGCCCTTGCCGGTGGCGACAATGCCGACGATGGCATCGCCGGGCAGCGGGTGGCAGCAGCCGGCATAATGCACGTCCATCCCCGAGACGAGCCCGGTGATGGGGAGCATGCCGGGCTCGGCGCGGCCGCCGGCGCGGGCCCCGGTGCGGGGCGGCAGGCTGGGCAGCAGCCGCGGCGCACGGGCTTCCCGCATGTCCGGATAGGCGGCGTGGACGACATCCTTCGGGCCGATATTGCCGTTGCCGACGGCGACGTAGAGATCGTCGATGGCGGGCAGCTTCAGGGTTTTCAGCGCGGTTTCCAGCACCCGCTCCTGCCCGTCCAGCCCGTCCTGGCGGAAGGCCTTGGCGAGCATGGAGCGACCCTGGTCGATATAGGTCTGGCGCTGCTGCTGGTGCACGAAGCGGCGGATGCGCGCGCGCGCCTTGCCGGTGACGGCAAAACGCTCCCATTGCGGGGAGGGCGTGCCGCCACGCGCGGTCATGATCTCGACCTGGTCGCCGTTCTGCAATTCGTAGCGCAGCGGCATCAGCCGACCGTTGATGCGCGCGCCGACGCAGCTGTCGCCGACCTGGCTGTGCACGGCGTAGGCAAAATCCACCGGCGTGGCGCCGCGCGGGAGCTGGATGAGCTGGCCCTTCGGCGTGAAGCAGAACACCTGGTCCTGGTAGAGTTCGAGCTTGGTGTTCTCGAGGAATTCCTCGGCGGTGGAGTTGTCGAGGATTTCCAGCAGGTCCTGCACCCAGCGGAAGCGCTGCAAATCCTGGGCGGAAGCGTCGATCTGCTTGTAGAACCAGTGCGCGGCCACGCCGTTCTCGGCGATGTCATGCATCTCCGGGGTGCGGATCTGCACCTCGATCTTCTGGTTGCGCGGTTGGCGCAGGGTCACGCCGGTGTGCAGGCTGCGGTAGCCGTTCGATTTCGGGGTGGAGATGTAGTCCTTGAAGCGCCCGGCCGTGACCGGATAGGCGGCATGCACCGCGCCCAGGGCGGCGTAGCAGGCTTCCCGCGTCGGGACGACGACGCGGAAGGCCATGATGTCCGAAAGCTGCTCGAACGCCACGTTGCGGCGCTGCATCTTCTCCCAGATGGAATAAGGGGATTTCTCCCGCCCCGTCACTTCCAGCACGCTCACGCCCGCCTCGGCGCAGACGCGGAACAGCTCGTGCCGCACTTCCTCGATCACGTCCGCACCCTGGCCGCGCAGGAAGTTCAGCCGCGCCTGGATGGTGTCGAAGGCTTCGGGGTCGAGCTGGGCGAAGGCGAGCGTCTGCAGCTCGGTCTTCATCGCGTCCATGCCGATGCGTTCGGCGAGCGGAGCGTAGATCTCCATGGTTTCGCGCGCGATGCGCAGCCGCCGCTCGGGCGAGGCGACGTAGTGCAGCGTGCGCATGTTGTGCAGCCGGTCCGCGAGCTTGACCAGCAGCACGCGGATGTCCTTGCTCATGGCGAGGACGAGCTTGCGGAAGTTCTCCGCCTGCTTGGTGCGGTCGGACTGCAGTTCGAGGCGGGTGAGCTTGGTCACGCCATCGACGAGGCCGGCGACCTCGGCGCCGAAGCGCGTTTCGATCTGCGGCAGCGTGACCGGCGTATCCTCGATCACGTCATGCAGCAGGCCGGTGACGATGCTGCGCGTATCAAGCCGGTAGCCGGCCAGGATGTCGGCGACGGCGACGGGATGGGTGATGTAGGGGTCGCCGTTGTCGCGCCGCTGCGGGCCGTGTGCCTGCATGGCGAGCACGTAGGCGGCGTCGATCAGGTCGGTGTCGGCCTTGGGATCATAGGCCTGGACTTTTTCCGTCAGCTCGAACTGGCGGATGATGTCCGGGCGGGCGGGGGCCGGCGCCTCGGCCGGCTGGGCGGCGCCATCCGGGGCGTGTGCCGGGGTGCGGGCGGGTGCAGGCGCGCTGAAAGGACCGGCACCCGACTGCATGATCCCTCAGCGTCGTGCGCGGCCGCCGAGTTCGGCCTCGATGGCGGCGGCGATGTCGTCGGGCGAGAGCTCTTCGCCTTCCACCGGCAGGCTGGCGGCTTCCTCCTCCGCGGAAATATCCTGCAGGCCGAAGATGTTCTGGTCGGTGGGGATCAGGTCCATCACCTCCTCGTCCGCCGGCTCCGGCTCGGGCGCGCGGGACAGCGAGCGGATCAGGTCCTGCTCGATCTTCGGCAGGTCGATCGTCTCGTCGGCGATCTCGCGCAGCGCGATGACCGGGTTCTTGTCGTCGTCGCGGTCGATGGTCAGCTCCTCGCCGCGGCTGATGTTGCGGGCGCGCTGGGCGGCCAGCAGAACCAGCTCGAACCGGTTCGGCACTCTCAGAACGCAATCCTCGACGGTGACGCGCGCCATC
Organism: Acetobacteraceae bacterium; assembly: GCA_035532755.1. Taxonomy (GTDB): domain Bacteria; phylum Pseudomonadota; class Alphaproteobacteria; order Acetobacterales; family Acetobacteraceae; genus DATKQI01. The sequence goes on from DATKQI010000074.1 coordinate 10,782, forward strand.
CGCTCAGCCTCCATGCCTGGATGTCGGGTAAGCGGGTTACATATGCTGCGGCGCGGGGTGTTGCAAGAGAAAGCTACGCCAGCGGGCGGATAGCCTGGTCTTTCAGGTTTGCCAGCAATGCGGCGGCGGGGGTGCCGAGCACCGGGTGGCGCCAGCCGGGCGCCACGTCCAGCAGCGGGGCGAGCACGAAGGCGCGCAGATGAGCGCGCGGGTGCGGCAGCACAGGATCGGGCGCGGCGCGCACCGTTCCGTCCATCGCGATGATGTCCAGATCGAGCGTGCGGGCGGCATTGGGGACGCTGCGCGCGCGGCCGAATGCCTCCTCGATGTGCAGGAGGGCCGCCAGCAGGTCGGCCGGGTCGGCGTGGCCGGCGAGATGGGCGACGCCGTTGATATAGTCCGGCTGGCCGGAAGGCGGGACCGGCGCCGTGGCGAACCAGCGCGACAGGCCGCGCAGCCGCAACCCCGGCAGGGCGTCCAGCGCCGCCGCGGCCCGCGCGCAGGTCTGTTGCGGGGGGGCGCCGTCCGGCCCCGGCAGGTTGGCGCCGATCGCCACCAGAATCATCGCGGCCATTCACCTTTCCGACATGATGATGTAATAGAGAGCATATCGATCTATATCGACAATCTTTCCAACTGTCTGAGCTATCTCAACAGATTGCAGACACGACAAGGATCATAGCCATGGATTTCATTCCGCAGGAGCGGGTTGCACTGTTCATTGACGGTGCAAATCTTTACTCCGCCTCACGCAATCTCGGGTTCGACGTGGATTATCGCAACCTTCTGGAGTATTTCCGGAAGCGGGCACACGTGATACGTGCCTATTATTACTCGGCCGTGCTGGAAACCGAGGAATATTCCCCGCTGAAGCCGCTGACCGACTGGCTGGCCTACAACGGCTACACGCTGGTGACCAAGCCGGCCAAGGAATACACCGACGCGCAGGGCCGCCGCCGCGTGAAGGGCAATATGGATATCGAGCTGGCGATCGACATGCTGGAACTGGCGCCGAAGATCGACCATGCGGTGCTGTTCTCGGGTGATGCCGATTTCCGCCGGCTCATCGAGGCGGTGCAGCGCCAGGGCGTGCGGGTATCCGTCGTCTCCTCGATCCGCACGAGCCCGCCGATGGTGGCGGACGAGTTGCGCCGGCAGGCCGACCAGTTTTTCGAGCTGGCCGATATCGCGGCCGAATTCACCCGCCGGCAGACGGAGCCGCGGCCACCGAGGCCTGCCGCGGCACGCCAGACTCCGGCCGAACCGTTCGGCGATCCCGTCACCCAAGGTTGAGCGGGGCCGCCATGACCGAGGGGGACGCCCGGCGGCGGGAGCCGGGGCGGGATGAGCCCGGAGTTGACGAACCGGGAGCGGATTGCGCGCTCTGCCCCCGCCTCGCGTCGTTCCGCGCCGCCAACCGGGCCGCACAGCCCGGCTGGTTCAACGCGCCGGTGCCCGGGTTCGGCCGGCATGGGGCACAACTGCTCATCGTCGGCTTGGCGCCCGGGCTGAAGGGGGCAAACCGGACAGGCCGGCCCTTCACCGGCGATCATGCGGGCATCCTGCTGTATGAGACATTGCTGCGCTACGGTCTGGCCGAAGGCGCCTATGCGGCCGACCCGGCGGACGGGTTGACGCTGAAGAATTGCCGTATTGTCAATGCGGTGCGATGCGTGCCGCCGGCCAACCTGCCGGAGCCGAGCGAGGTGACGACCTGCAACCGCTTCCTGCTGGGCGAGTTGCAACACATGCCGAACCTGCGCGCCGCCCTGGCGCTGGGGGTGCTGGCGCATAATGCGGCGCTGAAAGCCTGCGGCGTGCCGCTGTCCCGCTTCCGCTTCCGCCACGGGGCGCTGCACGAACTGCCGGACGGGCTTCTGCTGGCCGACAGCTATCATGTGTCCCGCTACAACACGAACACCGGGCGGCTGACGACGGAGATGTTCCAGGCGGTGATCGCCACCGTGCTCGAACGGATCGCCGCCGGAGACAGGTAGGCGATCACCCGGCCGGCCGGCCGACGCCGTGATAGGCGAAGCCGGCGGTACGCATCGCCGCGGCATCGAAGATGTTGCGCAGATCGACGATCACCGTTCCGCGCATCGCCGCCCGCAGGCTGGCGGGTGCGGCGGCGCGGAACGCGTTCCATTCGGTGATCACCACCAGCGCATCCGCCCCGCGCACCGCCTCCATCGCATCGGCGGTGAACTTCACGGCGGGCGGCAGCAGCGGGCGCGCCTGACCCATGCCCACGGGATCGAAGGCGCGGATCGTCGCCCCGCCCTCCACCAGCCGGCTGATGATCGGCACGGACGGTGCTTCCCGCATGTCGTCGGTCTCGGGCTTGAAGGTCAGCCCCCACACGGCGATCGTCAAACCGCGGACTGAGCCGCCGCAAGCGGCGATCACCCGCTTGGCCATCCCCGCCTTGCGCGCGTCGTTCACCGATACGACGGTCTCGACGAGGCGGATCGGCGCGCCAGCGTCCTGGCCGATGCGGGCCAGAGCCAGCGTGTCCTTCGGAAAGCAGCTGCCGCCGAAGCCGGGGCCGGGATGAAGGAATTTCCGGCCGATCCGCCCGTCAAGCCCGATGCCGCGCGCGACGTCATGCACGTCCGCCCCCACATGCTCGCACAGGTCGGCGATCTCGTTGATGAAGGTCACCTTCATCGCCAGGAACGAATTGGCGGCGTATTTGGTGAGTTCCGCGGTTTCGAGATTGGTGAACAGGATCGGCGTCTCGATCAGGAACAGCGGGCGGTACAGCGCGCGCAGCACCGCCTTCGCCCGCTCGCTCTCCGCGCCGATCACCACCCGGTCCGGCCGCATGAAATCGCCGATCGCACTGCCTTCGCGCAGGAATTCGGGGTTGGAGGCGACATCGAACTCCAGCTCCGGCCGCAATTCGCGGACGATGGCGGCGATGCGGCGGCCAGTGCCCACCGGCACGGTGGATTTGGTGATGATCACCGCATAGCCGGTCAGCAGCCCCGCCACCTGCTCGACCGCCTGGTGCACGTAGGTGAGGTCCGCATGGCCATCGCCGCGGCGGGTGGGAGTGCCGACGGCGATGAACACCGCCTCCACCCCGTCCAGCGCCGCTTTCAGATCATCGGTGAAGGACAGCCGCCCTGCCGCGACGTTGCTCGCCACCAGATGGTCGAGCCCGGGTTCGTAGATCGGCAGCCTGCCTGCCCGCAGGGCCGCAAGCCGTTCCGAGTCGGCTTCGACGATGCGGACCTCGATGCCGAATTCCGCGAAACAGGCGCCGGAGACGAGGCCGACATAGCCGCCGCCGATCATGGTGATACGCACGTTCGCTCCTTCGATCATTGGCGCCGAAGGGTCGAGCCTGCCCGCTTCCGCTTCGCCCGCCAAGACTGTTGAATGGGCGCATGGACCTTGAAGCCGAATACGACAATTCCGGGAAAGTGCCGGATGCCCAGGCCATCGTGGCCGGCTGGCAGCGCGATGCGGCGGCCTTCCGTGCAGCCCACCGATTCGCCGACCTCGGCCTGCCCTACGGCCCTACGCCACGGCAGGCGATGGACGTCTTCTGGCCGGACGGGGCACGCACCGCTCCGCTCGCCCTGTTCATCCACGGCGGGTATTGGCAGAGGATGGACCGCGCGGATTTCAGCCACCTCGCCGCGGGCCTGCTCGGGCACGGGGTGGCTGTCGCCATGCCGTCCTACGATCTTTGCCCCGCGGTGCGGATCGGGGAGAGCGTGGCGCAGATGCGCGCGGCGGCGGCGTTCCTGTTCCGCCGGCACCGGAGGCGGCTGCTCGCCATCGGCCATTCCGCCGGCGGCCACCTCGCGGCCATGCTGCTCGCGACCGACTGGCCGGCGCGGGACCCTGCCCTGCCCGCCGACCTCGTGCACGCCGCCCTGCCGATCAGCGGGCTGTTCGATCTCGCGCCGCTGCTGCACACACAGGTGAACGATGCCGTGCGGATGGATGCGGCCGAGGCGGCGGCCAACTCGCCGCTCGGGCTGCACCCGAACGGGCCGGTGCATGCCGTGGTCGGCGGAACGGAGGGCACGGAATACACGCGCCAGTCCCGCAGCCTTGCCGAAGCCTGGGGCGGGAGCTGGGAGGCGGTGCCGGGGGCGAACCATTTCACCGTAGTGATGTCACTGGCCGCGCCAGATTCGGCGTTGGTGGCACGGGCGCGAGCGATGGTGGCGGGATAGCACCACCCTTGCTCCCTGCCTCCGCCCGGTGCAAACCTCCCGCCGCGATTTCCAGCTATTCCACCACGGCAAGAGGACAGGATGCAGAAGATCAAGGTGAAGACCCCCGTCGTCGAACTCGACGGGGACGAGATGACCCGCATCATCTGGGGCTTCATCAAGGAAAAGCTGATCCTTCCGTATCTCGACATCGACCTGAAGTATTTCGACCTGGGCATCGAATACCGCGACAAGACCGACGATCAGGTGACGATCGATTCCGCGAACGCCATCAAGCAGTACGGCGTGGGCGTGAAATGCGCGACCATCACGCCCGACGAGGCGCGCGTGGCCGAATTCGGGCTGAAGAAGATGTGGCGCAGCCCGAACGGCACCATCCGCAACATCCTGGACGGCACGATCTTCCGCGAGCCGATCATCTGCCGCAACGTCCCGCGCCTGGTGCCGCATTGGAGCCAGCCGATCGTGATCGGCCGCCACGCCTACGGCGACATCTACCGTGCGACCGAGACGAAAATCCCCGGCCCCGGCAAGGTCACGCTGACCTACCAGCCGGCCGGCGGCGGGCCGGCCCAGGTGATGGACGTGCATGATTTCAAAGGCCCCGGCGTGGCGATGGGCATGCACAACACCCGCGCCTCCATCGAGGGCTTCGCGCGGGCGAGCTTCAACTACGGGCTCGCGCGCAACTACCCGGTGTACCTGTCCACCAAGAACACCATCCTCAAGGCCTATGACGGCATGTTCAAGGACGTGTTCCAGGAGATTTTCGACGCCGAGTTCAAGCCCGCCTACGACAAGGCGGGGCTGACCTACGAACACCGGCTGATCGACGACATGGTGGCAGCCGCGCTGAAATGGTCCGGCGGCTACGTGTGGGCCTGCAAGAACTACGACGGGGACGTGGAGAGCGACATCGTCGCCCAAGGCTTCGGCTCGCTGGGGCTGATGACCTCCGTGCTGCTGAGCCCGGATGGCAAGACGGTGGAGAGCGAGGCGGCGCACGGCACCGTCACCCGTCATTTCCGCGAGCACCAGAAGGGCCGGGAGACCTCCACCAATCCGATCGCCTCCATCTTCGCCTGGACCCGCGGCATCGCCTATCGCGGTCGGTTCGACGGCACCCCGGAGGTGACGCGCTTCGCCGAAACGCTGGAGCGGGTGTGCGTGGAAACGGTGGAGAGCGGGCACATGACCAAGGACCTCGCCGCGCTGATCGGCAAGGACCAGAAGTGGCTGAACACGCAGGATTTCCTCGCGAAGATCGATGCGAACCTGAAGGCCGCGATGCAGGGTTGACCGCCATCCGGCCGCTGCGAGGAAAGGCCCGCCACACGGCGGGCCTTTTTTCGTGCCATCACCCCCACATCTGCTGCACAATGGCCCACGGGGGTGACGACATGAGCACGGATGCCGAAACCGACCTGTCTGGAACCGAACTGCCTGGGCTGACCCGCTTCCCGCTCGCCCGCCGCGGCTTCGTCGGCAGCGGGCTGATCGCGGGCTTCACCCTCGCCACCGCCCGTGCCGAAGCGCAGGCCATCCATACCGACAGCACCGGCCTCGCCGACGGCGAAATCCGCATCGACACGCCGCATGGGCAGATCCCCGGCTATCACGCCCGGCCCGCCGGCACCGGCAAATACCCCATCATCGTGCTGGCGGAGGAAATTTTCGGGGTGCACGAATACATCCGCGATGTCTGCCGCCGGCTGGCCAAGCTCGGCGCGGTCGCGGTGGCGCCGGAGCTGTATTCCCGCTTCCCCGGCTTCCGGAAGATGACGAACGGATCCGAGATCACCCGCCAGGTGATCAGCAAGGCGCCCGATGCGCTGGTGATGAACGATCTGGACGGTGCAGCCGCCTGGGCCGCCACCCACCATGGCGATACCGCGCGGATGGGCGTGGTGGGCTTCTGCCGCGGCGGGCGCGACACTTGGCTGTATGCCGCGCACAACCCCAATCTGAAGGCGGCGGTGGCGTGGTACGGCCCGCTCGGCGGGGTGCGCACGAAGATCCAGCCGCAGACGGCGCTGGATGTGGCGGGCGACATCCATTGCCCCCTACTCGGCCTGTATGCCGGTCCGCAGGACACGTCCAGCACGCCGCAACAGATCGCCGAAGCCGAGGCGGCGGCGAAGAAGGCCGGCAAGATCGTGCAGATCGTCGTGTACCCCGACGCGCCGCACGGTTTCCACGCGGATTACCGTCCCAGCTACCGGAAGGCGGATGCCGAGGACGGCTGGCGGCGGATGCAGGCGTGGTTCCATCGCTACGGGGTGCTGTAGCAGCCTCATGCCCCCGCGCATCCTGGTCGTCGGCGCCGGTTTCGCAGGCGCGGTACACGCCCGCGAACTGGCCGATGCCGGCTATCGGGTGGACGTGATCGACCGCCGCCCGCATATCGCCGGCAACGCGTATGACGAGGTGGACGGCAACGGCGTGCGCATCCATCGCTACGGGCCGCATCTGTTCCATACCAACAACGAGGCGGTGCTGCGCTGGCTGGAACGCTTCGGCACGTTCATCCCCTACCGGCACCGCGTGCAGGCGCTGCTTCCGGGCGGCGCCTGCGTTCCGCTGCCGATCAACCGGGCGACCATCGCCACGGTGTTCTCGGTTCCGCTCGACGATGCCGCGGCGGCCGCCGCCTTTCTCGCCCGCCTCGCCGTGCCCTGCCCTGCCCCGCGCAACGCGGCCGAATACCTCGCCGCCACCATCGGTACCGAGCTGACGGACCTGTTCTTCCGTCCCTACACGAAGAAGATGTGGGGGCTGGACCTGGAGGCGCTCGACCCCGCGGTGGTGCGCCGGATCAGGTTGCGGCTGGACGATGAGGAGCAGTACTTCCCGGATGACCGCTTCCAGGTGCTGCCGCGGGACGGCTACACGGCGCTGTTCGAACGGATGCTCGCCCACCCCTCCATCCATGTCACGCTCGGCGAATCCTTCGATCCTGCCATGGCCCGATCCTATGCGGCGTGTTTCAACAGCATGGCGATCGACGAATATTTCGATTTCCGCTTCGGCGCGCTGCCCTATCGCTCGATCCGCTTCCATCACCGCACGGAGCCGGATGCCTATGCCTGCGGCGATGCGCCGGTGGTGAACTTCACCGATGCGGGCCCCTTCACCCGGCAGACCGACTGGTCCCGCCTGCCCGGCCACCGCGTGCGCGCGACCGGAAGCAAGACCCTCACGCTGGAGGAGCCCTGCGCGGACCACGAGAACCACGATGAACGCTACTATCCGGTAAAGGCGGCCGACGGGCGGTTCGATGCGATCTATCGCAAATATCGCGCATTGGCCGAGGCGCAGCCAGCCATGCAGTTCATCGGCCGCTGCGGCACGTACCAGTATCTGGACATGCACCAGGTCATCAACCAATCCTTGCAGGGCGTGCGCGCCTGGATCGCGGCGCACGATGTGTTCCAGGATGGGGGCATTCCAGGACGGGGGTTGAAGCGGTTGCAATGAAACGGGCAAGGCTGCGCACCCTGGGCATCGCCACCGGCCGGCTGCCGCCTGGGCGATGGAACGCGATCACCGATGTGGCCGGGGTGCGGGTGGGGCATGCCACCATCATCCGCGATGCGCCGCACGTGGTCCGCACCGGCGTCACCGCGATCTGGCCGCGGGGGGACGAGATCTGGACCGATGCGGTGTTCGCCGGGGTGCATTCGTTCAACGGCAACGGCGAGATGACGGGCCTGCCGTGGATCGCCGAGCAGGGGCTGATCGGTGCGCCCATCTGCATCACCAACACCTTCTCGGTCGGCGTGGTGCGCGATGCGGTCTGCACCCTCGCCGTGCAGGCGGGCGCGCCGCAGGATTTCCACCTCCCGGTGGTGGCCGAAACCTATGACGGCTGGCTGAGCGAATCCGAAACCTGCCCCGTCACCGCCGAGCACGCGTTCGCGGCACTGCGCGCCGCCGGAACCGGCCCGGTGGCGGAGGGCAACGTGGGTGGCGGCACCGGCATGATCTGCCACGAATTCAAGGGTGGCATCGGCACCGCCTCCCGCGTGGTCGAGGCGGGCGGCCACACGGTCGGCGCGCTGGTGCAGGCCAATTATGGCGCGCGCGAGCTGCTGCGGGTGGATGGCGTGAAGGTGGGCAGGGCGATCGGGCCGGATGTCGTGCCTTCCCACCGCCATCCGCCGCGCGAGGCGGGATCGATCATCGTGATCCTGGCGACCGACGCGCCGCTGCTGCCGATCCAGTGCGTCCGCCTCGCCCGCCGCGCCACCACCGGGCTCGCCTGGGTCGGCGGCATCGGTGCGAATGGCAGCGGCGACATCTTCCTCGCCTTCTCCACCGCGAACCACATCCGCGTGGGCGAACCGGTCAGCACCGTGCGCATGCTGGCTCCGGACGCGATGACGGCGCTGTTCGAGGCGGCAGCGGAAGCGACCGAGGAGGCGATCCTGAACGCGCTGACAACGGCCGAGACGATGACCGGCCAGCAGGGCCGTATCGTGCACGCCTTGCCGCCGGACCTGCTGGTGGCGACGATGCTCGCCAAATCAACAAATTAGAGCGCGCTGCCTGTTTCACCTGACCCCGAGCCGGCGCTGGCGCATCCGTCCATGATCCTGCTGATCTCGGCAGCCGAGAGAACGCCGATTTCAGCAATGAACACGATTCGCGCCCCGGGCGCCCCGGGCGCAGGCACCCCGGCCGGAGCCAGCGTCGCGCGGCCGCCGACAAGCTGGAACACAAGCTGGCGGCCAGGCTGCTCCACCGTCTCGAACAGACCCTTGGCCCGGGCGAGCTTCGGAGCAAGATGATCGATGGCTCCTTGCAGGCGAGCCAGGGAGACCGGCTGCCGAGACGTCCAGCTGAGGGTCTCGAACCGGTCGGACGCCGGGTGGCGACGGCCTGGGTCGCGCGGCACCGCCGGGCGGTCCGGGTCATCGGGGAACAGCAGCGCCGAGGGTACCTGGCCGTGCAGGGCATCGACCAGGACCGCTGCCGGCCTGATCGCAGCGACGGCATCGCGGATCCGCTCGCGCCCTGCATCGCCCGCGAGGTCCACCTTGCTCAGCGCCACCACATCCGCCGCCCGAAGCTGCGAGCGGAGCAGCGCGTCATTCATCAACGCCTCTGCGGAACTCGTCGCGTCCACCACGCAAAGCACCGTCTCCAGCGGCGCCTCCCGCCAGATCACCGGGTCCATGAGGTTGCGGACGATATCCGTCGGATCGGCCACGCCGCTCGTCTCGATCACGATTGCCTCCGGCCGCGGGCTGCGCCGCAGGATCGCCGCGAGCGTGCGCAGCAAGTCGCCCTCCAGCGAGCAGCAGATGCAGCCATTGGCCAGGCTGACGACCCCGTCGCTGGCGCCGGCGATCAACTCGGCGTCGATGTTGATGGCACCGAAATCGTTGACCACGGCGGCGATCCGCCGGCCCTCGGCATGGGCCAGGAGATGGTTCACCACCGTCGTCTTGCCCGCACCCAGGAAGCCCGCGACCAGCAGGATCGGAACGGGCACGCCCGTCAGCCGGCGGCAATGGGCCGGCGCACCGGCCGCCCGGGCCGCGCCGCTGCGTCCATCACCCCGTCAGTGATGACCGGCTGCCCGCTGACCAGGAGGTGCCTGACACCTTCCGCCGGGCGATTCATCGCCGAGAACTCGGCCCGGTCGGTCAGCGTCTCGAGATCGAACACGACCACGTCGGCATCCGCACCCGGCCGCAGCCGCCCTTTTGCGTGCATGTCGGGCGTGCTCGGCTCCAGGATCTCCGCCGGGATCAGCGCACACTTGCGCACACCTTCGAGCAGCGAGATCGCCTGGCGCTCGCGCACCCAGTGGCGGAGGAAACGGGTAAAGGTGCCGGCGGAGCGCGGGTGGGATGTTGCGTCCTCCGGCAGCGGCCAGGCGTCGCCGGTATAGATCGTGCCGTCCGCCAGGGACCAGGGCATCGCGTCCGACGCGATGGCCCCGTCGGGGAACAGCACCGACATGTCCAGCAGTCTGCGGTGGTGTTCGTTGTTCTCGGTGTCCAGGATGTGCCACAGCACCAGGGTCGAGGGTTCCTCGGCCTGCGCCGCCAGAAGCTCCTCCCGGTTGTGGAATCTGCGCCCGTCGGTCACGCGCTGCACGGAATCGTAGCCGGTGCCGTTCCTTGCCTCGAACTCGGGATCGCTGAAGAAGGCGGCGGCCAGCACGGTGGAACCGGTGCCGTATGGATAGGCCTCCACCGTGATCGGTAGCCCCTGCTCCTGCGCCTTCGCCACCAGCCGGGCGCAGCGTTCCACGTCCGTCTTGCTGGAGCTGTTGAAGTGGCAGATGTGCATGTGCGCGCCCGTGGCGCCGGCGTAGCCGATCAGGCGGACATAGGCCTCGGCGGCGCTTTCCGGGTCGATGCGCGACATATAGGCAACGTGGGTGAAGGTCGGCACGCCGTGCGCGGCCGCCAGCTGGCACACAGCCGTCAGCTCCTGCACGCCGGCGCCGGGGGCGTAGGCGTTCAGAATGCCGATGCCGATGCCGCCCTCGTCCAGACCGTGCGCGAGGCGGTCGAGAATCCCGGCCACCTCCGCCTCGCTGGCGACGTTCTCCACCCAGCGGCGGTCCCGCATGGCGCGGCCGAACGCCTCCAGCGAGGATTCCTCGTTGGAGCCGGTCATGGCGCCGATGCGGGCGAAGGCCCAGTTGGTGGAGGCGCCGTAGTTCAGCACCCGGCCGTGCGCCGCCTGGCGCCGGTACCAGGATGCGACCGGCATCACCCCCGCCTCCAGGTCGAGCGTCGTCGTCACGCCGTCGAAGGCCTGCATGCGGTCCGCGGGGATCGACTGGCCGTGCGCGTGCAGGTCGATGAAACCGGGGGCCACCACCAGCCCGGCGGCGTCGATCACCCGCTCGGCGCCGCCCAGGCCCGTCCCTACGGCGGCGATCCTGCCATCCAGCAGCGCCACGTCGCCCACGGCGTCCATTCCGCTGGCCGGATCCACCACCCGGCCGCCGTTGATCACCAAGCCACCCATGTCGTCACTCCGCGTGCCAGTTTCTGGGGCAGGACACTATAAACTCGCCGCGCCGCAGGCCAGCGGCAGCCCCGAGTTTACGTTGTGCCCGGCAAGCAACCGCCCCGACGTGAAGGGCTATGCAGGCACGGTCTGATACCAAGGCTCGCTGATCGCGACCCATGGTATCGAGTCTTGGTTTTGCGCGCCGCCGCCAGCCAACCCGGCGCGCGATACCAGATCCCGCGACGGCTGGAAGAGTCAGCCATCGCGGGATCTGGTATGAGTGCACGCGCCGGCCGCCACTGCCGCGAGGAAGATCACCCCGCCAAGAGCCGTGATCCAGAAGCTGCTCGGCCAATCGGTATAATAGGCGAGCGTGAGCCCCGCCCAGGTCTGCGCGAGCGCGAGCGCGACCGACAGCGCAAGCCCCGGCCACAGCCGGGCGGTGAGGCGCTGCGCCGCCGCGGCCGGCGCGACCATCAGCGCGAAGACCAGCAGCACGCCGACGATCTGTGCGCATTCGGCGACCGCGAGCGCCACCACGGCGAGGAACAGCACGGAGACCAGCCGCAGCGACACGCCCTTTGCCTCCGCCAATTCCGGCTGCAGGGTCGCGAACAGCAGCGGGCGGGAAATCACGGCGAGCCCGGTGAGGCTCACAACGCCCAGGCCCAGCAGCAGCCGGATGGTGGCCGTGCTCACGCCGAGGATGTTGCCGAACAGCAGCGCCGTCGCCTGGCTGGCGAAGGCGGTATAGAAATGCAGGAACAGCAGCCCGAGGCCGAGCGACAGCGCCAGCACGATGCCGATCGCCACGTCCCGCTCGTGCAGCCGGCGCCCGAGCAGGCCCATGCCGATGCCGCCCGCGACCGTCATCGCCGCCATCCCCCATAGCGGCGAAAGGCCGATCAGCACCGCCCCGGTCGCGCCGGCGAAACCGACATGGGACAGCGCGTGCCCGGCGAACGTCTGCCCGCGCAGCACCAGGAAGAAGCCGGTGAGCCCGGCGACCACGGCGACGATGGTGCCCGCCGCGAAGGCGTGCACCATGAAGTCATACCCGAACATGGTGTCCGCCATGAAGATGCCCGTGCGTATCGTCGTCATGCCGGTGGGCGTCCTGCTCGATCTCGTGGTCCCCGGACATCACGAAGATGCGGCCGTTGAGGCGCAGCACCTCGATCGGCGCGCCATACAGGCGCGAGAGCACCGGCCCGGTGATCACCTCTTCCACGCCGCCCAGCGCCGCCTGCCCGCTGCCCAGATACAGCACCCGGTCGAGCGCGCCGAGCAGCGGGTTGATCTCGTGCGCGCTGAACAGCACCGCGATGCCGAGTTCCCGCTGCACCCGGCGCACCAGCGCGACCACCGCGTGCTGGTGGTGCGGATCGAGGCTGATCAGCGGCTCGTCGAGCAGCAGCAGCCGGGGCCGGCCCAGCAGCGCCTGCGCCAGCAGCAGCCGCTGCCGCTCCCCGCCCGAGAGCGTCGCGAGCGGCCGGCGGGAGAGCGCGACGGCGTCCACCAGCTCCAGCACGCGCTGCACCTCCGCACGCCCCGCCGCGCCCGGCAGCGGCAACCCCCAGCGGTGGCCGCCCGCCGCGCCGGCGACGAAATCCTGCCCGGTCAGGCGGAATCCGCCCACCGCGCTGCGCGTCTGCGGCATGTAGCCGACCGCCGGGTTCCCGCGCGCCGCCCCACGGCCCAGCACCGCGATCCGGCCGGAGGCGGGCGGCATCAGCCCCAGGATCGCCCGCATCAGCGTGGTCTTCCCAGCCCCGTTCGCTCCAAGCACGCCGACGAATTCGCAATCCGCGATGGCGAGGCTCACGTCCCGCAGCACCGCCCGGCCGCCGAAAGCCAGCGTCACGCCCGACAGCGTGACGGAACTCATGGCCCCCCGCCCGACAGCGCCCTGTCGAGCGCATTCAACTGGTGCAGCATCCAGACCTGGTAGGTGGTTCCCGGCGGCTCGGTCTCGCTCACCCCCACGATCGGCACGTGGGATCGGCGGGCGAGGCGCATCATGCGCTCCGCCACCGGATCGCTCGCCTGGGCGTTGTAGATCAGCACCTTCACCGCGCGGCGCCGCAGATCGGTCTCGAACGCCGCGACATCGCCGGCCCCCGGCTCGGTGTTGTTCATCACCGCAAGCTGGAACCGCGCGTTGCGCATCCGCAGGCCGATCGCGACGGCCATATAGCCGAACACCGGTTCGGTCGCCGTGACGGACGCGCCGGCGAATTTCGCCCGCATGGCCGCGACCTTCACCAGCAGCGGCTGCAGGGATGCGTCGAAGGCCCGCAACCGGGCGGCATAGAAGGCGCGGTGAGCCGGATCGGCGGCGGCAAGATCGGCGGCGAGGATTTTCGCCACCACCGGCATCGTCGCCGGATCGTACCACAGGTGCGGATTGTCGCCCGGCTTGCGATGCATCAGCACGGCCGCGACGATCACCTGCCGACGCGCCGATGGCGTGGCGGCGAGCAGCTTGTCCATCCACGGGTCGTAATCCACGCCGTTCGCGATGACGATGCGCGCCGCCGTCAGGTCGCGGGCCACCGATGGGCTCGCCTCGAACAGATGCGGATCGGCATCCGGGTTGCGCAGGATGCTGGAGACGACCACATGGCGCCCGCCGATCTGGCGGGCGATATCTCCGTAGAAATTCTCCGCCGCCACGATCCGCAGAGGCGAAGGCCGCGCGGCTGCCGCCGGATGTGCCGCCGCGGCCGCTGCCATGAACATGGAGACGAACCCGATGCCGACTCCGCGCCTCATGCCGTCTCCTTTCCCGCGGTCACGGATGTTATAACATAACATTTCTGGTTGTCTATTCGGGTGCCGGCCCTGCGGCCGTATGGCACAATCCGAAGATGATCCTGCCCCCACCAGAATTGCTGACCCCCGACGAAATGGCTCATGCCGACGCCGCCGCGATCGCCGGTGGCGTGGCTGGGATCGTGCTGATGGAGAACGCCGGCCGCGCAGTGGCGCGTGCCGTTCAACGCCTGTGCCCGCCCTGCCGCACGCTGGTGCTGTGCGGGCCCGGCAACAACGGCGGGGATGGCTATGTGGCAGCCCGGCTGCTGGATCAGGCGGGCTGGCCCGTCGGGCTCGCGGCCCTCGCTCCACCGCGAGAAGGGTCGGATGCCGCGGAAGTTGCCCGGCGCTGGCGCGGCGTGGTTGCGCCCTTCACGCCGGCCGCTGCCGTACGCGCCGATCTGGTGATCGATGCCGTCTTCGGGGCCGGCCTGGCCCGCGATGTCGATGGCCTGGTGGCGGAGACATTGGCCGCGGCGCACCATGTGCTTGCGGTGGACGTGCCGAGCGGGCTGGACGGGCAGACCGGCGCCGTGCGCGGCTTCGCCCCTCGCGCCGCCTGCACCGTGACCTTCTTCCGCCGCAAGCCAGGCCATCTGCTGCTGCCCGGCCGCGATCTGTGCGGGGCGCTGGTGCTGGCCGATATCGGGCTGCCCGATTCGGTGCTGGAGACGGTGTGCCCATCCCTGTTCGCCAACGGGCCGGCGCTATGGCGGCTGCCCGGCCTGCGGGCGGAGGCGCATAAATACACGCGCGGCCATCTCACCATCCTGGCAGGACATCAGATGAGCGGCGCGGCCCGCCTCGCCGCGGCCGGCGCACGCCACGGTGGGGCCGGCCTCGTCACGCTCGCCGCCGCAGGAGCCGGGGATCTCTATCGTGCCGCCGCGGAACCCGGGTTGATCGTCTCCGATGAAACGCTGCCCGCGCTGCTCGCCGACGAGCGGCGGCAGACATGGGTGTGCGGGCCGGGCCTGGGACTGGAGGCGGCGCGGGCCGCCCTGCCGGCGCTGCTCGCCGCGCGGCGGACGGTGGTGGCCGATGCCGATGCGCTGACCGCTTGCGAAGGTGCGCCCGAGCGGCTGCGCGGCGCGGCGGTGCTGACCCCCCACGCCGGCGAATTCGCCCGCGTATTCGGCCCGTTGGGCGCCGACCGCGTGGCGGCCGTGCGCGCCGCCGCGCGCCGCACCGGTGCCGTGGTGGTCCTGAAAGGGGCGGATACGCTCATCGCCGATCCGGACGGCCGGGTCGCGATCAACGACAACGCCCCGCCCGATCTCGCCACCGCCGGATCGGGCGATGTGCTGGCGGGGCTGGTCGCGGGGCTGCTGGCACAGGGCATGGCGCCCTGGCCGGCCGCCGCGGCGGCGGTGTGGCTGCACGGGGAGGCCGGCCGCATCGCCGGCCCCGGGCTGCTCGCCGAGGATCTGCCGCCCGCGATCACCCGCGCCATCGCCCAAATTCACGCTGTCTTGCCTCCGCCGCGGCGGCGCCATTTTCCTGCCGCTTCGCGACACCACATAACGGAGGGGAAATAAGTCGGCGCGGCCTGTCTGACGGGCGCTCCGGCGACAAAGGAGAGCTGAGAATGACACGTCTGATCGCACGCGGGGCCGTGGCCCTGGGCCTGATGGTGGGATTGGCGGCCTGCACCAACCCCTATGATCCCGGGCAGCGCGCAGTGGGCGGCGGCCTGATCGGCGCGGGCGCCGGCGCCGCAATCGGCGCGGCCGCCGGCGGTGGCCGGGGCGCCGTGACCGGCGCGCTGATCGGCGGTGCGCTTGGCGCCGTGGGCGGTGCGGCCACCACGCCGCAGCCCCCGCCGCCACCGGGCTATTACCAGTCGCCGCCACC
>DATKQI010000075.1:0-2857 GCA_035532755.1 Acetobacteraceae bacterium
GTCCGACCCGCCGCGGCCCAGGGTCGTGATCCGCCCGGTGGGCGCGATCCCCTGGAAGCCGGACACCACGGCGACCTGGCCCGCCTGCATGCGGCGGATCAGCTCGGCGCCCTCGATCGCGGCGATGCGCGCCTTGCCGTGCGCGTTGTCGGTGCGGATCGGGATCTGCCAACCCTGCCAGGAACGGGCTTCCACGCCGATCTCCTGCAAGGCGATCGCGAGCAGGCCGGTGGTCACCTGTTCGCCGGTGGCCACCACCACGTCGTATTCGCGTGCATCGTGCAGGGGCGACAGGGCCTGGCACCAGCCGACGAGCTGGTTGGTGGTGCCGGCCATGGCAGAGACGACGACCGCGACCTCGTCCCCGGCATCGCGCGCGCGCTTGACGCGGGCGGCGACGGCGCGGATGCGGTCGAGGTCGGCGACCGACGTGCCGCCGAATTTCATCACGATGCGGGCCATAGGGGCGGGTAGCTTTCCGGGAATCAGGCGGCGGGCGCCGGGGGTAAAACCGCGGGCAGACATACCGGCGGGGCGCCGGAGGGGCAACCGCCGGGGTCGCGCACCACCTCCCCCGCGCTGGCGGGAGAGCTGGCTCACCCGCCTCCCGCCAGTCCCGCCGGCGGCGCCAGCGTTTCCAGCCCGCGCCGCGCCGGCTCGATCCCCCAGGCCGCGACGACAACGATCTGCACGACCAGCAGCCCGATCATCAGCGCGAGCACGCCGCCCACCCCGTAGGCCCGGAACAGCCCGACCACGATGAACGGGGTGAAGATCGTCGCCCCGCGCCCCAGCATGTTGCACAACCCGTTGGCACGCAGCCGCACCGCGGTCGGGAACAGTTCCGGCGTATAGACGCCATACAGCAGTGCCGTCAGCACGTAGATGCAGACGATCAGCAGGAACCCGACGCTCAGGACCAGGGTCGGCGTCGCGGCGAAGGGATAGATGCCGCCGAACAGGATGGTCAGCAGCGAGGCGCCGATGATGAGCCGCCGGCGCCCGAAATAATCGGCCCCGAACGCGCCGAGCGCGCAGCCGAACGGCGAACCGAGCGCGATCACCAGCGCGAAGACGAAGGATTTCGTCACGCTCAGGCCCTGCAGCACGAAGAACGTGGGCAGCCAGTTCACGAAGCCGAAGATCAGGGTGTTGACCGTGATCAGGGTGACGCTGCCGACCACCAGGCGCCGCAGCAGCCAGGGGTCGAACAGGGAAGCGAAGCCGAGCGCGGCGGCCGGTGCCGGGGCCGGCAGCGGCGGCGGCAGGGGTCGGGTGGCGCCGACTTCGGCCTCGATCGTGCGCAGCAGGGCCTCGGCAGCGTCCGGCTGGCCGTGCGCCTCCAGCCAGCGCGGCGATTCCGGCAGCCGCTTGCGCAGGTACCACACGATCAGCGCGCCGACCCCGGCGATCACGAACATCGGCCGCCAGCCGAAATGCGGAATGATTAAGGTGCCGAGCAGCGAGGTGACCGGAAACCCGGCGACCACGACGAAGGCCATGAACGACAGCCACCGCCCGCGTGTGGCCGGAGGGGCGAATTCGGACATGGTCGCATAGCCGACCACGATCTCCGCTCCGAGCCCGAGCCCCATCACGAAGCGCAGTGCGTTCAGCACCGCCATGCTGGGCGCGAACCCGGCCGCCAGGGAGGCGAGGCCGAACACCGCCAGGTTGAACTGGTAGGTGAAGCGCCGGCCGAACCGATCGCCCAGGAACCCAGCCAGCACCGAGCCCAGGGTCATGCCGATGAAGGTGAAGGAGATGAACCGCGCGTTCTGCGCCAGGGTGGAGAACCCCGCGTGCAACGTGGCCCCCAGCACGTTGCCGCCGACGTAAAGGTCGTAGCCGTCGAAGAACATGCCGGCGGCGATCAGCCAGAAGATACGGTAGTGGAACGCGGAGACCGGCAGCCGGTCGAGCCGCCCCCCGCTGTTGACGGTGGTGGACATCTGATTTGTTTCCTCCCCGGTACCGATCGCGACGGCCGGCACTTCCCGGCGATATGAGGAGGAATTCCTGCCTGGCGCAACTGCCGGGCCGCCGCTGCTGAGGGCAATCGGGTGAACCGGAGAATTGCCGCGGGCGGCGGCTCCTTCACCTCTCCCGCTCTCGCGGGAGAGGTCGGTTCGCGGAGCGAACCGGGTGAGGGGTTCCGTGCCTCCCGCCCTCACCCGCCGTGCTGCGCACGGCGACCTCTCCCGCGGAGCGGGAGAGGTGACATGCTGGTCGTGCGCGCGATTGCCCTGCGGCGCTGCGAGCCGCGCGCGCGGAGCGCTCCCGATGGTTACGGACGGATCAACGCCCGGTCCGTTGCGTGCCCGGCCCACAGAGCGCTTCCGGCGGTGCCTCGGCAATCCCCGCCTGACCGCGCGTCAGGCCGGTCAGCAGGGCCGCGATCGCCGCCGGGTTCTCCCACGCCAGCCGCACGCCGAGCACGCGCACGACAGCGCGCACCTCGGGCGGCAGCCGCACCGCGTCCTTCGCCGTGGTCACCGGCACGGCGCGGAGCCGCGCCGCGCGGGCCAGCAACCGGGCGAGGGCGCGCGGGGCGAATCTGTGGTGGTCGGGGAAGGCCTCGCGCCCTGCCAGCACCGCCCCGACCTCCTGCAACGAGGCGAAGAATTTTTCCGGCCGCGCGATGCCGGCGAAGGCGAGCACAGGTTTGCCGCGCAGGTCCGCCGCCTCGGGCCCCGGCTCCAGGCGGGCGCCCAGGACCGGCAGGCCGGGCGGCAGGGCGGCGCGGGCCGCGTGCTGGTCCTGCCCGATCAGCACGGCGGCGGTGCAGCGGGCGGCGGCGGCGGCGACCGGCTCGCGCAGCGGCCCGGCGGGCAGCACGCGGCCGTTGCCGAAGCCG
>DATKQI010000076.1:0-2106 GCA_035532755.1 Acetobacteraceae bacterium
CGCCGCATGCCGCGCTGTTCGCCGATATTGCCTGGAGCACCGGCAGCGTGACGGAGCAGACCATCGACCGTGCCCGCGCGCTGGGGCTGGAGCCGGAGATTCTGCCGCTTTGGTACGACGTGGACGATGCGGCCGCGCTGCGCCGTCTGCTGAAGGAACTCGCCGCGCCGCCGCATGATCAGGCGTCCTTCTCCGCCCCAGCCACCGCTTCCTGCATCGAGCGCCTCGGCCTGCGCGACCGGCTGGCGGCGTGGGCTGCGGCGTGATGGCGTGGGTGCGCCGACCCGGGGTGCCGCTGGGGCTGTGCGCAGCCGGGCTGATCGGGCTGACGGCGGCCGGGCTCGCGCTGCACATCCCGGGGCAGCTCGGCATCGGGTCTGACCGGCGGTTGCGTGTTTTCGTGGCATTGTGCTGCGTGGCGGGGCTGATCTATGCGGCGGCGGTGGCGCTTGTGCTGCGCGGCAGGCTGCCGCGGCGGGCGCTGTGGCTGATCCTGGGAAGTGCGGCGGTGCTGCGGGCGATGGTGCTGGTGGCGCCGCCGTACCTGTCCACCGACCTGTATCGCTATGTCTGGGACGGGAAGGTGCAGGCTGCGGGGATCAACCCGTACCGCTATATCCCGGACGACCCGCATCTCGCCTTCCTGCGCGACCGGACGATCTTTCCCGGCATCAACCGCGCGAGCTATGCGCGGACCATCTATCCGCCGGCGGCGGAGGCGATCTTCTTCCTGGCCACACGCATCAGCCCGACCCTGCTGGGAATGAAGGCGGCGATGACGGCGCTGGAGGCGGTGGCGATCTGGGCGATGCTCGGGCTGCTCGACCGCGCCGGGCTGCCGCGTACGCGGGTGCTGATCTACGCGTGGAATCCCTTGCCGATCTGGGAGTTCGCCGGCAACGGGCATGTGGATGCCATTGCCGTATGCTTCGTTGCGCTCGTGTTGCTGGCTGGTGCTGGCGGGCGGCGCGGGCTGTCGGCGGCGGCGCTGGCCGGGGCGGTTCTGGCGAAATTCCTGCCGGCAGTTCTTCTGCCCGCGTTGTGGCGGCGGTGGGACTGGCGGTTCGCGGCCATCTTCGCCGGCCTTATCGCGCTGCTCTACCTGCCGTATCTAAGCGCCGGGCGGCTCGTATTCGGCTTTCTGGGCGGGTATGCGGCACAGGAAGGGATAGACAGCGGACGGGGCATTTTTGCGCTCTTCGCGCTCGGCCATCTGGTGAAGCTGCCGGTGGTGGCGGGGCGGCTGTATCTGGTGGCACTTGCGCTGCTGCTGGCCGGAATGGGCGCCGCGATGGTGTTCGGCCCATCCGCGCCTGCCAATCCGTTGGCGGCAACGCGGCTGATGGCGCGGCGGGCATTGCTGCTGGGCAGCGTGCTGACGGTGGGGCTATCGCCGCATTATTCGTGGTATTTCTGCTGGCTGCTGGTTCCTGCCTGCATCGTGCCTTGGCCGAGCGTGCTTTACCTCGTTTCGGCCGCTATTCTGCTCTATCTGGACCCGATCCACACGAAGCTGCTGTGGCCCGCGCTGGTCTATGGCCCGTTCGCCGTGCTGGCCGCCCGCGATGCGTGGAAGCCGGCGGGTGCGGGTGCCCTGCCGGCGCCGCCGCAAGCCGCCGAGAGGAGAGCGTGATGACAGCAACCGCGCTGAAAGACCCGCGGCGGTATTTCGAGGAGGTCGGCCCCGGGCGCACCGCGGAGGCCGGCGCGCCGCCGGTGTGCCTGTATCTGGAGGTGACGAACCGCTGCAACCTGCTGTGCGAGACCTGCCCGCGCACGTTCGAGGACCTGGAGCCCCCGGCCGACATGAGCTGGGAGCTTTTCAGCTCGATCATCGACCAGGTGCCGGACATCGCGCGCGTGGTGCTGCACGGCGTCGGCGAGCCGATGCTGGTGCGGGAGCTGCCGCGGATGATCCGCCATCTGAAGGAACGCGGCATCTCTGTCCTGTTCAATACCAACGGTACGCTGCTGACCCCGCGCAAGCACCGCGAGCTGATCGAGACCGGGCTGGACGAATTGCGGGTTTCGCTGGATGCGGCGGATGCGAGGACCTTCCTTCTGGTGCGCGGGAAGGACATGTTCGACCGCATTGTGCGCAATGTG
>DATKQI010000077.1:0-9932 GCA_035532755.1 Acetobacteraceae bacterium
ATTGATCGTGTTGGATGCGAACAGCCCGCCGTCCACGAAAGAAAGCGCGCCTTGCGCCGTGGCGCGATACGCGGTCTGCCCGAAGGAATGGTCCGCGCCGGCGCTCAGCAGGGCCCAGGGGGATTTGTAGTCCAGCTCGGCCAGCCGGCGCGCCGGGGAACCGGCCGTGGCAGACACCTGGCCGCCCACATCGCCGATATTCACCACGGACCGTGCGGCCTGGACGGTGCCATAACCCTGCCGATAGGCCGCTCCGCCGCTGATGTTGACAGAGCTTCGCCCGCCCAGCGGGATCGCGATGCCGATCAGCGCACCGGCACTGCGGGAGCGGGTGAAATCGCACTAGCAGGCTGTTGAAAAACCGATGGCTCGCCGGGTTGCGGCGTGATTCAATCTGGGCCGGTTGATAGCGGCCGAGGGGACCATGCGCGGGACGGATAAGCGGTCAGGGGAGTTGTTCTCCTACGTTGACCTGGAGAAGCGGGTGCGGAAGGACCACCCGTTGCGGCTGATCCGGGAGATAGCGAACACGGCGCTGGCGGTGCTGTCGGACGACTTCGCGGCGCTGTATTCGGGAATGGGGCGTCCGTCGATTGCACCGGAGATGCTGCTGCGCGCCATGCTGTTGCAGGCGTTCTACTCGATCCGCTCAGAGCGGCAGTTGACGGAGCGGTTGGAGTTCGACCTCCTGTTCCGCTGGTTCGTGGGCCTTGGTGTCGATGACCCGGCCTGGGACCATTCGACCTTCTCGAAGAATCGTGACCGGCTGCTGGAGGGCGAGATCGCCACCAAGTTCCTAGCCGCAGTGCTGTCGCAACCTCGGGTAAAGCGGCTGCTATCGAGCGAGCATTTCAGCGTCGACGGCACGCTGATCGAGGCATGGGCCTCGGTGAAGAGCTTCAAGCCGAAGGGTACCAATGGCGACGATGGCGAAGATGGCGGCGGGCGTAACACGCTGACCAATTTCCGCGGCGAGAAGCGCTCCAACGACACCCACGAGAGCACCACTGATAGTGATGCCATGCTCTACCGCAAGGGGCCGGGCATGGAGGCCAAGCTGTGCTTCATCGGCCACGGCCTGATGGAGAACCGCTCGGGCTTGATCGTGGGCACCCGGCTGACCCGTGTATCCGGCCATGTCGAGCGGCTGGCGGCGTTGGACATGATCGAGCCGTTCGCTGAGCGACCCCGCGCCATCACACTCGGAGCCGATCGGGGGTACGATGCCGCCGATTTTGTCGAGGAACTGCGGACGCTGAACGTCCGACCCCATGTGGCGCAGAACACCAACCGACGACGTTCGGCCATCGATATGCGCACCACCCGGCACCCCGGCTACGCCGCTTCCATCCGCATCCGCAAGCGCATCGAGGAAGCCTTCGGCTGGATCAAGACGGTGGCCGGGCTGCGCAAGACCAAGCTGCGCGGCCTCGACAAGGTGGATTGGGCTTTCGCCTTCACCGCTGCCGCCTACAACCTGGTGCGGCTGCCCAAGCTGCTGGCGGTGTCGCCATGACGGTAAACCCAGATAAACAGTGGCAGATCGACAACGCCAGCCACCTCAAGGGGCTGCAATTGCAGTTCCGCCGCTATGCCCGATGGAGCGAAAGTTGGGATCATGATCACTGCGCTGCCTGCTGGGCCAAATTCGCGGAGCTCGCAGGCCCAGACATCCAGCACGAGGGGTACGCGACCCGCGATGATTACCCAAAAGGCGCCTGCTATGAGTGGGTCTGCCAAACGTGCTTTGACGATTTGAAGGACGACATGCACTGGTCAGTCGCCGACGGATGATCGCCCGCCGCTCGACCACTTCTTCAACAGCCTGCTAGCCGGTGGCATAGGCGACGATATTGCCGAACAGCGGCTTCGTATAGCTCGCCGTGATCAGCTGCACGTGCTGCGCGGGAACCAGGTAGCCTGGCGCGGAAAGCCCACCCACCCCCGCATCGAAGGCAGGCACGAAGGGTTGCGGCGTCCTGAACGCATCGCGCTCGATTCCCGTGTAGGCCACTCCGAAAGATCCGAACCGCCCGAGCGAAAGGCCGGCGCTCGCCTGCGTCAGTACACGCGGCACGGGGTCGGCGTTCATCGCGGCGATATCCCTGAAGCCGCGGCTTGAGATCAGCGTGGAGGCGGCAAAGCTCACAACCGGCGTGACGCGTTCGATGCGAACGCCGAACTGCCAGCCGCCGCGCCCGCCGGCCGCGCTGCCCGCGGCGGAAAAAGACAGCACGCCCAGATTTCCCACGTCGATCGCAGCACCCGCGCCGCCCATGAACAGGCCGGGCGTGGCTTCCGCATGGCCCTCAAGCGTCAACCACGAAGACACGCCATGCCGGAACGACGCCGAACCGGCCATGTCGCGATAGTCGTCGCTCCGCACGCCGTAGTCGAGGCGAACGGCGCCGGCCTCGAAGGAATAGTCGTCGAGCCCGGGGGCCAGCAGTTGCGTGCTGGCATAGAAAGGCAGCGTCTGCGTCGTCTGCTGCCCAAGCGCGTCGGTGACGACGACCGAAACCGTGCCTGCGCCGGTGACGACCGGCAACTGCTGCACCTGGAACGGCCCCGGCGGCACGTTGCCGGAGAATTGCCGGATGCCATTCACCAGCACATCGACAGCCGAGGGCACGGCAACCTGGCCGGATATCCGGGGCACCGGGAACGTCACCAGATCGGGCCGCATCGAGAAATCCGTGGTGATCTGCACGCCCCCCAGCCGGACCGGGCGGGTCCAGCTCAGCCCGCCGCTGATCACGTCCCCGGCGCGATAGCGGCGCAGCGTGGCGGGGTCGGAATAAGTGTAGGTCGAACCGAGCCGGACCGTCTGATCCAGGCCCGTGCCCATGTCGGCCAGAAACCCCGAGCCGGCAACGCCATAAGGGGTGAACAGCCGCCCGTCGAACAGGCCGCTCACGATCGTCTGCCGGGCGAGCGAGGTGCCGACGATGCTGTAGTCCAGCGCACCGCCGGTCGCGCTCTGCACCGCGGCCGCGGCATCTGGGTTGCGGGCCGAGCCGCCGATGAGCGTCGGCGAAAGGCTCTCGTCCGCCGCGGTCACGAGAAGCCTCTGCATCGGCATGTCGATCCGATAGCTCACGCCGGGCAGCGAGCCAAGCGCCACCGGCCCGGTCCCTGCCGTCCGCGGCAGCCGGAACCCCACGCCGCGCAGTTCCCGCGGCGTCGCGTACAGCACGCCCCGGCGATCGGTGAACGCGCCGATCCTGCTGGTGGGGCGGCCGTTGATCACCACCTTCAGCAGCAGGGTCTGCGCCGGTTCCGCCGCCCGCGCCGCCGGCATGGCAAGAAGCAGCGCCGCGGCAAGCAGCATGCCGTTGATCCAAGCAAAGGCATCAGGGGCCGCCGGCAACGCTCACGGTCCGGTCGATGCCGCCCGCATCGGTCCTGGCGGTCAGGCGAAGCCTGGCGCCCGGCGGAACGCGCCCGGCGATGCGCCAGCGCCGGGTGGCGCCCGCCAGCACATAGGGGTTGATGTCCGGTTCGACCGTCAGCTTCGCCCCGTTCGGCGCGGAGAGCCTGGGGTCCAGAATCCTGGCGTGGGCGCCGCCGCGGTTGGTCGCGGTCAGCACCTCCCGCCCCGCCCCGCGCCCGTCCACCCGCCAGGCCAGTGCGGCTGCCGCCCGCGCCGCCGGCTCGGCGAAAACCGGGATCGACAGGCGAAGCGCGATCCGCACGATGCCCGGTGCGCCGGGCGGCGGAATCTGGTCCAGCAGAATGCGAAAGGCCTGCTCCACGGAACCCGCCGGCCGGCGCAGCACCAGCCGGATCACCTGCGCGGCGCCGGGCGTCACCACCACGATCGGCGGGCTGACCATCAGGTCGTTCGTCCGGGTCAGGTGGTCGATGCCGCCCCGCTGGTCCCAGGCAAAGGCGCGAACCTGGATCGGCATCGGCTGCGCGCCGCGGTTGATGACGCTCAGCGTCGTCGCCATCGCGCCTGCCGGAAGCAGAACATTGACCGGTGCGACCTCCAGCGCCTGCGCCCTCGATGCCCTCGGAACCGCGAGCAGGGCGGCCAGCAGCGCCGCGCCCGCCAGCGTGGGCCGCATGGCCCGGGCAACAGCCATCAATAGGTCACGGTGGCGGTAACGGTATCCGTATAGGCCCCCGGTGCCGAAAGCTGGCCAGCGGGGATGCGCCCGTAGGCCGTCAGCGTCTGCGCGAGGCCGTTGCCCGTGCCGGCGACGGTGTTGGTCCCGGCCGTGTCGCCCCAGACCACGGTCCGCCCCGAATCGCTGTAGAGCGTATAGCTCAGCGTCGAACCGGACACCGTGCCCGCCATCTCGCGGGCGGCCACCGTGGCGCCGGTGCCGATGCCTGCATCCAGCCCGACCGTGTACGGCGTGCCCGTGGTGCAGCTCACCGCCAGGGTGGCCGTGGCGTCGAGCTGTGCCGAGGAATAGTTGCCGAAGGCGAGCGGTGTCGCGGTGACGGTGCAGAACGCCAGGACAGTCGCGGTAACGGCGATGGTCGCGGTAGACGTGGCCGCCCGGGCCGGGGCCCTCGCGGCAGGGCCGATCAGGATGGCGCCGGCGACAGCAAAAACGACAATCGACCGTTTCCGCATGGTTTCACTCCCTATGGTTGCGTATATGAAATAGATTCGCCTCTATCAGATAAATTTGGGCGCATCTACTGCAACGATACAATTTTATGCCGTATCCGGCCAAAAACAGTCGCCTTGATTAAGAATATGCAACTATAAATGTAAAAACTATACTTTGATTGCAACTTATAGTTGATGTTGGCGCGATCCACCGGCCGGCGTTGCCGAACCGGGCTCGGCACAAGGCGGCTCAAAATGCGCTCTTCGGCGCATTTCTGAGCGATTTCCCGAGTGGAATCGGGCAACGGCCCCAGACCGATGAAAATGCCCGTGAGAGATCAGCCGAATTTCAGCTTGCGCACGTTCGCCCTGGGCGAGCGTGCTCTGGCCGGCGTGCTTTGGCCGGCGTGCATGTCTTTCGGCGGGGAGGAGAGCCTCGATGCGGCAGATCGCTACCGCATCGCCTCCAATTCCACCCCGAACGTCTCGCGCAGCCCGGCCCGTCCGCGCGCCGTCACGCTCACCGCCCGCCCGTCCCGCTGCCGCTCGATCCAGCCCAACTCCACGCAGCGGCGGCACAGCCCCGCGCCCACCTGGCCGGACAGGTGCAGCCGCCGCTCGCTCCAGTCGATGCAGGTCTTGCAGAACGGCCGGCGGCGCGAGGCGGACATGTCGAGCCCGAACGCTTCCAGGAAGCCGATCCCTCTCGGCGTGACCTCGCCGCCTTCCTCCGTCAGCGTCACATGCCCCTGCTCGGCCAGCGCGTCGGCCAGCGCCACGCCGAGCCGCCCGGCGAGGTGGTTGTAGCAGGTGCGCCCGGCCCGCAGCGTGCTGTCGGCGCGCGACGCCACCGCTCGCCGCGGCGGCGCATCGGCGGCCACCGCCATCACCGCCTCCAGCAGCGTGCCCACCCGGGCGGAGGCCAGCCGGTAGTAGCGGTGCCGCCCCTGCTGCACCACGCTCAGCAGCCCGGCCTGGACCAGCCGCCCCAGATGCCCGCTCGCGGTCGGCGCGGCGATCCCGGCACTCGCCGCCAGCTCCCCCGCCGGCAGCGCCCGCCCGTCGCCGAGCGCGAGCAGCATGTTGGCCCGCGCCGGGTCGCCCACCAGGGCTGCAACCTCGGCGACCTGAAGAACGTTTGTCATGCCGGAACCCTACACCGTCCGTGCCGGCCCCGCATGAACGGACGCTTCGGCAACCGCCGAAGCATCGTCCGGCCGATCCGGGCTACGCCATCGCCTCACGCAACACGAACGGAACAGGCGCATGTCAACCTTGCTGCAACGCTCGGCGGGTGCGGTCCGGCGCGGCCCGGCATTGGCGGTGCTCTGCCTCGCCGTGCTGATCGCGCAGATCGATACCTCGGTCGTGAACCTCGCCCTGCACGGCATCGGCGCCGATCTCGGCGGCAGCATCCCGGCCCTCCAATGGGTGGTGGACGGCTACAACCTCACCTATGCGCTGCTGCTGCTCACCGGCGGCACGCTCGGGGATCTGTTCGGGCGGCGGCGCGTCTTCGTCATCGGCGCCGCGGTCTTCACCGTCGGATCGGCGCTGTGCGGCCTCGCGCCCGCCATGCCGGTGCTGCTCGCCGGCCGCGTGGTCGCGGGTCTCGGGGCAGCACTGCTGCTGCCCTGCTCGCTCGCGCTGATCCGGGTGATCTGGACGGACCCGGTCGCGCGTGGCCGGGCGATCGGCGTCTGGGCCGGCTGCAACGGGGCGGCGTTCGCCATCGGCCCCACCATCGGCGGGGTGCTGATCCAGCATGCCGGCTGGCGCAGCGTGTTCCTGCTGATCATCCCGTTCGGCGCGCTCGCGCTGATCCTCGCCCGCCTCGTCATCCCCGAATCGTCGGACCCGAAGGGCCGGCGGATAGACCTGCCGGGCCAGGCGCTCGCCGCCCTCGCACTCGGCGGGCTCTCCCTCGGCGTGATCGCCCATGGCGAAATCGCGCTCGCCGCGCGGTGGATCGCGGGCGCCGGCTTCATCGCCTTCCTCGCGGTGGAACGCCGGCTGGGCGCGGCCGCGCTGGTGCCGCTGTCCATCTTCCGCTCCGCCGCCTTCTCGGGCGCGATGGCGGCCGCGGCGGCGATGACGTTCGGGATGTACGGCGTGCTGTTCCTGCTGCCGATGTCCTGGCAGGCGTCGGGCGTGCTGAGCGTGACGCAGGCGGGGTTCGCGCTGCTGCCGATGTCGCTGGTCTTCGTGGCCCTCTCGCCCATGGCCAGCCGCCTCGCCCACCGCTTCGGCCCGCGGATCGTGATGGCCGGCGGTATGGCGCTGATCGGCGCGGGGCTGCTGGTGCTGGGGCTGACCCGCCAGGGCGCGCCCGTCCCGCTGGCCGAGGTGGGCCTGACGCTGACCGGGATCGGCATGGGGCTGAACACCGGGCCGCTGTTCAACGTCGCCGTCGCCTCGGTCGATGCCGCCCGCTCCGGCACCGCCTCGGCGCTGATCAACACCGCGCGGATGGTCGGCGCCACGCTGGGCGTCGCGGTCCTCGGCACGCTGTTCGGCGCGATGGGCGGGGGTGCTGCGGGCATGCGCGCGGCGATGCTCGCCGGCGGCGCGGTGGAGCTGGCGGGTGCGATGGCCGCCGTTCTCCTGGTCCGCACCGCCTGAAGGGCTTTCTCCGGCCGGGGCGGCATGCTACCGCCCCGCGCATGCGCAAACCCTCATCGCCCGCCCCGGCGCGCGAGCCGCCATGCTGAAGCGCCTGCTGAAGGCGCCGCGGGTGCAGGCCGCGCTCGCCTGGCTGCTCGGCCAGTACCTCTTCGTCGCGCTGCGCACCACGCGCTGGTCGCTGCACGGGCTCGAATACATGCAGCCGCATATCGACGGCGCGCCCGCCATCGTCGCCTTCTGGCACGAACGGCTGCCGATGATGCCGATGCTGTGGGTGGAGGCACGCCGGCGGGGCTCCCGCGCCCGCGCGCACGTGCTGGTCAGCCGCCACCGGGATGGGCGGTTCATCGGCGTGGTGGTGGCCCGCTTCGCGCTCGATGTGGTGCACGGCTCCTCCTCGCGCGGCGGGGCGGCGGCGGTGATGGCGATGCTGTCGCTGCTGGAAGCCGGCGAGCATGTCGCGATCACGCCGGATGGCCCGCGCGGCCCGCGCCGGCAGGCGGCATCGGGGGTGGCGCGGCTCGCCGGCCGGTCCGGCGTGCCGGTGCTCGCCGTCGCCGCGCAGACCACGCGGCGGATCGTCCTCCGCACCTGGGACCGGATGGTGCTGCCGCTGCCCTTCGGCCGCGGCGTGATCGCCTGCGCCGCCCCCGTCGCGGTGCCGCAGGAAGACTGGGCGGCCACGCTGCCCGCGATCGAGGCGGCGCTGACCGCGGCCGCCGACACGGCAGACCGGCTGTGCGCGCGCTAGGAACCTTGTGGGCCGGGGCCGCCACCCTGGCCGCACCCGGCCTGCGGCTGCTGCTCGCCCGCCGGTTGCTGCGCGGGAAGGAGATCGCCGCGCGCCTGCCGGAACGGCGCGGGATCGACCCCACGCCCCGCCCCCCCGGCCGGCTTGTCTGGCTGCATGCGGCGAGCGTGGGGGAAAGCCTGTCGGTCCTGCCGGTGCTCGCGGCGATGGATGCTTCCGTATCGGTGCTGCTGACCACCGGCACCGTCACCTCCGCCCGGCTGCTCGACCGGCTGCTGCCGGACATGGACCTCGCCGGGCGGGTGCGGCATCGCTTCGTCCCGCTGGACGTGCCGGCCTGGGCGGGCCGCTTCCTCGACCATTGGCGGCCGGATGCCGCGGGCTTCGTGGAAAGCGAGGTCTGGCCGAACATGCTCGCCGCCTGCGCGAAGCGCGGCATTCCCACGATGCTCGTGAACGCGCGGCTGTCGGCGCGCAGCTTCGCGAAATGGCGGCGCCTGCCCGGCCTCGCCACCCTGCTGTTCGGCGGCTTCGCCCGCGTGCAGGCGCAATCGGCCGAGGATGCCGCGCGGCTTTCCGCGCTCGGCGCGCGGGATGTCAGCGCGCCCGGCAACCTGAAGTTCGCCGCCGCCGCGCTGCCCGCCGATCCGGGTGAACTCGCCGCCCTGCGCGCCGCCATCCCCGGCCCGGCCTGGATCGCCGCCAGCACCCACCCGGGCGAGGAGGCGGCGGTGCTGGACGCCCACCGCACGCTCGCCTCCGCCCACCCGGGGCTGACCACGATCATCGCCCCGCGCCACCCGGACCGGGGCGCGGCGGTGGCGGCACTCGCCGCCGGCCTGCCGGTCACCCGCCGTGCGCTCGGCGAACCCCCGGCCCCGGGCGTGCATGTGGCGGATACTCTGGGCGACCTCGGCCTGTTCTACCGGCTGGGCGCACCGGTGTTCGTCGGCGGCAGCCTCGTCCGGCACGGCGGGCAGAACCCGCTGGAGCCGGCGCGGCTCGGCGCCCCCGTCGCGGTTGGCCCGCATACCGGAAATTTCGCGGAGGCAGTCGCGCTGCTGCGGGCGGCCGGCGCGCTCACGGTGCTGGAAGGCCCGGCCGCGCTCGCACCCTGGGCGGATGCGCTGCTGCGCGATCCCGTCCGCCGCGCCGCCATGGGCCACGCCGGGCAGGGGGCGGCCGACCGCTTCGCCGATCTGCCGCGCCACGTGGCCGAAACGCTGCTCGGCCTGATGCGGGGCGATTGAGATGCCGAACCCGCCCGCCTTCTGGTCCGATGACGGCCCGCTGCCCCGGGCGCTTTCCCCGGTGTCCTTCCTGGTCGCCGCGATCACCGCGCACCGCATGGCCCGCCCCGGCTGGCGCGCGCCGGTGCCGGTGATCTGCTGCGGCAACGTCACCTCCGGCGGGGCCGGCAAGACCACGCTCGCGCTCGACCTGCTGGCCCGGCTCGCCGCGCGCGGCGTGGCGGCGCATGCGCTGCTGCGCGGCTACGGCGGGCGCGAACGCGGGCCGCTGCGCGTCGATCCGGCGGCGCACACGGCGGCACGGGTGGGTGACGAGGCCCTTTTGCTCGCCGCGATCGCCCCCACATGGGTGTCCGCCGACCGAGCCGCCGGGGCAGCGGCGGCGGTGGCGGCGGGGGCCGGGGCGATCGTGATGGATGACGGGCTGCAGAACCCCGGCCTGGCCAAGGATGTCTCCTTCCTGGTGATCGACGGCGCGAGCGGCTTCGGCAACGGCCGTGTGCTGCCCGCCGGCCCGCTGCGGGAGCCGGTGGCCGCCGGCGCGGCGCGCTGCCGGGCCGCGGTGCTGATCGGGCCGGACCGCACCGGCGCGCTCTCCGCCCTGCCGCCCTGCCTGCCGGTGCTGCGCGCCGATCTCGCCTCCGAGGCGGCTGTCTTCGCCGGCCAGCCGGTGTTCGCCTTCGCCGGCATCGCCCGGCCACCGAAGTTCTTCGACGGGCTGGAAGCGGCCGGCCTCATG
>DATKQI010000078.1:0-3021 GCA_035532755.1 Acetobacteraceae bacterium
GGCCGCCGCCGCAACCAGGCGGGCGCGCAGTTCCCGCGCCGCGGCGATCGTGGCGTTACCCACCATGAACGTCACGCGCGAGGAATAGGAGCCGTTATCCTTGGGCGTCAGCATGCTGTCGGCCGCGGCCACACGGATACGACCCAGTTGGACGCCGAGAATTTCGGCAGCGGCCTGCGCCATCAGGGTACTCGATCCCTGGCCGATATCGGCGGCACCGGTCAGCAAGGTGATGCCACCATCGAAATCCAGGCGCAACTGCACCACGGCATGCGGCTCGCCGGTCCAGTGGATCGGCTTCGCCGCCCCGCTCACGTAGTGCGAGCAGGCCATCCCGAGGCCACGCCCAACGCCAAGACGGCCGCGCCGGTCGTGCCAGGCGCTCGCCCGCTCCACCCAATCGAGACATTCGCCAAGACCATAGCTCTCGATTCGCAATCCGTTCTGGGTTTCGGTCGGCGCCGACAGCAGATTTGCCCGCCGGACGGTGAATGGATCGAGCCCCGCCTCGGCGGCCATGCGGTCGAGCAGCGCTTCGAACGCGAAGCGGACATCGACGGAGCCGTGCCCGCGCATCGCGCCGCAGGGGGGCAGGTTCGCATAGACGCGATATCCGTCATAGGCGATCGCCGGGATATCATACAGGCCCTGCAACAAGGCGCCGGCATACAGGATCGTGACCACGCCGTAGCCCGCATAGGCGCCGCCGCGTTGCACGACTTCGCATTCGCACACGGTCAGCTTGCCCGCGCGTGTCATGCCGAGCTTAAGCCGCGTTTCGGTCTCCGGCCGGCCGCGATGGGTCAGGAACGTTTCCTCCCGCGACAGGCGTAGGGCCACCTTGCCGCAAGCGGCGCGGGCCAGCAGCCCGGCGATGATCTCGAAATTCAGCGCCTCCACCCGCGCGCCGAACCCACCGCCTACGAAGGGCTTGATGACGCGGATGCGGCTCATGTCCATATCCAAACAGCGTGCCAGCATCAGATGCACGTAATAGGGCACCTGGGTCGTGCTCCAGATGGTCAGGTGATCGCGGACGGGATCATAATCCACCAGTGCGGCGTTCAGCTCCATCTGGGCGTGCGCGACTTCGGCGCAGCGATAGACCTGCTCGCGCACCAGGTCCGCACGCGCGAAGCCTTCCTCCACGTTGCCGAAGCGGTGATGCACCGCGCGCTCGATATTGCCGGGTTTGTTGTCGTGCAGTGCCACGGCGTCGGGTGCGCGGGCCGCATCGGCGGTGAAATAAGCGGGCAGGTGTTCAACCTCCAGGCGGATCAGACGCAGCGCCCGGGCGGCAGTGGCGGCATCGACCGCGGCCACTGCGGCCATCGGCTCGCCGCGGTAGCGCACCACGTCGCGCACGAGCGGGTATTCATTCATCGCGATCGGCAGCACGCCATAGGTGGTGGCGCAATCCGCACCGGTGATGACGGCGCGCACGCCAGGCAGCGCGCGCGCCGCCGTGGTGTCGATGCGCAGGATGCGGGCATGGGCATGCTGGCTGCGCAGGATGCGCCCGACCAGCGCGCCCTGGGCCGGCAGGTCGGCGGTATATTTCGCCTGGCCCATCACTTTCTCGATGCCGTCGATCAGAGGCGTAGGCTGGCCCACCACGTCGCGGACATTACGGGTCGTGCTCATGGCGCGTCCCTTGCTGCTTCCTGCACCGCCTCGATGATCTTCACGTAGCCGGTGCAGCGGCAGATATTGCCGCCGAGGGCGGTGCGGATCGCCGCCTCATCCGGTGCCTTGTCGTGGCGCAGCAGCGCCTCCGCGGCCATCACCATGCCGGGCGTGCAGTAGCCGCATTGGGTGCCAAGGCGTTCGTGGAAGGCGCGCTCCAGCCGGCTCATCCGCCCGGCTTCGGCCAGGGCTTCGATGGTTTCCACATGGTGGCCTTCGCATTCCTGCGTGCGCGTCAGGCAGGCGAGGCGCGGGTTTCCGTCAATCAGCACGGTGCAGGCACCGCACTCCCCGCCGTCGCATCCGCGCTTGGTGCCGGTGAGACCTATCGTCTCGCGCAGATAATCCAGCAGCAGGACGTTGTCGGCCACCAACGCCGCGTGGTCGGTGTCATTGAGGCGGAAGAGGCGGACTCGGGCGCGAGACGGTCGCTGCGATGTTCTTGCGTGCGTCATCCGCATCCTCCTATCCGGGCCGGGACCGGCCTAAAGGCGCATTCCGATGCGTCTATTACAAGGGGGACGGCGCGGCGCCTTGATCCAGATCAAGCCGCCGCGCCGCTCGCCGTCAGGGCGAGATGTCGTCCAGCAGCCGGTCCTTCGTGGACAGGCCGAACTGGGCGATGATCGCGGCCACCACCAGGAAGCCGCTGATCAACAACATTGCCGACAGCACGCTGAGATACGGGATCATCGGCGCGATCAGGATCATGCCGACGCCGCCACCCAGATGGCCGATCCCGTCCACCAGCGCGAACCCCGTGGTGCGCGCCCGCGTCGGGTAGCTCTCCACCGACCACGTGTAGGCGATCGGCACCCACACGTTGAAGCCGAAGAACACCACCATCGCGCACACCACACCCAACCAGAATGCCGCGCCGCCGAGCGCGACCAGCACGCCGCCGGCCAGCGTGATTGCCGCGGCGAGCGGCACCCAGGTCTTGCGCTCCATTCGTTCTCCGTACGAATAAGCAACGATCGCGGCGAGCACGAAGCCGAGCGTGCCCATCGCGGTGATCAGCCCAGCCTCGGGCGGCGGATAACCGAGTGCCGAAAGCAAGGTGGTAAACCCGACGGCGAAAGCATAGACGGTGATATAGGCGCAGAACCACATGGCCAGCAGCAGCAGGGTGCGGTTGCGGTAGATGCGGTTGTGGAAGATGGCCGCATAGGGCAGGGCCTGGTCGGCCGCCGGCGGCGGGGCTACGGGTTCGGCCACCGGTGGCAGCGGCGAGATCGCGTGCGCGCGGGCTTCCATGTCGGCGATCACGCTCGCCGCCTCCTCAAGCCGCCCGCGCGAAACCAGCCAGCGCGGCGATTCGGGCAGCTGGAAGCG
>DATKQI010000079.1:0-16066 GCA_035532755.1 Acetobacteraceae bacterium
ATGTTATTCAATCTGGAATAATTGAATGGCTCCTCCACACGCATGACTCGGATATTTTTATTCTGCTGTATTTTGGAAGAAAATTCGCGCGCTTGTGTGGAATTTGACCAATTATCCACAAGTATGATTTCGAAGTTCTTATATTTCGTATTGCCCAGAATGGTCTCGACGCATTTTCTGGTCGTCTCGATCTGATCCTTGAAGGGGATGATGATGCAGACTGGTGGTTCCTCGGTGAATGACCATGTGACGTCGTACAACGTCATGCCTTTGATGGCGGACACCTTGGCAGGCAGCTTGCGACGCTTCAGATGATCGGTGACTGCGGCGACACCGGCTTTCGCGGCATACGATTTCACGCCCGAAGCCGTTGCCGTGGACGACGGGGTCTTGCGCCAGTGATAGAGAATCTCGGGAACATGGAAGATCTTGTCCACCGGGAGAACCTCGGACAGACGCAGGATCAAATCATGGTCCTGTGCCCCGTCATATTCCGGACGAAGTGGCCCCACCTCGCGCAAGGTGTCGGCCTCGACAAGCAGGAGGTGGCAGACATAGTTCTGGCCTAGCAGAAGGCGATAGTTCCAGTCGGGTTTCAGGTTGGGATCAACGCAGCCGCCGCGATCCTCGATCTTGTCCTCGTCCGAATAGAGCATCTTCGCGCCGGTTCGCATCGCGGCGCCGACCATCACCTCCAGCGCGATATCGACCAGCATGTCATCATGGTCGAAGAAGGCGATGTAGCTTCCTTTCGCCATCTTGATGGCGGCGTTGGTGGCCAGGCTGATCCCGCCATTCTTCGGCTGTCGGAAAACCCGGATGCGCGCGTCCTCGGCCGCCAGCGACTGGATGCACGCCGTCAGTTCCGGCGCATCGCTCCTGTCATCGACGATGATCAGTTCCCAGTTCCGGTAGGTTTGCGCCATCACGGACTTCACGGCGGCGACAAAATCCTCAAGCCGCGGCCGGTAAACCGGGCACAGCACGCTGATCAGCGGTTCCGATGCAGCCGGTGATCCCTCGCGACCATTGCGGGCGGCGGCAACCTTGGTGCGGAAGCGCGCTGCCTGCAAATATCGACGGAACCACGCATCATAATCGCCAAGCCGATAGGTGTTGCCGACCAGCAGCGACCGCAACTCGTTTTCTATCCTGAATGACGAAATGGACAATTCCCTGATGGAATTGAATATTTCGGCGATCTTGCGCGTATCGGCATGGGGTGCTTCCACCTGCACCGGGCTGCCTTCGAGCCCGGTGCCCGTATCCGCGATCCGGAACTCCAGTGCCTTCGACGGCTTCCCGTGAAAGGTCAGCGGCGGCACGAACGCAAATCCGCAGAACGCATCCGCATTTAGCGCGCTCCCGACGTCCGCGCGGTAGCGGTCTGCCCGGATACGGCTGATCACCTCACCTTCGGACAGAACAAGGATATCCAGGCCGCCCGACTTTCTTCCCGTTTCCGGGTCGGTTCGAAGCGCCCATCCCCGCACGGCGCCGCTGGAGAATCCGTCAACCACGCCCTTAACGTGCAGTGGCGGGGACAGCCTGAATGTCATTTCCGGTTGTGAGTCATTCTTATTTTCGGCGTTGAAAAGAAACTTCCCAGAAGAAAATCTGATGGAAATGGAGTGGGGCGATTCATCGCAAAACCTGGCCGGTATGTCGTAGAGAAAGCCGCATTTCAAAGTAGGGAAACCAGCAGCAACGACATCAGGGCGTTCGATCGTGCAGTGAATATTATCGACAGGGCGACCGTCTATGAATATGAACAGACTTGCCGCCTCGTTTTTCTGCCCAAGATCAATGGCCCAGCCGGAAACGACTCCATCAGCGATAGCGTCGACATGGCCGTGAGTCGTGGCTGCCGATGAGGTTGTTTGCGTGAGGGCGGCGGCACTCTTTCGAATCTCGGGCCTGCTTGCCATGGTTCAGCCAGCCCCCTGGTCATGGTACAGGGGCGCCACCGCCCGGCCATCCGTCAACGAGTCGATATACCCCACTTTCGATAGACGACCCGTTGCCTTGGCCATGAATGCGCGGTCTCCGATGCAATCAAATGTCTCCCCGCACGCATAGCGTTTCCTTAGCAATTCTTCAAGATGCTAAACCAGTCTCAAAAATTAACCATATTTTCATTTCTCGCGATATCAGGAATGTATCTCTGGCAGAAATTGCCTCAAATATTGGATTTTCTCTCGATCCAGCCGGAATGGCCGGCATGGCCGTTCCGGCTGTCGGGAAAAGCCGGCCTTCAGCCGGTGCGGGTGATACGGCCGGTGCGGCGGTCCATCGTGAAGCGGGCGATCACCGATCCGTCGGCGGTGGCGAAGGCGAAGCCGATCCGGTTGTGCGGCGCGGCGGCCACATCCACCACCTTCCAGCTGTGGTTGCCGTGCCACAGCAGCAGCCCGGTCGCGATCTGCGTCGCGTCCGCGCGGGTGAGGTGCTTGTCGGCCGCCGGGTAGAACAGCCCCCAGGTGCGCAGCATGTGCATCATCGGGCGCGGGTGGTGCCCCTTCATCCAGCGGTCGTGCATCCACCGCCCGTGCATCGGGTGCGGATGGGCGCTATCGGCGGATGCGGCCGGCGGGGCGGCCTGCTGGGCCGAGGCGGGGATGGCGAGCGTGCCGGCCGCGATGCCGCCGGCAGTCAGCATGGCCAGGGCGGCAAGCGTGGTCTTGCGGAAACGGGGGCGCATGGCGTTCTCCTCATGTCATGGGACAGGCCGTCCTATGCGCCCCGCGTGTTGCGCGATCAGGGCGGCCGGCTTGCAAAGTGCAACAGACTGCAACGCCCACTGACGCGGCGGCGCGTTGCGGCCTATTGTAACCGTCATGGAAACGACCCCGCATATCCTGGTGGTGGATGACGACCGGGAGATCCGCGACCTGCTGGCCCGCTTCCTGGAGCGGCACCGCTTCCGCATCACCGCCGTGCGCGATGCGCGGGAGGCGCGGCGGATGTGGCCGAACGGGCACTATCAGCTTGTCGTGCTGGATCTGATGCTGCCGGGCGAGGGCGGGCTGGAGCTTGCGCGCTGGATGCGCAGCCAGTCCGACGTCCCGATCGTGATGCTGACCGCGATGGGCGAGGAGACCGACCGGATCATCGGCCTGGAACTGGGCGCGGACGATTACGTGCCCAAGCCGTTCAACCCGCGCGAACTGCTGGCGCGCATCCGCGCGGTGCTGCGCCGCGCCGGGGACGTGAGCGAGCACCGCGCCGAACCGGCCGGCCGCGCGCTGCATTTCGCCGGCTGGACGCTGGAACCCGCCCGCCGCCGCCTGCTGAACCCCGAGGGCGTGGAAGTGGCGCTGACCGGCGGGGAGTACGACCTGCTGCTCGCGATGGCGGAGCGGGCGAACCGGGTGCTGACGCGGGACATGCTGCTCGATCTGCTGCGCGGCCGCCAGGCCGGGCCGTTCGACCGGGCGATCGACGTCGCCGTCAGCCGGCTGCGCCGCAAGCTGGAGGATGACGGGCGCCACGCGCAGCTGATCAAGACGGTGCGGGGCGGCGGCTACGTGCTGGCAGCCACGGTCGACCGCGCGTGAGGCTATGGGGCGTGAAGCTGCGCCTGCTGCCGCGCAGCCTGGCCACCCGCACCGCGCTGGTGCTGGTGGCTGGGCTGATGGTGGTGCAGGTGGTCGGCCTCGGCATCCATGCGCTGGATCAGCGCGGCCTGCAGCGGCTTGCCGAGGTGCGCACGCTCTCCACCCGGATGATGGGGGTGTATCGCGCCGTGGCGCACACGCCGGCGGGCGGCCGCGCGCGGCTGCTGCAGCAGACCATCCTGCCCCCCGGCATGAGCGCCCAACTGTCCGACCGGCCGCCGGTGGAGCACACCCTGCCGCTGCTGCCGCCCAACCTGCACCGCTTCGTGCTGATCAACCTGCGCCTGTTTCCGCTGCCGCAGCAGTTGCGGCCCCGCCGCGTCCTCACCCGCTTCGCCTTCGATCCGCGCCGGCTGATCCTTGGGTTCGAGCTGGCGAACGGCGGCTGGCTCGATGTCAGCGCTGTCATCACGCCGCCGCGGCCGTGGCATTCCCCCACCTTCCTCGCCGCCTTCCTGGTGATGAGCGCCGCCGCGGCACTGCTCACCATCTGGGCGGTGCGCCGGCTGACCGCGCCGGTACGCACCCTGGCCGTGGCCGCCGAGCGGCTGGGGCGGGACGTGAACGCCCCCCCGCTGCCGGAGGAGGGGCCGCTGGAGGTGGCCACCGCCGCGGCCGCGTTCAACACCATGGCCGCGCGCATCCGCCGCTTCGTGGAGGACCGCACGCTGCTGCTGACCGCGATCGGGCATGATCTGCGCACGCCGATCACCCGGCTGCGCCTGCGCGCGGAGTTCATGGAAGACGAGGAGCAGCGGGACAAGATGCTGGCCGATCTCGACGACCTGGAAGCCATGGTCTCCGCCACGCTCGCCTTCGGCCGCCAGGCCGCTGCGGCCGAGCCGGCGGTGCTGCTCGATCTGCCGGAGATGATCCGCACGGTGCTGGACGAGGCGGGGGACGCGAAGCCCGAGATGGTGGAGCGGCTCGGCTATCAGGGGCCGACGCATCTGACCCTGCGGGCCCGGTCGATGGGGCTGAAGCGGGCGCTCGCCAACCTCGTCTCCAACGCGCTCGCCTATGGCGGCGCGGCGCGGGTGACGCTGCACCCCTCGGCGGGCGGGATGGTCCGCATCGAAATCGAGGATGACGGGCCGGGCATACCGGCCACCGAGATGGAGCGGGTGTTCGAGCCGTTCCACCGCGTGGAGGGCAGCCGCAACCGGGAGACCGGGGGCGTGGGCCTCGGCCTGCCGATCACCCGGGACATCGCCCGCGCCCATGGCGGAGACGTGACGCTCGCCAACCGGCCCGGCGGCGGCGTGCGCGCCACGCTCACCCTGCCGGCCTGATCCGCGATGCGCAGCGTGCTGGTGTACCGGGACGTGATTCTGCCTCGGTCGGAGGTGGGCTTCATGCGCCGCCAGTACGGCGGGTTCCGCACGTTGCGGCCGGTATGGGTCGGGCGGCGGCTGACCGGGGATGCCGATGCGCTGGGGATGGAGGCGCTGCGGCTCGGCCGTGGCGGGCTGCCCGGTGCGTTCGACCGGTTGGCCTTCAAGGGGCTGGGGCTGGTCCCGCCCGTGCCGGACCTGCGCGCGCTCGATCCGGCGGTGGTGCATGCGCAGTTCGGCCGTGGCGGCGCCTTCGCCCTGCCGCTCGCCCGCCATTTGGGCGTCCCGCTCGTCGTCACCTTCCATGGCGGGGACGCGCACAAGAACACCCATTACGCGCGGCGGTTTCCTCCCCGGCTGTATCAGCACCGGCTGGATGCGCT
Source organism: Acetobacteraceae bacterium (assembly GCA_035532755.1). Classification (GTDB taxonomy): domain Bacteria; phylum Pseudomonadota; class Alphaproteobacteria; order Acetobacterales; family Acetobacteraceae; genus DATKQI01. The sequence goes on from DATKQI010000079.1 coordinate 5,335, forward strand.
GATCGCGGCGACGGCGCGGTTCGTCTGCGTGTCGGATTCGGTGCGGGACCGGCTGATCGAGCGCGGCTTTCCCCCCGGCAAGCTTGCGGTGCTGCCGATCGGCATCGATCGTGCGGATGCCATCTGCGCGCCGGCCGATCCGCCGCTGCTGCTGTTTGTCGGCCGGTTCGTGGAGAAGAAGGGCCTCGCGGTGCTGATCGAGGCGCTGCATCGCCTGGGTGAACGCGCCGCACCGATGGAGGTTGTGATCATCGGCGATGGGCCGCTCGGCCCGGCGCTGCGCCGGCAGGCGGCTGGGCTGCCGCGGCTGCGCTTTCTCGGCTGGCAGCCGGCCGGGGCGGTTTCCGCCTGGATGGCGCGGGCGGCGATGCTGTGCGTGCCCAGCCTGCGCGCGCGGGATGGCGATGCCGAAGGCCTGCCGTCCGTCGCGGTGGAGGCGATGGCGCTCGGCCTGCCGGTGATCGCCGGCAGCGCGGCCGGGCTCGCGGGCGTGGTGGACCCCGGCCGCACCGGCCTTGTCGTGCCGAGCGGCGATGCCGCCGCGCTGGCTGACGCCATCCTGGCCCTGCGCGACGATCCGGATGCCCGCCGGCGGATGGGGCAAGCCGGCCGCGCGCGCGTGCAGCGGGATTTCGACGCGGCCGTCCAGTCCCGCAGGCTGGAAGCGCTGCTGCTGGAGGTCGCGGGCGAGGCGGTCCGCTGAAAATCACCAGTCCGCAGAAAGTCATCAGACTGTCGCCATGCTGTCACCAAACCGCATCCGGGCCGCTGCTAATCAGCGCCCGTCCCGGAAATTGCGGAAGGTGCTGCCATGTCCTCTCCTTCGTTCGCCCAGCTCGACGAGCAGCCGTTCAAGCGGTTCCACTGGCTCGCGCTGCTCACCACCGGCATGGGCGTGTTCACCGACGGGTACGATCTGTCCTCGATCGGCATCGTGCTGCCGCTGGTGCTCGCCTCGTTCGGGGTGGCGCATGTCAGCAGCTTCCAGGGCGCGGCGCTGGCCGGCTCGGCGCTGGTCGGCGCTGCGATCGGCGCGTTGATCTTCGGCTTCCTCGCCCAGCGCGGGCGCAAGGCGTTCTACGGGATCGACGTGACGATCATGGCGGTGGCCGCGGTCGCGCAGATCTTCGTGGGCAGCGTGTGGGCGCTGATCGCGGTGCGCTTCATCCTCGGCATCGGCATCGGCGCGGACTACGTGCTTTCGCCCACCATCATGGCCGAGCATGCGAACCGGCGCGATCGCGGCAAGAAGATCGGCCTCGGCTTCGGCGCGATGTGGACCGCGGGCGCGCTCGTCTCCGCCCTGCTCACGATGGGCCTGCAACATGCGGGCGTGGGCAACGATCTGGTCTGGCGCATCGTGCTCGCCTTCGGTGCCGTTCCGGCGCTGTCGGTGCTGTACCTGCGCCGGCGGATGCCGGAAACCGCCCGCTACCTCGCCCGCCTGGCCGACGACAAGCCGGGGGCCGAAGCGGTGGTGCGGCATGTCAGCGGCGAGCAGGCCGCACTGCTGCCGGGCAGGGACACGCGCGGCGTGGCCGAGGTATTCGCCCGCCACGCGAAGCCGATCTTCGCGACCGCGCTGCTGTGGATGGTGTTCGACATCGTGGTCTATTCCGGCATCCTGTTCGGCCCCTCGCTGATCGCCAAGGGGCTCGGCCTGTCCGCCACCACCTTCTCGATCGGGATGACGCTGCTGTTCACGCTGCCGGGCGGGCTGATCGGGGCGCTGTTCCTGATCGACCGCATCGGCCGCAAGGCATTGCAGGCCGGCGGTTTCATCGGCGCAGCGGCCATGCTGATCCTGTTCGCGGCCCTGCATCAGTGGGTGCTGGCGGCGCCGGTGCTGGGGATGATCCTGTTCGGTCTGTACAACCTCACCATCAACGGCGGGCCGGCCATGGTCAGCGGCGCGGGCATCCTGGGCGTGGAACTGGCCCCCACACGGGTGCGGACCATCGGGCAGGCGATCTCGGTGGCCGGCGGGCGGATCGGGGCTTCCATCAGCGCCTTCCTGTTCCCGCTGGTCTTCGCGCGGATCGGCGTGGTGGGGGCGATCTACATCCTCGCCGCCTTCTCGATCCTCGGCGCGGTGCTGACGATGGTGCTGATCCCCGAAACCGCCGGCCGGTCGCTCGAAGACGTGAACGACGATGCCGGCAGCGCGATGCCGGCGATGGCCGCGGGCCTCGCGCCGCAGCAGGCGTGATGAGGCAGGGACGGCCGGGGTTGCCCCGGCCGTCCCGGCATTCAGCTCCGCGCGAGTTCCTGTTCGACCAGCGTGGCCCAGTACGACGCGCCGATCGGCAGGATCTCGTCGTTGAAATCGTATTTCGGGTTGTGCGCCGGCACCCGCCCCTTCTCCGCGCCAGCCTGGCCGATGCGGGCGAAGCAGCCGGGGCGGGCGATCGCCATGTAGCTGAAATCCTCCCCGCCCATGCGCGGCGGCAGACCGGAGACGATCTTGCCCGCCCCCAGCACCTTCTCCGCCGCCATCGCCGCGCGCACGCAGGGCGGCTCGGCATTCACCACCGGCGGATAGCCGCGCTCGTACTCCACCACGGCTTCCGCGCCGTGTGCTGCGGCGGTGGTGGTGGCGATCTTGATGATCAGCTCCTCCATCCGGTCCTGCACATGTGGCTTCAGCGTGCGCACCGTGCCGTTGAGCCAGCCGGTTTCCGGGATCACGTTGCCGGCGGAACCCGCGTGGAACTGGGTGAGCGACAGCACCGCGCTCTCGATCGGGTCGATCCGCCGGGCCACCAGCGTCTGCAACGCGATCACGATATGCGCGCCGACCACCACCGGATCGATCGAATTGTGCGGCCGGGCGGCGTGGCCGCCGATGCCGGTGATGTGGATCGAAATCCGGTCCGACGCCGCATTCACGGTGCCGGGCTGGATGCCCATGGTGCCCACCGGCAGGGCGGAATCGTTGTGGATGCCGAACACCTGGTCGCAGGGGAAGCGCTCGAACAGCCCTTCCTCCACCATGATCCGCCCGCCGCCGCCGCCTTCCTCCGCCGGCTGGAAGATGAAGTTCACCGTGCCGTCGAAATTGCGCGTCTCCGCCAGATAGCGCGCGGCGCCCAGCAGCATGGTGGTGTGCCCGTCATGCCCGCAGCCGTGCATCCGGCCGGCGATCTGCGAGCGGTGGGGGATATCGCCCGCCTCGTCCATCGGCAGCGCGTCCATGTCGGCCCGAAGGCCGATCGCGCGGCTGGAATCACCTACTTTCAGCGTGCCGACGAGCCCGGTGCCGGCGATGTTGCGGGTGACGGCGATGCCCCAGGATTCCAGCTTCTCGGCCACGATCGCGCTGGTGCGATGCTCCTCGAACCCGATTTCGGGGTGGGCGTGAATGTCGCGCCGCCAGGCCGTCATGTCTTCGGCGAAATCGGCGATGCGGTTCAGGACGGCCATTGCGTGCTCCTCGGGCGGTGATTCAATGGATAATAAAGAAGTGCATCGTCGCGTCGATGCTGATGGAGGATGCTTTCGTGCCCGGCGGGAACGGCGGCAGGCGGGCATCGCGGAAAAGGCCGAACCACGCCATGTCCAGCAACGGCGCGCCCGAGCTTTTCAGCAGCCGGAGCAGCCGCACATGGCCGTTGCGGCCGACCACGAGATGCACCGTCACATCCCCCTGCTGCCCCATCTCGCCGGCGGCCCGCGGGTAGTATTTGTGCCGCTCCACCCAGGCGCTGAAGGCGCTTTCCCACCCTTGCCCGACCTTGCCCTTGAAGGTGATCGAGGGGCCGAGGGGATTGAGATCCGACCGGCTGAGCGACAGGTTGAGCCCGCGCGAGGGCGGCGCGGAACGCGCGGGCGTGCCGAAGGAAAAGCGGTTCATCACGATCGCACCCGGCAGCTTCGGGCGCGGCGGCGCGGGAAGGGCGGGCGCCGGAGGCGCGGCGGGCGGCGGCAGCGGCATGGCGAGCACTGCCGGGGCGGGCGGCGAGGGAGCCGGGAGCGCGGATACCCGGGGCGGCGTCGGGTGGGGCGGGAGCGGGGGAACGGGCGCGGGGTTTGCAATGCGCGGCACGGCCGGAGGCGGCATGGGCGGCGGGGCCGGGGCCTGCGCGCGCTGCGGCGGGCCGCGGCGGGGCGCTTTCGGCGCGGCCGCCTTCGTGGCCCCGCCGCGAAAGACCAGCGCGATTCCGGGCGGCACATACACCTCCGGCGGCGGCCGGCGATGGATCGTGAGGATCAGCAGCGCGAGAATGACCGCATGCGCCAGCAGCGAGGCCGGCAGCACCCAGCGCCGCCGCGTGGCGGCGGAAAGCCGGCCCGCCACATGATCCCGAATCTGCCGCCGTTCGGCCCCCATCACCCATCACATGGGATCAGGCGGGGGGATGGAGCAGGGCGCGGCTACAACGCGCCGCCGCGCCGCCCCGCCATCGCGCCCAGCCGCAGGCGCAGCGCGTTCAGCTTGATGAAGCCCTGCGCGTCGAACTGGTCATAGGCGCCCTGGTCCTCCTCGAAGGTGACGACCTTCATGGAATACAGGCTGTTCGGGCTTTCGCGCCCGATCACCGACACGTTGCCCTTGTAGAGCTTCAGCCGCACCCGGCCGGTCACGGAATGCTGGCTCGCGTCGATCGCGGCCTGGAGCATCCGGCGCTCCGGGCTGAACCACAGCCCGTTGTAGATCAGCTCCGCATAGCGCGGCATCAGGCTGTCCTTCAGATGCGCCGCCTCGCGATCGAGCGTGATGCTCTCGATCCCGCGATGCGCCGCCAGCAGGATGGTGCCGCCGGGGGTTTCGTACACGCCGCGGGATTTCATGCCGACGAAGCGGTTCTCCACCAGATCGAGCCGGCCGATGCCGTTGGCCTTGCCGAGCGCGTTCAGCTTCGTGAGCAGCATGGCCGGAGAGAGCGCCTCGCCGTCGATCGCGACCGCGTCGCCCTCAACGAAGTCGATGCTGATGGCGGTGGCCTTGTCCGGCGCATCCTCCGGGCGGATGGTGCGCTGATAGACGATCTCGTCCGCTTCCACCGCCGGGTCTTCCAGGATCTTGCCCTCGGAGGAGGAGTGCAGCAGGTTCGCATCCACGCTGAACGGCGCCTCGCCGCGCTTGTCGCGGGAAATCGGGATCTGGTTCTCCTCGGCGAATTCCAGCAGCTTCGTCCGGCTGGTCAGCTCCCATTCGCGCCAGGGGGCGATCACTTTCACATCCGGCTTCAGCGCGTAGTACGACAGCTCGAATCGCACCTGGTCGTTGCCCTTGCCGGTGGCGCCGTGGGCCACCGCGTCCGCCCCCACCTGTTCGGCGATCTCGATCTGGCGCTGGGCGATCAGCGGGCGGGCGATGGAGGTGCCGAGCAGGTACTGGCCCTCGTACAGCGCGTTCGCCCGGAACATCGGGAACACGAAGTCCTTCACGAAGGTCTCGCGCAGGTCGTCCATGAAGATCTGCTTCACGCCGAACATCTCGGCCTTGCGGCGGGCTGGCTCCAGCTCCTCGCCCTGGCCGAGATCGGCGGTGAAGGTCACCACCTCGCATCTGTAGGTGGTCTGCAGCCAGCGCAGGATCACGCTGGTGTCGAGCCCGCCCGAATAGGCCAGCACGACCTTCTTCACATCCTTCACGCGCATCTTCATCCTCGCCTTCAGACGAGGCGAGGACGTATCAGGCGGCGGATGGAGGGGCAAGCGGGGCGGGGTCGGCCTTGCGGAAGGTCACCACCAGCACGTCCCGGTGCGCGGGCAGAGCGGGATCGAGCGGGACGACGGGGGTGACGCCGTGCATCACCCGCGAATCGTCCACCAGCGCGGCATCCATCGGGTCGGTCAGGGTGAAGCTGCCCAGCTCGTGCCCGGCGAGGTCGTGGATGGTGGTGGTGCCGCGGGCGATGTTGCGCCGGTCGATCATCAGCACCAGCACGTAGTCCACGCCGTCCCGGTGCATCCCTTCCGGCGTCGGCTGGCCCTGCTCGTCGGGCCGGGCCTCGATGCGGAACTGGTGAATTTCGATGTGCCAGCCGCTGCCCGGGGCCAGCCGGTCGAACAGGCCGCGGCAGAAGCGCAGGATGGCATTCAGCGCCGGGCCGGTGCCAACCGGCTCGCTCACCGGCTCGAACCAGCGGGCGATGCCGCCGTTCAGCTGGTTGTAGTCCCGGCTCTGGTAATGCGGCTGGTGCGGCGCGCGGGCGATCGCCGGCACGCCCGCCTGGGCGGCGAATGTCGCGTGGCGGCGGCGGCGGTAGCGGCCGCCATCGGCCATGTAGGTGTCGAGCCCGAGATCGTTCCAGCTTGCCGCGAAAGCCGCCCAGTCGGCCGGGGCCGGCGTGCCGAGCAGCGCGCGCATGGCCGGGGCGCGCACGAAGGCGAATCCATCCCGGACCAGGGCGTCGGCGGCATCACCGGGGCGAAGGGCGGCATCGACCATGGCGCGATCGAACACCTTTCATGGCGGCGGCGCAACCGATGCCGGGTCGGGTCAGCCCAGCTTTCGCGCCGGGGCAGGCAGGGCATCCGGCTCGTCCGTGCCCGGCCGGCCCTGCCCGAACATCTGCTTCGCAAGATCCGGGTCCAGCACGATCTTCTGATGCGGGAACGGCATCTCGATGCCCAGCTCGTCGAAGCGGGCCTTCAGCCGGCGATTGAACTCCCGCCCGACGGACCAGCGGCCGAACGGGCCGGTGCGGATGCGGCAGGAGATCGTCACCGAGGAGGCGCCGAACTGGTCGAGCCCCCAGACCTCCAGATCGTCCTGCACCATCCGCTCCCACGCCGGGTCGGCGCGCATCTCCTTCACGATGCCCTTCAGCACCTCGATCACGTGGTCCACGTCCTCCTTGTAGGCCACGCCGATATTGGCCACGGCGTAGCCGTAGTCCCGGGTCTGGTTGGTCACGGTCGTCACCGCGCTGAACGGGATGACGTGCACCGAACCGTCGGACGAGCGCAGCCGGATGGTCCGCACCGAAAGATTCTCAACCGTGCCGGACAATCCGCCGAGCGAGACCACGTCCCCCACCTGGATCGCATCCTCCAGCAGCAGGAACAGCCCGGTGATGAGGTCCTGCACGAGTTTCTGGGAGCCGAAGCCGATGGCCAGCCCGATCACGCCGGCGCCGGCCAGCAGCGGGGCGATGTTCACGCCGATGGTGCTGAGCACGATCAGCCCGACGACCACGCCGATCATCACGACCAGCGCGGTGCGGAGCATCGGCAGCAGCGTGCGCAGCCGTGCCGCCCGGCCGGCCTTGCCCTCCCGCGAGAGCCGCCCGATGTGCCGCTGGGTGGCGGCGTTCGCCACCTCCCACACCAGCAGCGCGATGATGATCGTGATCATGATCGTCACCAGCGCCGAGATCACCCGCCCGCCAAGCTGGCCGTAGGTGAACCAGGACAGGGAATCGAACCCCCACCCCTGCAGCAGCAGCACCAGGGCGACGAACAGGATGATGGTGGAGGCAAGGCCGCGTGCCAGGGGGTGGTAGTGCCGCGTGCGCGCCTGCAAGCCGGGATAGCGCTGCGACACCTCCGGGCGAAGCTGCACCGCCCGCTCGATCGCGCGATGCGCCGTGACCGTCAGCAGCCGGGCGAGCGCGAAGGTGGCGACGGTGACCACGACGAAGCGCAGCAGCCGGGCGAAGCCGTGCGAGATGCCGAGCGCCCACACCACCCACAGCGCCACCAGATAGAAGACGGCGACATATGGCCACACCCGGGCGAGCCGGTTGCGCACTCCGGCGAGGAATCCGGTGGATCCGGGCCGCGCCTGGATATGGCGCGCGACCGATTGCCGCGTCTGGATCACCATCACGATCAGCATCACATGGACCACGAGGGCCACGAGCTTGATCAGCGCCTCGTGCGCCGCCGGGTACAGGCCGAACAGCAGCCCCACCTCGGCCGCCACATAGCCGAACACGCTGACGGCGATGATCCGGCGCACCCAGCGCACGATGTAGACCGCGCTCCCGTCGCGCATGTGCACCAGCCGCATCGCGGCGCTTTCCGGGCACACCAGCGCGCGCACCACGCACATCAGCACCCGGCTGAGCACATAGGCATTCACTACGCCGACGATCACCAGCCGCGCGATCCGTTGCGCGCCCAGCCCATCGGCGGACAGCACGTTGCCGATGGCGGCGAACACCAGAACGGGCACGAGCCCGAGAGCCAGATAGCCCAGCGCGAACGGCAGCCGGCGCAGCACGGACAGGATATCGAAGCGGTGGCGGCTCGGCGGCTCGGTCTCCCCGGCCTCGGCCCGTTCTTCCGCCACATCGACCACCCCATCGTCCGGCGCGGCGGTCCGGCGGGCCCGGCGCTCCTCGGCCCAGGCCACAAGGCCAGCGCGCGGGCGGCGCAGGGCGCGGGCGGTCAGCCATTCGCCGCCGCCGGCCACCAGCAGCACCACCAGCAGCCGCCACGCCGCGCTGAGCAGCAGCCCCTGCAGCCAGGCGTCTGTCGCGACGAAGGTGAGCCAGTGCCAGAGCAGCGGGAAATCCGACACCGCCCGGAACGTCGCCCCCACCTGCCGGGTCAGCACCGCCGCGCGGTGGGAGGCATCGACCAGAAGCTGTGCGCCCAGGCTGTCGGGCGCGAGCGGCAGCGGCAGCGCCGCTGCCTTGGCCGCCGGGGCCGCCGGCGTTGCGGCGACCGGTGTTCCGGCTGGTTTCGCGGCTGGCGGGGTGGCGGCAGGCTGCGCAGCCGCCGCGACCGGCGGGGCATGCGCGACCGCTTGCAGCAGGGCGAGGAACGCCGCCCGCTGCTTCGGGTCCTGCAACAGGCTGATCACCTGTTGCGCCTGCGCGGGGCTGAGTTGCGGGGCGGCGGCGGGCACGGAGGCGGGGGGCGCGGACGCGGACGAGGCTGCGTGCGCGATCACCGGCCCGAGCAGGATGGCCGCCAGCGCGAACGCGGCCGGCAGGCGGAGGCGGAACCGGCGCATGCGGGCACCGCAACGGGAGGGGAGGGTCATGTCAACGGGAAGGCGCATGCCAGAACGGCGAAAACATGGCGGGGCGTCATGCCGCCGCAGGGTGCACAAACCGCCGGAACGGGCTATGTCCCGCGGGTGAAGATTTTTTTCCTCATCCTGCTGTTCATCTGCCTCGCCGGGGTGCTCGCCTCGCTGTTCGCGGGCGTGTTCGGCCTGGTGAAGGGCGGTGGCGACCCGAGACGGTCGAACCGGCTGATGCGCTACCGGGTGATGTTCCAGGCCGCGGCCCTGGTCATCCTGGCCATCCTGTTCCTGCTGGGCCGTCCCTGATCGGTCCGGGCGGTAGTGGGTCAGTTTGAATTTCCGCTTTGCGCCCGTTCCAGCCGTTCAGCCGCTATGATCGACCGCCCGGGGACGCCTGCGGTAATCGGCCGTCGGCGTTGTTGCCGCCGGGGCACCCTGTCAGAATAGTCGGCAGAGGATTGCGGAGAGACGGCAGCGTGGAGATACAGCACATCGCGGCGTTCGCTAACGGTTCGCAGGGCGGCAATCCAGCGGGTGTAGTCCTGTGCGACGTCCTGCCTGACGCCACTGCCATGCAGGCGGTAGCGGCGGAGGTGGGCTACTCGGAAACGGTGTTCGCCGCGCCGGCGGACGGCGAATGGCGGGTGCGCTACTTCGCGCCCGAGGTGGAAGTCGACTTCTGCGGCCATGCCACAATCGCGCTCGGGGCGGCGTTGGCATCGGCCCATGGGAACGGCGTCTTCCCGCTTCGGCTCAACCACGCCCGAATCACCGTGGAAGGATGCTGGACGGAAGGAGTGCTCTCCGCCGCGCTTCAGTCACCGCCGACCCGCAGCAGCGCCGCCCGAGAAGAACTGGTCGCCGAGGCTCTGGCGCTGTTCAAGTTGCCGGCTGATGGGCTGGACCCGAGGATTCCGCCGGCGATCGTCCATGCGGGAGCGGACCACCTTGTTCTCGCCCTCCGCGATCGTGCCCTGCTGGCGTCGATGCGATACGACCTTGACGCTGGGCGAACTCTTGCCCTGCGCGAGACCATCGGCACGTTCAGCTTGATTCACGCGGAGAGCCCACGGCGCTTTCATGCCCGCAACCCTTTCCCGATCGGCGGCATCTACGAGGACCCCGCTACTGGAGCCGCCGCGGCGGCTCTCGCCGGATACTTGCGAGATCTCAGCTGGCCACATGGTGGTGCGATCGAGATCATCCAGGGCGAGGATATGGGCGTGCCATCGCGCCTTTGGGTCGAGATCACGCCCGAATCCGGCGCGAGCGTCCGTGTGTCGGGTAAAGCTCGCCTGATGTTAACCTCGTAGGATCGCTTTCAAACTGACTCACGACCGTCCGGGTGGCCGGTTTGACAGCGGGAACCCCCGTTGCCTAAGGTCCGATGTTGCGCATGCGAAGACCCGCCCCGGCCGCACCCGTGCGCCGGCAGGGCCTGTTGCATGCAATCCATAAACGGCACGGAAACGCGATGAAGATCCTGGTCCCGGTCAAGCGGGTGGTCGATTACAACGTGAAGGTCCGCGTGAAGGCGGATGGCACGGGGGTCGAGACCGCCGGCGTGAAGATGTCGATGAACCCGTTCGACGAGATTGCCGTCGAGGAAGCGGTGCGCCTGAAGGAGAAAGGCATCGCGACCGAGATCATCGCGGTCTCGCTCGGCATCTCCGCCTGTGCGGAGACCATCCGCACCGCGCTCGCCATGGGCGCCGATCGCGGCATCCTGGTGGAAAGCGATGCCGATCTGCAGCCGCTCGCGGTGGCGAAGCTGCTGGCCGCGATCGTGGCACAGGAGCATCC
>DATKQI010000080.1:0-5507 GCA_035532755.1 Acetobacteraceae bacterium
CGCCGCGCTCGCCATCCCGCTCGCCGCTCCCTTCATCCGTAACGCCGAGGCCGCCGCGCCCCTGCTGCTCCGCTGCTCGGTCGATACCGCCCCCTCGCACCCGCGCAACATCAGCCTGCACGATTTCCTGGCCAAGGTGGAGCACGCCTCGAACGGCCGCGTGCAGACCAAGCTGTTCGAAAGCGGCGCCCTGTTCCCGGATCTGCACGTCGTCAAGGCGCTGGTGCAGGGCCAGGTGGAGCTCGCCTGTCCGGGCACCTGGACCCTGACCGGCTTCGTGCCCGACGCCGATTTCTCCGAACTCCCCGGCCTCTACGGCGTGCCCAGCGCGCGCGTGGACAAGGCCACCGACGGCGCGCCCGGCAGCTATGTGAACGGCGAACTGTCGCGCAAGCTCGGCCTGCAGATGCTGGGTGGCTGGCTGAACTGGGGCTTCAACGCCTGGTTCTCTTCCAAGAAACCGATAAATTCACTGGCCGATCTGCGCGGGATGAAGCTGCGCAGCCCGGGCGGGGTGCTCAATTCCTGGCGCATCAACTACTTCGGCGGCCTGCCCAACGTGACCGCCTGGCCGGAGGTGCCGCTGGGGATGTCGCAGGGCAATTTCGACGGCCTCATCACCACCAACGAAAGCGCGCGCACCGCCAAATTGTATGATTCCGGGTTGCGCCACTCGCTCCAGGACGAGCAGGCGTTCTCCTATTATGCGCCGATGATGAACCGCGGGTTCTGGAACAAGCTCGGCCCGAAGCTGCAAGCGGACATCCTGCATCTCTGGGCGGAGAACCTGCCCGCCTACCGCGCGCGCAGTGCCGCCACACAGAGCACGGCGCGGGCCGCGCTGACCCATCACGGCGTGACCTTCGCCGACGTCTCCCCGGCCGAGCGGGAGGCGGTGCGCCGGAAGATGCTGCCCCTCCAGGCCAAGGCCGCGGCGGCGGCGCATATGTCGCCGCATTTGGTCAAGCTGGTGATGGACTCCGTGGGGGCCTGATTCGCGGCTTCGGGCCTGAAACCCGGGGTGGGGGTTTGCTTGACGGACCCCCACCCCGCGTGCACTACGCCGGCCGTCCTCTGTACTCACCTTTCCGGGAGGCTTGAATGTCCATCATCCTGACCCGCCGCGCCTTCGGCGCCGCGGCAACTGCCGCCGCGGCGGCCCCGCTCGCCGCGCCCTTCGTTTCCCGCGCCGAGGCCGCCGCGCCGTTGCTGCTGCGCTGCTCGCTCGACACCGAACCCACCCATCCGCGCAATGTCGCGTTCCGCGACTTCCTGGCGAAGATCGAGAAGGCCTCGGACGGCAAGATCAAGACCAAGCTGTTCCAGTCCGGCGCGCTGTTCCCCGATCTGCACGTGGTGAAGGCGCTGGTGCAGGGCCAGGTGGAGATGGCCTGCCCCGGCACCTGGACCATCACCGGCTTCGTGCCGGATGCCGATTTCTCCCAGCTCGCGGCGTTCTACGGCCGGCCGATCGATCTGGTGCACAAGGCCACCGACGGCTCGGCGGGGCAGTTCGTCAACGCCGAGATCGCCAAGAAGCTGCATCTGCACGTGCTGGGCGGCTGGTTCGACCTCGGCTTCAACAACTGGTACTCGACCAAGAAGCCGCTCACCTCGCTCGCCAGCCTGAAGGGCATGAAGCTGCGCAGCCCGGGCGGCGTGCTGAACTCCTGGCGCATCCGCTTCTTCGGCGGCATCGCCAATGTCACCGCCTGGCCGGACGTGCCGCTGGCGATGTCGCAGGGCACGTTCGACGGCCTCATCACCACCAACGAGAGCGCCAACAGTTCGAAGCTGTTCGATTCCGGACTGCGGCACTCGCTGCAGGACCATCAGGGCATGGGCCTCTATGTGCCGCTGGTGAACCCGGCATTCTGGGCCAAGATGGGGCCGCAGTTGCAGCAGACCGTCACCAAGCTGTGGGTCGACAACCTGCCGGCCTACCGCGCGAACACCGCCAAGGCCCAGCACGAGGGCCGTCTGGCGCTCGCCAAGCAGGGCGTGACGTTCGTCGACGTCAGCCAGGCCGAGCGCGACGCGGTGCGCAAGAAGATGCTGCCGGACCAGGACAAGGCCGCCGCCGGCGCGCATATGTCGCCGAAGCTGGTGAAGCTGGTCATGGCGGATGTCGGCGCCTGAGCAGGGCCGGGCGGCGCGGGTGTTCACCCGCGTCGCCGACGCCTGGAACCGGATCGAACGCCTGCTGGTCGGTCTGCTCGGCGCCTTCGCGATGATCATCGCGGTGGTGCAGGTGTTTGGCCGCTATATCGATCCGGCGAATGCGATCAACTGGGCCGAGGAAGTGATCGTCTATGTGATGGTCTGGGCCATCATGATCATCGCCAGCCAGCTGGTGCGCACCGACGGCATGGTGCGCCCCGATCTGGTGCTGCGCCTGCTCTCGCCCGGGGTGCAGCGCTGGGTGGAGACGTTCAACTGCCTGGTGGCGATCGCATTCACCTTCGGCCTCCTGTGGTACGGCTGGGCGGTCGTCGGCACCGCGGTGCTGCTCGATCAGCGCAGCTCGTCGGATCTGCAATTCCCGATCTGGATCTACTACACCGCGCTGCCCACCGGCGGCGCGCTGATGCTGGGGCGCTATGTGATCCGGCTGATCCGCTATCTGTTCGTCTTCGACCCCAAGACTATGACAGTCGGCCACAGCCTCGCGCACGAGGCACCGGCCGACCTGATCGCCTCGCTGACCGAATAGGCCGCCCGCGCGATGTTCACCGTCGGTTTCCTGGTGCTGTTCTTCGGCCTGCTGGCCGCGGGCATGCCGATCTTCCTGGTGCTCGGCGCCTGCGCCGCGGTGCTCTATTGGGTTTCGGGCCAGCCGATGATCGGGCTGGCCCAGAACATGATCGACCAGCTCAATTCCAGCACGCTGATGTCGCTGCCCCTGTTCGTCATGGCGGCGGCGTTCATGCGCCGTGGCGGCGTGGCGCAGGCGCTGGTGGACCTGTCCGCCGCCTGGCTGGGCGGCGTGAAGGGCTCGCTCGGGCTGGTCGCGGTGGTGTCCTGCGCGCTGTTCGCGGCGATTTCCGGGTCCTCGGTCGCCACCGCGCTGGCGATGGGCACGATCCTGCTGCCGGCGATGATCGCGCGCGGCTATCCGCGCTCCTTCGCGCTCGGCGTGCTGGGCGCCTCGGGCACGATCGGCGTGGTGATCCCGCCCTCGCTGGCGCTGATCCTGTATGGGATCGTCACCGAGCAATCGGTGCCGCGGCTCTTTTTGGCCGGCATCATTCCGGGCTTGCTGCAGGCGGGGGCGTTCTTCGTCTGGGTGCTGTGGTATGCGCGGCACAAGAACTTCCCGTCCGAGCCGTCGCTGCCGTTCGCCCAGCGGCTGCGCGTCACCTGGCGGGGCCTGCCGGCGATGGCGGTGCCGGTGGTGGTCCTGGTGGGCATCTATGGCGGGTTCATGACGGTGACGGAATCGGCGGCGATGGCCGCGGTCACCTCGCTGCTGGTCAGCGTGTTCGTCTATCGCGGCTTCCGCTGGACCCGCACGCTGGATGTGATCGCCGAGGCGCTGTCGTCCGCCGGCGTCATCATGCTGATCATCGCCACCGCGCTGGTGTTCGGCCACTGGATGACGGGATCGGGCGTGCCGGCGCAGATCGTGGAATTCGCCACCCATCAGGGGCTCAGCACCTGGGAGTTCCTGCTGGCGACCAACATCATGCTGCTGATCATCGGCTGCTTCCTGGAAGTGGTCAGCACGTTGTTGCTGGTGATGCCGATCCTGGCGCCGGTACTGGTGCCGCTCGGGATCGATCCGGTGCATTTCGGCATCATCTTCACCCACAACATGGAGGTGGGGCTGGTGCATCCGCCGGTGGGGCTGAACCTTTACGTGCTGTCCACCATCTCCGACGCGCCGATCGGCGAGGTGATCCGGGGGATCCTGCCTTTCCTGGTGATCCTGCTGCTGGTGCTGGGGCTGATCACCTACTGGCCGGCGATGACGTTGTGGCTGCCGAACCTGGTGTTCGGAAAATGAGCGGGGCCGTCCCCGGCGAAGCGAGGGCCGTCGCGACGAGTCGGACGGGAGGCGGCTTCAGGGCCGACGGTTCGGCCGCGACGGCGCCGGTCCCGAGCTATCCGGCGCTCACCGGCCTGCGCTTCTTTGCCGCGTTCTCGATCGTGCTGTGGCATTCGCAGACCGGGTATTTCTTTCCGGCCAACGCCTTCCTGCCGTTCATGCTGGCCGGCGCGGTGCCGCTGTTCTTCGTGCTGTCGGGTTTCGTGTTGACGGTCAACGCGCCGAAATACCGCCGCAAATCGGATTTCCTGGTGGCACGTATTGCCCGGGTCTGGCCGGGGCACATGTCGGCGTTGGTGTTCCTGTTCGCCATCTTCTGGCCGTACAGCCTCAGCCTGCTGCACGGGGCGGCCAATCTGGGACGTTTCGCGGCGAACGTCACGCTCCTGCAGGCCTGGTCGCCGCAGATGGCGACGTACTGGTCGTTGAACGCGCCGTCTTGGTCGGTGTCGGTGGAATTGTGCTTCTACGTGCTGTTTCCATTCCTGCTGCCCTGGCTGGCGCGCCGGCCGGCACGTCGGATGCTAGCGCTGGTGGGCATCGCGGTCGGCTTCATCCTTGTCATCGGCAAGGCGTTTCCGCATATCGATCCGCTCTGGCTCGGCGACATCAGCCCGGTGATCAATATCCCGACCTTCGCCTGCGGGATCGTCGCTGCATCTGTGCTGCGGCGCTTGCCCGTCAGTACGGCGGGGTTTGCCGGATCCAGCGCGATCGAACTGGCGGCGCTGGCATTCGCGATCTGGGGCAATGCATGGTTCGCGTCCGTGGCAGGGATTGGATGGCCGCCGGGACTCGCCGCATTCGTGCAGATTTCGGGTGCGGTGCCCGGCTACACGCTGTTGATCCTTGCCCTTGCCCGTTATCGCGGGGTGGTCTCGTGGGTGCTGTCGTTGCGCTTGGCGGTATATCTGGGAGAAATTAGCTACACGATCTACCTGTTCCACCAGCTCGTCATTCGCGCGCACTCGTCCTACCAGAGCTGGCACACCGGCTGGCGGGGGCAGTTTGCGGCGCTGCCGATCTGGTGGCAGTACGCGGCGCTGTTGCTCGGGATTCTGGTGATCGCCATGGCCTCGCACCATCTGATCGAGCAGCCCGCACGGCGCGGCATGGTGGCCCTCTGGCGCCGCCGGCGGGCCGCCCCGGTTGACCCCGCGCGCTCCCCGGCTATCGTCGCCCGTATCACCCAAGGCGATCA
Source organism: Acetobacteraceae bacterium (assembly GCA_035532755.1). Taxonomy (GTDB): domain Bacteria; phylum Pseudomonadota; class Alphaproteobacteria; order Acetobacterales; family Acetobacteraceae; genus DATKQI01. Next base: position 5,250 of record DATKQI010000080.1, read on the forward strand.
CCCATGACCAAGCCCTATCTCCGCAGCGGCATCTTCCTCGCCCCGTTCCACGCCATGGACGAGAACCCCACGCTCGCGATCGAGCGCGACCTGGAACTGGTGCAGCACCTCGATCGGCTGGGCTATCACGAGGCCTGGATCGGCGAGCATCATTCCGGCGGCTTCGAGATCATCGCCGCCCCCGAAGTATTCATCGCCACCGCCGCGGAGCGCACCCGCCATATCCGCCTCGGCACCGGCGTCGTGTCGCTGCCGTAC
>DATKQI010000081.1:0-2662 GCA_035532755.1 Acetobacteraceae bacterium
CGGCCATGCCGAGGTGGAGGGCACGATCGGCCAGATTCCGGGCAAGGTGCATCTGGTCCAGACCGTGGCGGAGGTGGCGAGCCTGCAGGTCGGCACGCCCGACCGGCTGGCCTACATCACCCAGACCACGCTCTCGGTCGATGACACCCGCGGCATCATCGCGGCACTCAAGGCGCGATTTCCGGGGATTGTCGGACCCGATGTACGCGATATCTGCTATGCGACGCAGAACCGCCAGCAGGCGGTACGCGATCTGGCCGGGCAGGTGGACGTGATCCTGGTTGTCGGTTCCCGCAACAGCTCCAACTCCAACCGGCTGCGGGAGATCGGGGCGGAGCTGGGCAAGCCCAGCTACCTGATCGACGATGCCGGTGCGCTCCGCCCGGAATGGTTCGCGGGCATGGGCAGCGTGGGCGTGACGGCCGGTGCCTCCGCGCCGGAAGTGCTGGTGCAGGGCGTGCTGGAAGGGCTGCGGCGGATCGCGGAGATCGATGTTTCGACGCTGGCCGGCGTGCCGGAAGACGTGCGTTTTCGCCTGCCCGCCGAAGTGGCGGACGCATAGGGGGCTTGGGAATCCAATGGCCGTTCCGCTGAACCAGGCGCTCAGGGTGGGTGCCTATGTAGTCAAGCAGCACCTGCTGGGCCGCAAGCGCTATCCGCTCGTGCTGATGCTGGAACCGCTGTTCCGCTGCAACCTCGCTTGCGCCGGCTGCGGCAAGATCGACTATCCGGCGCCGATCCTGAACCAGCGGATGACCGTGGCCGAATGCCTGGAGGCCGTGGACGAGTGCGGCGCGCCGGTGGTGGTGATCGCCGGGGGCGAGCCGCTGCTGCACAAGGAGATCGACCAGGTCGTCGCCGGCATCGTGGCGCGCAAGAAATTCGTGATCCTGTGCACGAATGCCCTGCTGCTCGAAAAGAAGATGCACCTGTTCAAGCCCGGCCCCTATTTCACCTGGTCGGTGCACCTGGACGGCGCGAAGGAAGAACACGACAAATCGGTCTGCCAGCAAGGCGTGTACGACCGGGCGGTGACGGCCTTGCGCGCGGTGAAGGCGGCGGGCTTCCGCACCATCATCAACGCCACCCTGTTCGACGGCGCGGAGCCCGAAAAGGTCGCCGGCTTCTTCGACGACGTGACGGCCATGGGGATCGACGGCATCTCCGTCTCCCCCGGCTATGCGTATGAACGCGCGCCGGACCAGCAGCATTTCCTCAACCGCCGCCGCACGAAGGAGCTGTTCCGCGGCATCCTGGCGCGCGGCAAGGGGAAGAAATGGGCGTTCAACCAGTCCTCCCTGTTCCTCGACTTCCTGGCCGGCAACCAGACCTACAAATGCACGCCCTGGGGCAACCCCACGCGCAACTATTTCGGCTGGCAGCGCCCCTGCTACCTGCTCGGCGAAGGTTATGCGAAGACCTTCAAGGAGCTGATGGAAACCACCGAGTGGGACAAGTACGGCACCGGGCATTACGAGAAATGCGCCGATTGCATGGTGCATAGCGGCTACGAAGCCACCGCCGTGACCGATGCGGTGAAGCGCCCGTGGAAGGCCGCCGCCGTGGCCCTGCGCGGCGTGCGCACCGAGGGGAAGATGGCGCCGGACATCTCGCTCGACCACCAGCGCCCGGCCGAATACGTCTTCAGCCGCCATGTCGAAACGGCTCTGGACGAGCTAAAGACCGGCAAGCGTGCCGCCCAGGTCGCCGACGCGGCGGACTAGCGCCCGCCGCGCCCGGCCGGCCTGCCGGGCCAACCCGACCAGCGCGCCGATCTGCAACGGATTGCCCGCGAGCGAGCGCAGCACCGCCGGCAATGCGATGCGGCCCGCCGCATCCAGCGCCGATGCCGCGGCCGGTGGCAGGCCGCGCTCCGCCGGATCGCAGATCGCCCGCAGCACCGCGAACGGCAAGCCGTGCGCCGCCGCCACCCGGGCCACCGCCCCGCTCTCCAGATCGACCGCCACCGCCCGCGTCTGCCGGAACTGAAGCCGCTTGTCCGCGGCACTGGCCACGGCATGAGCCGCCCCCAGCAGCAACGGCACCTCCACCCCACCCAGCCGCGCGGACAGCGCCGGATCGGCTGCGATGCGCCGCCCCCCCGTCCGCACCGCCAGCGGCACCACCAGCGCCCCGGGGCGCAATGCCGGATCGAGCCCTCCGGCGAGCCCGAAGCTGAGCAGCGCATCCACGCCCGAGGCCACCAGCCGCTCCGCCGCCGCTTCCGCGCCCGAAAGGGTACCGCCGCCTACGCCGACCGGGCAACCCAGGCGCCGCGCGATACGCGCCTCGGCGGCCAGTCCGACCACGACGCCGAGGCGCATCAGCGCACGCTCAAAATCCGAACGCGATGCGCCGCGAATTGCCCCGCATCAGGTTGCGGTAGCGCGCCAGCGCCAGCAGCGGGAAGAACAGGCGATAGCCGTGGTAGCGGAGGTAGAATACGCGCGGGAAGCCCACAGCGTTGTAGGGCGCTTCGCTCCATTCGCCGTCCGGACGCTGGCGGGTAGCCAGCCAGGCAATCCCCCGCTGCACCGCCGGATGGCCGGCCTGCCCCGCCGCCATCAGGCCCAGCACAGCCCAGGCGGTCTGCGAGGGCAGGCTTTCCTTGTATTCGCCCTTCGGTGCCCCGGCATAGCTTTCGCAATCCTCGCCCCAGCCG
>DATKQI010000082.1:0-6595 GCA_035532755.1 Acetobacteraceae bacterium
TCGAGAAAGGCAACTACATCACGTTCATGGCAAGCCAATGAAACCGCATCGTCTTCACGGTCTCTCCGTCGTCGTCGTGGCGGCGGCCCTCGCCCTGCCGCAGGCGCATGCCCAGGCGCCAGCACAGACGCCCGCGGTGCACACCGGGGCGCAGGATTTCGCCAAGCAATGCAGCGCCTGCCACATGGCCTATCCGCCGCAACTGCTGCCCGCACGCTCCTGGCAGGCGATCATCGGCCATCTGCGCCATCATTTCGGCGAGGATGCGAGCCTCGGCCGGGCGACGACCGCGCGCATCCTGACCTACGCGGTGGGCCATGCCGCCGATTCGCCGTTCGGCAACCCGGAGATCCTGCGCGGCCTGCCGTCGGCCCAGACGCCGCTGCGCATCACAGACCTGCCGATCTGGAAGCGCATTCATGACCGCTTCCTCCTCTCCGGGCAGATGACGCTCGCCCCCGGCCGGCTCTCGGCGGCGAATTGCAGCCGCTGCCACGGTTCGGGCGGTGGCGGCGGGGAAGGCGGGGGCGAGGGCGGCAACTGAACCCCAGGCCGGGCACACCCGGCCGGTCTTGCGATCCGCAGGGCTTCGGACAACACTCCGGCGCATGGTGATCCGGAGTGGACAGTGAACGAGGCGCCCGACGCCTTGGCGGCGATCGGGCAGTTGCCCGATATCGAAATCGATATCGCCGACGCGGCCTTGCAGCTTGCGCGTGTGGATGCGCCGGATGCGGACTGGCGCGCCGCGCGGGCGCACCTGACGGAACTCGCGCGCGATGCGGTCGCGCTGGCGGCCGAGGCCGATGACGACGTGGCCACCCGGGCCGGTGCGCTGGCCGGCCTGCTCTCCCGCCGGCATGGCTACGCGGGCGACACCGAAACCTATGACGATCCGGCGAACGCCAACCTGATCCGGGTGATCGAGCGGCGGCGCGGCCTGCCGGTGTGCCTGGGCGTGCTGTGGCTGCATTGCGCGCGCGCGGCGGGCTGGGCGGCGCATGGGGTGGATTTTCCCGGCCATTTCCTGTTCGCGCTGGAAGGGACGGGCGGTGCGGTGATGCTGGACGTGTTCGCCGGCGGCCAGCCGCTCGATGCCGCCGACCTGGAGGAACTGGCAAGGCGCGTGGAAGGGCCGCGGGCCGCCCTTCGGGCCGACCAGTTGCGGCCGATGAGCACGCGGGCCGTGCTGCTGCGGCTGCAGAACAACATCCTGCTGCGCCGGGAGCAGGCCGGCGATCTTCCGGGCGCGCTTGCCTGCGCGGAGGACATGCTGCGCATCGCGCCGGACGCGGCGATGATCTGGCAGCAGGCCGCGCGGCTCAACCAGCGTCTTGATCGTGTTGCCGCGGCCTTGCGCTGCTTCACGCGATTCGTGAGTCTCGTGCCGCCGGGCGCCGAGGCGGACCGGGTCCGCGCCATGATAAGCGATCTGCGCACGCGCCTGAATTAGCACTGACCACAAGGAAGGAGGGGCGCATGGCCCGGCGGCTGAAGGTCGCAGTCCAGATGGACCCGATGGAGACGATCAATATCGACGGCGATTCGTCCTTCGCGCTGATGCTGGAGGCGCAGGCGCGGGGCCACGCGCTGTGGCACTACGAAGTGCGGCAGATGGCGCTGCGCGGCAACACGCTCTCGGCGCTGGCTCGGCCGGTGACCATGCAGCGCGTGGCCGGCGATCACTACCGCTTCGGTCCGGCCGAAACGCTCGATCTAGCCACGATGGACGTGGTGCTGATGCGGCAGGACCCGCCGTTCGACATGGCCTACATCACCGCGACCCACATGCTGGACCACATCCACCCGCGCACGCTGGTGGTGAACGATCCGGCATCCGTGCGCAACGCGCCGGAAAAGCTGCTGGTCACGCATTTTCCGGACCTGATGCCGCCCACGCTGATCACCTGGGACCCGGTGGCGATCCGCGCCTTCCGCGCGGAGTTCGGCGACATCATCGTGAAGCCCCTGTTCGGCAACGGCGGGGCCGGGGTGTTCCGCATCCGGCCGGATGACGAGAACCTGGGCTCGCTGCTGGAGATGCATTTCGCCCGCTCGCGCGAGCCGCTGATGATCCAGCGGTACGAACCGGCGGTGCGGCAGGGCGACAAGCGCATCATCCTGGTGGACGGACAGGCGCTGGGCGCGATCAACCGGGTGCCGGCGGCGGGCGAATCACGGTCGAACATGCATGTCGGCGGACGGCCGGAGAAATCCGTGCTCACCGCACGCGAGCACGAGATCTGCGAACGCATCGGGCCCACGCTGCGCGCCCAGGGGCTGATCTTCGTCGGCATCGACGTGATCGGCGACTACCTTACGGAGATCAACGTCACCTCCCCCACCGGCTTGCAGGAGATCGCCCGTTTCGACGGCACCAGGCTCGACCAGGCGATCTGGGACTGCATCGAGGCCAAGCGCGCGGCGTGATCGCAGCCCCGAAACGCCTCCGCCGAACCACGGCGTCCACGCGGCCGGCCCCCGCCTGGCCGGCCGCGCTGCTGCCCCTGGGCACGCTGCGCGCGCTGCGCCGGGTGATCTGCGTGCTGGCCTGGACAATGGTCGCGGTGCCGGTGCAGGCGGTGCTGCTGCTGTTCGCGGGCGGGAGGATGGGGCGCGGCAAGGTGGTGTTCGCCCGCATCTTCTGGGCCGGGGTGTGCCGGCTGCTGGGGCTGCAGGTGCGGCTGATCGGCGCCCCGGTGCCGGCGGGGCGGCCGGTGCTGTTCGTGTCGAACCATTCCTCCTGGCTCGACATCCCCGCCCTCGGCGGGCGGCTGGAGGGCTGCTTCATCGCCAAGGAGCAGGTGGGGCGCTGGCCGCTGATCGCGACGGTGGCGCGCCTCGGCCGTACCGTTTTCGTCAGCCGGAAGACCACCGCGACGGCGCGCGAGCGTGGCGACCTGGCCGCGCGCCTTGCCGCCGGCGACAACCTGTTCCTGTTCCCCGAGGGCACGACCTCCGACGGCAGCCGGGTGATGCCGTTCCGCTCCTCCTTCCTCGCACTGGCCGAGGGGCCGAACCCGCCGGCGATCCAGCCGGTGTCTGTGGTGTACGACCGGCTGAGCTTCCTGCCCGCGCGGCGCGCCAGCCAGCCGCTGTTCGCCTGGTTCGGCGACATGGACCTTGCCTCCCACGTCTGGCGCATCGGCCGGCAGCGCGGCATGCGGGTGACGATCTGGCTGCATGAGCCGCTGGACGCGACCCTGTTCCCCGACCGCAAGGCGCTGACCCAGGCGGTGTGGCAGATCGTGGCCGATGGCGCGGCCCGGCTGCGGCAGAACCGGCCATCCCCGCCGGGCGCCGCGCCGCAGCCTTCATCAACGCGTGCTTGACAAGGCGCCGGGTCCATCTGCGACACTCGTGCGCGATGAAGGAGGTTGATCGGCGCCCTTGCGCTTGACCGGATCGACGCGGACCGCGATTCCTCCCCCTCGCCCGGCCGGATTGGTCCGCCGGGCCCGGGTGGAGATGTTTGCCTGATGCGCCAGAGCTCGCCAGACCACGGCCTGCCGCCACTTCCCGATCCCGCCACCCCCACGCCGCGCCGCCTGCACATGATCACCTGGGGCTGCCAGATGAACGTGTACGACAGTGCGCGCATGGCCGACGTGCTGGCCCCGCTGGGTTACGCGCCCACGCCGAGCCCGGACGAGGCGGACATGGTGATCCTCAACACCTGCCACATCCGCGACCGCGCGGCCGAGAAGGTGTTTTCCGAACTCGGCCGCCTGCGCGGCTTGAAGGCCGGGCGCGCGGCGGCGGGGCAGCGGATGATCCTGGCGGTGGCCGGCTGCGTGGCGCAGGCGGAAGGGGCGGAAATCCTGGCCCGCGCGCCGTTCGTGGACATCGTGCTGGGCCCGCAGACCTATCACCGCCTGCCCGAGATGGTCGCTCGCGTGGCGCGCGCCGGCGGGGCGGTGATCGACACGAGCTTCCCCGCCGAACAGAAGTTCGACTTCCTGCCCGAAGCCGCCGCCCCGCAGACCGCCGGCGGGCTGACCGCCTTCCTGACCGTGCAGGAAGGCTGCGACAAGTTTTGCAGCTTCTGCGTGGTGCCCTACACGCGCGGGGCCGAAGCCTCCCGCCCCGCCGCCTCGGTGCTGGCCGAGGCGCGCCGGCTGGTGGGCAGCGGGGCGCGGGAGATCACGCTGCTGGGGCAGAATGTTAACGCCTATCATGGCGACGCACCGGATGGCGGCACATGGGGCCTCGGCCGGCTGATCCGGGAGCTGGCGGAGATCGGGGGGCTCGCCCGCATCCGCTACACCACCTCCCACCCGCGCGACATGGACGCGGAGCTGATCGAGGCCCATGCGAAGGTGCCGGCGCTGATGCCGTTCCTGCACCTGCCGGTGCAATCGGGGTCCGACCGCATCCTGTCGGCGATGAACCGGCGGCACACGGTGGCGGACTATCTCGCGCTGATCGACCAGCTGCGCGCCGCGCGGCCCGATCTGGCGCTTTCGTCCGATTTCATCGTCGGCCATCCGGGCGAGACGGCGGCGGATTTCGAGGCGACGCTCGACCTCGTCCGCCGGGTCGGCTTCGCGCAGGCGTTCAGCTTCAAATACTCCCCCCGGCCCGGCACGCCGGCCGCCGGGGCGGGCGGGCAGGTGGCCGAGGCCGAGAAGGATGCGCGGCTGCAGGCGTTGCAGGCGCTGCTGCGGGCGCAGCAGGCGGCGTTCAACGAAAGTTGCGCGGGGCGAGACCTGCCCGTGCTGTTCACCGGCCCGGGCCGCCATCCGGGGCAGATCGCCGGGCGTTCGCCCTATCTGCAGCCGGTCCATCTTGCGGGCCCGGCAACGCTGATCGGCCGCATCGCCCCGGTGCATATCACCGCCGCGCACACCAATTCTCTCACCGGAACAATGCACACTGCACCCATGCCAGAGGAGCGAGCCTGCGCTTGACCCACATCTCCGCCGCCACGCCCGCGCCGGCGCCAGCCGGCAAGGCGATCACCCTGCAATTCGCCGACAATGCCCTGCTGCCCCTGCTGCTGGGCGACCACGATCGGCATCTGGTGCGAATGGAACAGGGGTTGGGGGTGCGGCTGTCCTGCCGGGGCAACCGCATCGCCATCGGCGGGGAGCCGGACCGGGTGGAGGCCGCCCAGGCGGCGCTGAACGCCCTGTATCTCCGGCTGGAGCGCGGGGAGGCCATCTCCATCTCCGATGTCGATGCCGCCATCCGCATGAACGGGCCGGAGGCGGACCCGCGCCTGCCGCTGTCGGACCTGCCGGCCATCCGCACCCGCCGCGGCGCGGTGGGGCCGCGCAGCGCCGGGCAGGCGGCCTATATGGAGATGCTGACGCAGCACGAAATGGTGTTCGGCGTCGGCCCCGCCGGCACCGGCAAGACCTATCTGGCGGTGGCGCAGGCGGTGGCCATGCTGCAATCCGGCCGGGTCGATCGCATCGTGCTCTCCCGCCCCGCGGTGGAGGCCGGGGAGCGGCTGGGCTTCCTGCCGGGCGACATGAAGGAGAAGGTCGATCCCTACCTGCGCCCGCTGTACGATGCGCTGCACGACATGATGCCGGGGGACCAGGTGATCCGCCGGATGGGCACGGGCGAGATCGAGGTCGCGCCGCTCGCCTTCATGCGCGGCCGCACGCTCGCCCATTCCTTCGTGATCCTGGACGAGGCGCAGAACACCAGCCCGGTGCAGATGAAGATGTTCCTCACCCGCATGGGCGAGGGCACGCGCATGGTGATCACCGGCGATCTCAGCCAGATCGACCTGCCGGCCGGCACCCGCTCGGGCCTGTCCGACGCGCTGGAGACGGTGGAGGGCGTGCCGGGCATCGCGGTCGCGCGGTTCGACCGGCGGGATGTGGTGCGCCACCCGCTGGTGGCCCGCATCGTGGATGCCTACGACCAGCGCCAGACGGCCGCGCGGGACCATGCCCGGGACGCGCGGCGCGGGCGAGAGAGGGATGGTGGAACCGGGAAATAATACGGCGGTGGAACCGCGAAGTACCAACGCCCCGGCGCGCATCGTCGTTGTCGATGCGCGCTGGCGGCGCTCCGTCCGCAACGCCGAGCGCATCGCCGCCCGCGCCGCCGCCGCGGTGGGCGGGGCCGATACCGTGCTGCTGGCCGACGATCTGGCGGTGCGGCGGCTGAACGCGCGCCACCGCGGCCGCAACAAGCCCACCAATGTGCTGACCTTCGAACCCGCCGGCCCCGGCCTGGGCGGGGAGATCGTTCTTGCCCTCGGGGTTGTCCGGCGGGAGGCGGCATCGGGCGGCAAGCTGCCCGCGCACCACCTCGCCCACCTCGTCGTGCACGGCGCGCTGCACCTGGGCGGAGAGGACCATCACCACCCGGGGGACGCGCGGCGGATGGAGATGGCGGAGGCGCGCATCCTGCACCGCCTGCGTGTGCCGAACCCGTGGCGGCGCGGATGAGCGGCATCCGCCCCTCCCTCGCCGGCCGGCTTCGCGCCCTGCTGCACCGCCGCGGTTCCGAGACCAGCCTGCGCGATTCCATCGCCGAGCTGGTGCAGGAGGCGGCGGACGCGCCGCAACTGCCCGGCGAGGTGCCGGAGCTGGACCGGCAGGAGCGGGCGCTGATCGCCAATGTGCTCCGCCTG
>DATKQI010000083.1:0-2971 GCA_035532755.1 Acetobacteraceae bacterium
TGCGCCAGACGCGCGGTGATCAGGCTGCCCGAATGCGGTGCGGCCTCCACCACCACCACGCCCAGCGCGAGCCCGGCGATGATGCGGTTGCGGCGCGGGAAATGGCGGGCCTGCGGGATCACGCCCAGCGGCGCCTCCGCCACCACCGCGCCGGTCTCCGCGATCTGGCGCTGCAGGTCGGCATGCTCGGGCGGGTAGGGCTGATCGAGCCCGCCGGCGATGGCCGCGACGGTGCGGCCCGCCGCCATCGCCCCACGATGCGCCGCCGCGTCCACTCCGCGCGCCAGCCCCGACACCACGGCGAACCCCGCCGCCGCCAGGGATGCGCCCAGGTCCTCGGCGATGCGCCGGCCGTTCGCCGATGCGTTGCGCCCGCCCACCAGCGCCACCGCGCGCAGGCTCAGCACGGCCGGATCGCCCAGCACCGCGAGCACCGGCGGCGCATCGTCCAGCAGGCGCAGCAGCGGCGGATAATCCGCCGCCCCCAGCACCAGCAGCCGCCCGCCCAGCCGCGCCACCTGCTCGATCTCGCGCGCGACCGCGGCTTCCGTGGGCACCTTGGATGCGCCGGCCCGCCCGCCGGCGCGGGCGAGGCCGGGCAGGGCGGCGATGGCGGCGGCGGCAGTGCCGTAGCGGCGCAGCAGGCGGCGGAACGTGACCGGCCCCACCCCTTCGGCGCGCGCGAGGCGCAGCCGGTCCCGCGCCTCGGGCGCGATCATTTGCCGGCGCCGATCCGGGGTTCGGTTCCGGCCAGCAGGCGGCGGATGTTGGCGTGATGGCGGGCGAACACCGGCAGGGCGATCAGCAGCGCGAGCAGGGCCACCCCGCCCTTGCCGTCCAGCAGCGCGAGCAACGGCGCGAGGGCAAAGGCGGTCAGCCCGGAGGCCGAGGAAATCCGCGTCGCCGCCGCCATCACCAGCCAGATCGCGCACATGGCCGCGCCCACAGGCCAGGAAGCGGCGATCATCACGCCCAGCCCGGTCGCGACCGCCTTGCCGCCGCGAAACCGCAACCACACCGGGAACATGTGCCCGATCACCGCGGCGAACCCCGCCACCAGCCCCGCGCGCGGCCCGAACAGGGCACCGGCGGCGAGCACGGCGGCCGCGCCCTTCGCCCCATCGAGCAGCAGCGTCGCCGCGGCGAGCCCCTTGCGGCCGGTGCGCAGCACGTTGGTCGCGCCGATGTTGCCGGAGCCGATCTTGCGGATATCCCCAAGCCCGGCGGCGCGCGTCAGCAGCAGGCCGAACGGGATCGCGCCCAGCAGGTAGCCGATCAGCAGTGCTCCGAGGATCATCCGAACACCCTCCGGCCGGCCTTCCAGGTGCCCAGCACGCGGCCTTCCAGGGCGCGGCCGTCGAACGGCGTGTTCTGCGCCTTGCCCGGCAGCGCCCCGGCCTCCACCTGCCAGATCGCCTCCGGGTGGAACAGGCACAGATCCGCCATGCCCCCCTTCGCCAGCCGCCCGGCCTCGCTGCCGAGCAGCCGTGCCGGCCGCACCGTCAGCAGCGCGATCGCCTGGGCCAGGGTCAGCACCCCGCCATGCACCTGCGCGAGCGTGACGGCGAGCAGCGTGGCGAGCCCGGTGCCGCCAGGCGTGGCCTGGGCGAAGGGCTGGCGCTTGTCGTCCGCATCGCGCGGCGCGTGGTCGGAGGCGATGGCGTCGATCGTGCCGTCGGCGAGCGCCGCGCACACCGCGAGCCGATCCGCCTCCCGGCGCAGCGGCGGGGAGAGCTTGGCATAGGTGCGGAAATCGCCGATCGCGGTCTCGTTCAGGTCGAAATAGGGGGGCGCAGTGTCACATGTTACAGAAATTCCGGCATCCTTCGATTTCCGTATGAGATCGATCGCCTCGGCGGTGGAGACATGGGCGAAGTGCACCGAACCGCCGGTAAGTTGGGCGAGCCGGATGTCCCGCGCCACCATGATCGCCTCGGCCGCCGCCGGAATGCCGGGCAGGCCGAGCCGCGTCGCCTGCGCGCCCTCGTTCGCCGCCCCGCCGGCCGCGAGCGAGGGATCTTCCGGGTGCTGCACCACCATCGCGCCGACGCCGCGCGCGTAGGACAGGGCGAGCCGCATCAGCCTTGCCGGGCCGATCGCGCGGGCGCCGTCGGTGAAGGCCACCGCACCCGCCTCCCGCAGCAGGCCGAGTTCAGCCATCTCCTCGCCCCGGCAGCCGCGGGTCAGCGCACCGTAGGGCAGGATGTCGAGGCTGCCGGTTTCGGCCCCGCGGGCGCGGAGCGAGCGCACCAGCGCCGGATCGTCGATCGCGGGGGCCGAATCGGGCAGGGCGGCGAGGGTGGTGATGCCGCCCGCGGCAGCCGCGGCGGCGGCCGAGGCGATGGTTTCGCGGTATTCAAAGCCGGGCTCCCCCAGGTCCGCGCGCATGTCCACAAGGCCGGGGCACAGCACCGCGCCCTCGGCCTCGATCACCGTCGCACCTTCGGGGCGGCCGAGGCCGGCGCCGAAATCGGCGATCCGGCCGTCCCGCACCAGCAGATCGGCGGTCTGGTCGAGGCCGGTGGCGGGATCGAGCAGGCGGGCGGTGCGGAACAGCGTGTCAATCATTTCGCATGAGCCTGCGGGAGAGCGTGTCCAGCACGGCCATGCGCACCGCGACCCCCATCTCCACCTGTTCGCGGATCACGCTGCGCACCGGGTCGTCGGCCACCGCGCTGTCGATCTCCACGCCGCGGTTCATCGGACCGGGGTGCATCACCAGCGCATCGGGCCGGGCGGCGGCGAGCTTGGCGGCATCGAGGCCATAGAAGCGGAAATACTCGCGCGCGCTGGGGATGAGGTTGCCGGCCATGCGTTCCTTCTGCAGCCGCAGCATCATCACGATGTCCGCATCCTTCAGCCCGGCCGCCATGTCGTGGAAGACGGTCACGCCCAGCGCATCGGCCTCGGCCGGGATCAGCGTGGGCGGGCCGACGAGGCGCACCTCGCTGCCCATGGTGGTGAGCAGGTG
>DATKQI010000084.1:0-11636 GCA_035532755.1 Acetobacteraceae bacterium
GCGCCGGGTTGGCTGGCGGCGGCGCGCAAAACCAAGACTCGATACCATGGGTCGCGATCAGCGAGCCTTGGTATAAGCGAACCCGGCGAGGGGGAAATATCCCCCTCGCCTCCCTTCTATCCCTTGACCGCGCCGGCCGTGAGCCCGGCGACGAGATAGCGCTGAAGGAAGGCGAACAGCAGGCACACGGGGATGAGCCCGAGCACGGCAGCCGCCATCATCTGCCCCCAGTCCACCGCGAACTTGCCGATGAAGGTGAGCAGGCCGACGGCGAAGGTCTTGGCTCTGTCGTCGTCGATCAGCATCAGCGCGAACAGCAGCTCGCTCCACGCCGCGGTGAACACGAAGCCGATCGTCGCCCCCATCCCCGGCAGCGCGAGCGGCAGCACCACGCGGCGCAGCGCGCCGGCCCGCGTGCAGCCGTCGATCATCGCCGCCTCCTCCAGCTCGCGCGGCACGCCTTCGAAGAAGGCTTCCATCAGGAAGGTCGCGAAGGGGATGTTGAAGGCGGTGTAGATCACCACAAGACCGATCAGGCTGTTGGTGAGCCCGAGCGCGCCCATGATGCGGTAGATCGGCGGGATCACCATCACCAGCGGGAACGTCTGCGTCAGCAGCAGCAGGAACGACACGAGCCGCTTGCCGCGGAAGGGAAAGCGGAACAGCGCGTAGCCAGCGGCCGCGGCGATCAGCGTGACGATCACGGAAGTGGCGGCCGAAACCAGCACGCTGTTGAGGAAGTAGCGCGGGAAATGCGTCGTCGTCAGCACCTGCGCGTAATGCCGCAGCGTGGTGATGCCGGGCCAGGCGGTGATGCCCTCGCGATAGAGCAGCCGTGTCGGCGTGAGCGATATCTTCAGCGTCCAGAACAGGGGAAACAGCGCGAAGGCGACATAAAGCCCGATCGCGCCGTAGAAGCCTGCGCCCAGCACGCGGCGCGAGATGCGGGAACCGCCGGTGATCATGCGTTCAACCCGCGGTGGCGAAGATGTGCCGCACGCGGATCAACCCCAGCGCGTACAGCACGAGCAGCGCCAGCAACAGCACGGCCACGGTGGACGCATAGCCCTTGTCGAGCGATTCGAAGGCGGTGACATAGACATAGGTGGCGATCGTGTTGGTCGCGCCCGCCGGCCCGCCATGCGTCATCACGAAGATCAGGTCGGCGAAGGTGGCGATCCAGATGGTGCGCAGCATCACCGTGATGGCGATGGTCGGCGCGATGAACGGCAGCGTGACATGGAAGAACCGCTGCCACGGGCCGGCACCGTCGATGGCGGAGGCTTCGTAGAGCGCATCGGGCACCGATTTCAGCGCCGCGAGCAGCGTGATCGCGAAGAACGGAATGCCGAACCACACGTTCGCGATGATCGGCCCCCACATCGCAACACCTGGCTCGGCAAGGATGTTGGTCGGGGTCTTCTGCAAGCCGATCGCGGCGAGCCAGTGCGGGATCGGCCCGATCACCGGGTTGAACAGCCACGCCCACACCAGCCCGGCCAGGAAGCTCGGCACCGCCCAGGGCAGGAACACCAGCGCCTGCACCAGCCGCCGGCCGACGAACGGGCGCACCAGCAGCAGCGCGAGCCCGAGCCCCAGCAGGAACTGGAGCACCAGGCTGCCCGCCGTCCACCACAGCGTGTTGAACAGCGCCTGCCGCAACTCCGGGTCCGTCAGCATCCGCCGGTACTGCGCGAGGCCGACGTAATGCGATCCGAACGCGCTGAACCGCCGGAAGGAATAGGCGATGCCGAGCACCAGCGGCACCAGCAGCACGACGGCCAGGATCAGCAGCGCCGGGCTGAGATACACCCACGGCTCGGCCGCCGCCGCAACCCGCCGCCGGCGCAAGCCGGCGGCGGGCAGACCATCGAGCGTCGATGCAGCAGCCCGCATCGGCCGGTCAATGCGCCGGATGCTTGGCCATGTAGGCAAGCTGCCGCTTCGTCAGGTAGGCCGCCCACCGGTCCGCCACCTGCTTCGCGCTCTTCTGCCCCAGCAGCGCCTGCTGGTAGGATTTCAGCGAGAGGTCGTCGAAGAAATAGGCGAAATCCGGCAGGTAGGTCGGGTATTCCACGAACACGTATTTCTGCGGGTTCTTCAGCTCGTCGAAGAAACCCTTGTAGTTCGCGGTCGCGAAATGCGGGTCCTTCCGCGCGGAATCATAGATCGGCAGCGTGCCGACCAGCTTCGACCATGCAAGGTTGTCTTGCGGCGAGAGCAGGGTGGAGATCAGTTTCCAATCCGCCCCCTTGTGCTTCGAATGCGCGAAGATCGCCCACCCGCCGTAGCCGAGCGTGGGGTACGCCTTGCCCGAGGGCCCCACCGGCATCGGCGCCACCGCGAAATCCTTCGGGTTCATCTTGCCCACGATGCCGATCAGCGAATCCGGGTCCTGGTCCAGCATCGCGCAGGTGCCGGTATAGAAGCCCGATACCACCTCGTTGAAAGCCCAGCTCACCGAATCCTTGGGCGCATAGCCATGGCGATAGATGTCCATCAGCATCTGCAAGCCCTTGATCGCGCCCGGCTCGCTGAAGATCGAGGTGCCGTTCGGATTGAAGTAGCCGGGCTTGCCGTCCATCGTGTCCATGAACATCTGCACCGGCGCGAACCCGCCGGCCCCGCCGCGCAGGCAGTAGCCGTATTTCCCCGGCAGCTTCGACAGCTTCGCCGCGTCGTCATAGAACTGCTGCATCGTCGCCGGCGGGCCGGACAGGCCGGCCTGCTTGAACAGCTTCGTGTTCCACAGCAATCCATGCACGTAGTAGCCATACGGGATCTGGTACAGCTTCCCGCCGACGGAGGTGCCCACCTTCTCGGCAAGCGGGCCGATCTTCGCGTGATCCGGCCACGCGTTGAAGTCGGCCTGCATGTCGAACAGCTTGCCGTTGCCGCCGTACAGACCGAGCCAACGGTCCGGCATCTCCACCACATCGGGCGTATCGCCCGCCTGCACCATGCTCAGCAGCTTCTGGAACGCGGTGCCCCAGGCGAGCGAGGTCAGCTTCACATGGATGCCGGGATTGGCCTTCTCGAACGCCGCGATCTGGCTTTTCAGCAGCACCGTGCGCGGCGGGCTGGTGATGACCTCGACCATCCGGATGGTGGTGGCGGCCATTGCCTGGGACGCGGGCAGCAGCCCGGCGAAAGCGGCGGCCAGAATCAGCTTCTTCATTGCGGCATTCCTCCTTCCTGTCATTTCCTGTTGTCCGATGCAGCCAGCGCGCGTTCGAGATCGCTCCACAAATCCTCGGGGTTTTCCAGGCCCACGTGCAGCCGCACGGTCTGCGGCGCCACGCCGAAGTAAGACATCGAGTTGCTCCCCGGCGTCTGCTTCAGGCTCGCCCGCGCCGGCACCACCAGGCTTTCGTGGCCGCCCCAGCTCACGCCCATGCGGAACAGGCGCAGCGCATCGACAAAGCGCGGGATGTCGATCGTGTCATCGGCCTCGAAGGAGAACAGCCCGCTGAAGCCGCCAAGCGTGGCGCGGCCGGGGTGGTTGGAAAACACCGGATGCATCACCCGCCGCACCGCGGGATGCTGCCGCAGCCTGCGCGCGATCAGCAGCCCGCTCGCCTCGTGCCGCTGCAGCCGCAGCGGCAGCGTGCGCAGCCCGCGGATCAGCAGCCATGCCTCGAACGGCGAGAGCTTCGCGCCGAGATACGGATAGGTCCGCTCGTTGATCCGCTGGATCAGCTCCGCCGGCCCGGCCACCACGCCGGCCACGGTGTCCGAATGCCCGCCGATGTATTTGGAAGCCGAGTGCAGCACGAGGTCGATCCCGTGGCGCAGCGGCTGCTGGAACACCGGCGTCGCCCAGGAATTGTCGATCATCGTGGTCACGCCCTGCGCGCGCGCTGCCGTCGCCAGCCGCGGCAGGTCCTGCAATTCGAACATGATCGAGCTGGGCGATTCCAGGTACAGCACCCGCGCGCCCGGCAGTGCGGCTTCCACGGCGGCCGCATCCGATCCGTCCACATAGTCCACGGTGATGCCGAGTTCCGGCAGCAGCCGCTGGAACAGCCGGAACGCATCGCCATACACATGCCGCACCACCAGGATGCGGTCTCCCGCTCCGGCGAAGGCGAGCACCGAAGCGCTGATCGCCCCCATGCCGGAGGAGAACGCCCGCGCCGCCTCGGCATGCTCCAGGGCCGCGATCCGCTGTTCGAAGGCCTGCACCGTCGGGTTGTCGCCCCGGCTGTACACCGGGCGCCGCCGCTGCCCGGAAAACGCGTCCTCCATCTCCTGGTAGCTGCGGAAGGTGAACAGCGAGGTCTGGTAGATCGGCGGCACCACCGGATCGAACGGCAGGTCCTCGTCATGCGCCAGCAGCGTCGCGGCGCGCTCCAGCATCGCTTCCCGGTCCGTCAGGCTCAGCTCATCCATGCGTCCGCAATCCCTGCCGTGCGGCGGCGCGCCGAAGGTCCTCGCGCGTCGCATCCATCAGTTTCAGCGCCTCCGCCCGCGCACCAGCCGGATCGCGCCGCGCGATCGCCTCGAACATCGTGCGATGGAACGGGAAGCTCGCATGGCCGAATTCGCGCATATCCAGCGGGTATTCCCAGAACCGGTGCAGCGTGTCGCGCACCGTGCTCACGATCTGCACGAACAGCGGGTTGCCCGCGGTGGCGATCACCAGCTGATGAAAGTCCCAGTCCTCATCCGCCGAAGCGCCATCCCGCTCGCGGAATGCAACCTCAAGCCGCTCCAGCCGCACGCCGATGGCGGCGATCTCGGTCGCACTCGCCCGCTCCGCGCACAGCGCCGCGGCCTCGCTTTCCAGCGCCCGGCGCAAATCCAGCAGATGCATCAGATCGGCCACATCCCCCGCCGTCACCGTCAGCGGCATGTGCACGCTGTCCGGGGAGACGGGCTTGACCAGATAGGTGCCGGACCCCTTGCGGATCTCGACGATGCCCAGCCCCTCCCACCGCTTCATCGCCTCGCGGATGGTGGAGCGGCCGACGGCCAGCCGCTCCGCCAGTTCCCGCTCGGTCGGCAGGCGCATCCCCGGCGCGATGGCGCTGT
Organism: Acetobacteraceae bacterium; assembly: GCA_035532755.1. GTDB lineage: Bacteria > Pseudomonadota > Alphaproteobacteria > Acetobacterales > Acetobacteraceae > DATKQI01. The sequence goes on from DATKQI010000084.1 coordinate 5,035, forward strand.
CCGCGATGAAGCGCGCCACGGCGGCCAGCACCGCCTGCTCGCGCGTCTCGCTTCGGATCGGTGCCAGCGTTGCGATCGACATGCCGGTTGAGTGTCGCCCAAATTGGTCTGATGACTGGCCAATTTCCGCAGGATGACAGCCGCGTGTCAAGTAGGCAGGTTCGTACGCCCCATCAGGTCCGAATTCCGCGTGCGCCGGAACAACCGGAACCTGCCCCTGTCGATCTATCCCTTGGCGGCCTCGGGGATCATCTCGATCTGCCCGGTCACCTGTCCGCCGTCCTCGACCCGCAGGCGATGGCACCGGATCTTGCCGAGGGCGCGTCCGGTCGCGTGCACCAGCAGACTGGTGCGTGTCGTGAGCGTGCCGTCGATCGTGCCCGCGATCTCGGCCGTCTCGACCTCGATCTCGCCCTTGAAAAGACCGCCGAGCGGCACCGACAGCTCGGCCGCATGGATCATGGTGGCCTCGACAGTGCCTTCCACCACCAACCGCTCGGCGTCCTGCACCGTGCCTTGCAGGCTGATGCCGCGGCCGACAACCAGTGTGCGTCGCTCGGCAGGCCTTTGCGCCGGGGCACGCGCCGCATCGGGGGGCGCGGGGCGTGCCGGCACAGGCATGGGGGGTGCGGCAAACGGATTCAAAGCCACGATGATACCTCCTTGGAAAACAATGATGTGTTGAACGTCGCCCTTCGTGTCCTCATCACGAATCAATCAGGCCCCTGTCTCGATCAGGCCTCGGTCCCGTCAGACCGGCCCGCGTCCGTTCCGCGCCGGTGCTTCGGCCAGGTGATCGAACCGCCGCTGGTAGGTGCCAAGGCCCATCGTCTGGGATCGCAGCTCGATGATCAGGTCATGCAGTTCCGCGCCCGGCATCAGCGCCTCCACCTCGTCCCACCCCGTCCAGTCCGGCCGCTCGGAATAGCCGAGGATCTGCCCGCGCCGCGCGGTCAGCAGCCGCTGGACGCGGGATGTGAACTCGTTCGGCACCGCCACCGAAACATGGTCGATCGGCTCCAGCACCACCGGGTCGGCCTTCGCCAGGCCTTCCGTCATCGCCATGCGGGTGGCGGACCTGAATGCCATGTCGGAACTGTCAACCGAATGGAAGGTGCCGTCCACCAGGGTCACGGCGATATCGACCACGGGAAAGCCGTGCGGCCCCTTGCGCGCCGCTTCTTCCGCCGCCTCGCCCACGGCCGGAATGTACTGCCGCGGCACCACGCCGCCAACGATCTTGTCGATGAACAGAAAGCCCTCGCCGCGGGCGCGCGGCGCGATGTCGAGCTTCAGGTCGGCGAACTGGCCATGCCCGCCCGTCTGCCGCTTCAGCCGCGCATGCTCGTGCACCGCGCGGCGGATCGTCTCCCTGTAGGCAACCTGCGGCCGCGTGGCGGCAACCTGCAACCCGTACAGCCGCGCCAGCCGTTCGATCGCCGCGTTGAGATGGATCTCGCCCTGGCCGCGCAAAACCATCTCGCCGGTCTGCTGGTTCTGCTCGATGAGAAGCGACGGATCGTCCTCGGTGATCTTCTGCAACGCACCCGACAGCTTCATGTCGTTCTTGCGATCGACGGTGGCGATCGCCTGCGCATAGACAGGCGGCCACGGCCGGGGGAAGGCGAGCGCCTCGGCCGGCCCGGCCGGCGAGACCGTGGCGCCGGTCGCAACACCCTCCAGCCGCGCCAGCGCCGCCAGCTCGCCGGCCTGCGCCTCCGTCGCCTTGGCCGGCTCGCCCCCGGGAAACCGATAGAGCCCGCCCAGCCGCGCGCCGTCCAGGATCGCGCCGTCGCGCAGCGTGCCGCGCCAGATGCGGGCATAGGACAGCTTGCCGGTATGGCCCGCGTGCACGGTCTTGAACACCTGGGCGAGCGGCGGGCCCGCCGGGGCCACGCCGGCGCGGGCGGCCGCCACCGCCGGCTCCGGCGTGTCATGGCGGAGCGCCTTCCATAGCCGGCGGACGCCATGGCGGTGCTCGGCCGCCCCCAGCAGCACCTCGATCACCGCGCCGGCCGCCAGGTCCTTGCGCAAATCGTCGTAGATCTCGGCGCTGGTCGGCTTCACATCGTCCAGGATCTTCTCCAGCAGCGCATCGTCATGGTCCGCGAGAACTTCGGCCAGCGCGGCCCGTGCCTCCTGCTTGCGCTCCGCCATCCCGGAGGGAAGCTGCACCAGCCCCGACGGCGCGCCCGGGCGGTAGCGATAGGCGTTCTCGCTCACCACATCGACATAGCCGGTCACCGCCTCGCCTTCCCGCATCGGCACCTGGCGCAGCACGAGCGGGGAGGCGGCATGGGCCTGCAATGCGGCCAAGATGTCGCGCACGCGCCCCTCCAGCGTGTCTATCTTGTTGATGAACATCATGTGCGGAACGCCCCGGGCAGCCAGGTATTTCAGCAGCGGCGCCACCGCCAGCGCGCGCGATGGCGTCGGCTCGCACACCACGACCGCCATATCCACCATCGCGAGCGCCGCCTCCGTCTCGTGGATGAACTCGATCGATCCGGGGCAGTCCAGGATCGACCACGCGTCGCCCAGATAGCTGCAATGGCCGAGCCGGAGTTCGATTCCCATGGTGCGGTTGCGCGGGTCGGCCACCCGCTTGGCCGGCGCGCCGGCGGCTTCAAGCAGCGCCTCGAACAGAATGGATTTGCCGCTCCCATACGGCCCCACCAGGGCCACGGACCGTGGAGCAGCCGAGCGCGGACCGGCGCCGTCCGCGGTCCCCGAGGCTGTGACTGGCGATATGGCAGACATCCTGGCGTCTCCATCCGGGCCGCTCCGCGGCCTCTTGCTTGCGCGTGGTGCCCGGCCGGTCCGGATTCCCGCCGTCCGGCGGGCGCCGGACAGCCCGGCCCGGCCCGCCATGGAGGGAGCCTAGCCCAGAATGAGCCCGTCTTGGACATTTCCTCCCGCACGCACCGGGGCCGGCCATCGTGCGAGCCTGGATTCCCGCTTTCGCGGGAATGGGTCGATGCTTTCGCCGGTTGGCATCAGGCGTCCCGCAGCGCGCGGAGCCATTCCGTCACGAGGCAACTCGCATCCGCCCGCCGCCAGGCCGCGTGGAGGCGTACGGTCAGAGGATACCAGGGCAGATCGACGAGAACGACATCGGGCGATCGGATGATCGTGCGCATGCTCGCCTGAACCAGTGCAAGGCCGAGACCCGCCGCGACCAGGCCGAGGCTCGTCGCCGGATCGCCCGCCTCGAAACGCAAGTCGGGCGTGAATCCGCAGGCGGCGCAGGCGCTCAGAAACCGGTCCTCGGCACCCGGATTGAGCGCGCGGGGGCGGGAGACCCAGGGTTGGCCGTCGAGGTCCGCCGGCATGACGCTCTGCTTGCCGGCGAGCGGATGGTCCGCCGGAACGGCCAGCAGCATGGGCTCTTCCATCAGCCGCAGCCCGGCGAGATCCGGATCGTCATCGTCAGGCGGGGTATAGAGAAGGCCGCAATCGATCTCGCGGCGGCGCAGCGCCTCGAACTGGGGTGCCGATCGGAGCGCCCGAAGCTCGATGCGAATCTCCGGCCGCGGCACGCGGAAGCGCCGCATGGCGCGCGGGAGCAGCCCCGCGTGTACCGCCCCCTCCACGTAGCCCAGCGTAAGCGCCCCCGCTTCGCCGCGTCCCATGCGTCGGCCCAGCGCCTCGACCCGCTCGGCCTGGGCCAGCAGCACCCTTGCCTCGGTCAGAAACGCGCGTCCCTCGCGCGTCAGGCGGACCCTCTTTCTGGCGCGCTCGAAAAGGCGCAGCCCAAGGATGGCCTCAAGCTGCATCACCTGCCGGCTGAGCGGCGACTGGGACATGTTGAGCGCCTCCGCCGCGCGCCCGACATGCTCGGCTTCGGCGACCGCCACGAACTGGCGCAACTGGCGAAGGTCGAGCATTTCAGTCTCCACAGGTCTTAAACCTGTCAAAAACAGTCTTGGACGGAAAGATCAAGGCCGGTGATGGTGCGGGCCGCGGCGCACAGCGCCCGAACCGAGGAGAGACATCGATGACCAAGGAAAGCCCCCTTTACCGCACCGGCCTGGCGCTGCTTCAGCAGCTTCACGGCGGCCATGCCGGGGAAGCGATGGTGGCCGAGATGAGCGGGATTTGCCCGGCCTTCGCGGACATCACGATCGAATGGGCATTGGGCGGCGTGATGGCGCGGCCCGGCCTCGATCTGCTGACCCGCCAACTCGTCCTGATCGCCTCCTGCGTGACCCAGGGGCATGCCATGCCGCAGCTCCGGGCGCATGCCGAAGCCGCTCTGGAGGCCGGCGCAACGAAGGAACAGATCGTCGAGACGATCCTGCAGCTCACCTTCTATGCGGGCGGCCCCGCCGTGCGCAATTCGCTCGTGGCGCTCAAGGACATCCTCGGCCCGGCGTCCCCCGGCCAGCAACGCCCGGCGCAAGCCGCCTGACCGTCCACCCCCGAACAATGGGAAGCCCTGGTTCCGGCCAGCGGTTTTCCCAGGCAGTCAAGAAGCAGCCATGAAGGAGATTTGCCTCGTGTCCACTCAACATACGGTCATCGTCGGCGGTTCGTCGGGGATTGGGCTCGCCACCGCCCGCAAGCTCCTCGGTTCCGGTCACAAGGTCACGATCACCGGGCGCAACGAGCGGAAGCTGAAGAACGCACGGATGTCCTCACAGGGGGACCTTTCCGCCCTTGCCATGAATGCCGCCGACAGCGCCGGCGTCCGGGATGCCTTCGGGCGGATCGGCTCGTTCGACCATCTCGTCCTGGCCCTCGGCAGCGGCAAGGGCGCGGGGCCGTTCGCCTCCGTCAGCCTCGCCGATGTCCGGCAGGGTTTCGAGGAGAAGGTCTTTCCGCATTTCGCCTGCGCCCAGTCGGCGCTGCCGTTTCTGGGCAGCACCGGCAGCATCACCTTCATCGCGGCGGTCACGGCCCACGCCGCCATGCCCGGAACGGCGGGCATCGGTGCCGCCAATGCGGCGGTCGCGGCACTCGTGCCGATCCTCGCCGCCGAACTGAAGCCGCTCCGGGTCAACTGCGTGTCCCCGGGCGTCATCGACACCCCGTGGTGGGATTTCCTGACCGATGAGCAGAAGGCCCCCGTTTTCGCGGATTTCGCCGCGAAAGCCCCGGTCGGACGTGTCGGCACGGCGGACGACATCGCGCAGGCCATCGCCTTCCTCATCTCCGACACGTTCATGTCCGGGCAGGTCATCATCTGCGACGGCGGGCTGCGGCTGGCGGCCTAGCGCATCATCGGCTTGGAATCGCGCGGCGATTCCAAGCCGATGAAAATGCTCGTGAAATATAAGCTGGAGCATGTTCGCTTGAAGCGAACATGCTCCAGTGTCCCGAGTCAGAAATTCGAAGATGAATTTCCGGGGCACCAGGGGTTTGTTTTCAGTGGCCTGCTGGTCCCTGAAATGCAGGGGCATTTCAGGGCAGGCTGTGCAAAAAGCCGTCGGATCGGTCACGTCATCCGGTCGACTCGTTTAGACTGATAACTCTCCTGCGTGGCTGGTATAGACCGTTATTCCATTGCCATCAGGATCGGCAAACTGGAAGTAGTCGTGACCAAACAATTGATCTTGAGCAATTGCATCTACGGACAACCCCTTTTCCAGCAAAGTTGTCCTATATATTTCCAGATCGTTTCTAGATTTGCCGTCAATCACCAAGTCGAGTCGTTCGTTAAAAGGAACCCCGCGCTGGCCAAGCTGGCTAGAGCTTAGTGAAGTTGGCAATTCATCGTTTTTATTGAATAGCAAAATGTGTGTACCGCCTCGCAATTCGATGATCGCTAAATCGGGAAATATCCCAAACGGACGCAAGCCCAATTTTGTGTAAAATTGATAACTGATATTAATGTCACTAACCTTCATGACAAAATGTCCGAAGGCTGCAGCGGGCAAATTGTTGTTCATATTTCCATCCTCGCTTGGCGATAAACGGTGAGACCGGCTTCCACGGCGCACACCGCCATGGTAATCCGACCGCTCAGTCGGAAATAGTTATGCGACTGGCCAGTCGGAAAAGCAAGGGGCTTAATTTGACGCGTAGAAAGGAAATTGACCGGGATCGGATTTTGGACGCCGCCGAGAGCGTGATCCTCGATTCCGGAGGTCGAAGTTTCACGCTCGATGCCGTCGCTGAGCGGGCGGGCATCAGCAAGGGCGGTCTCGTCTATAGCTTCGCGACCAAGGACGGGTTGGTCCGCGCGGCGTTGGAGCGCGAAGTCGCGCGCTTTCAAGAGGCGGTCGGTCGGCGGCTCGACGGCAAGCCAGTTAAGCCCTTCGAACTGGTCCTAGCCCACATTGAGGAAGCGCTCGATGAGGATGACGCCGCAACGCGCAAGGCGGCTTTCCTAGTAACCGCCTTGGTACACGCCCCCGATATGATGGAGCCAGCGCGACGCTATTACCGTGCGCTGCTCGATCCGCTCTTAGCGGAGTCAGGCAAGGCGCATGAGGTCCGCAACGCACTGCTGGCTGTCGAAGGAATTTTCCTGCTGCGAGGATTGGGCTTTGTCGAGGTCTCGGCAGAAGAGCACAGATCTGTCCTGCGCCACGCGCGAGATACGGTCGCCGGAGCGCTGACCAAACATCGAGGCACCAATACCCCGTAGAGCTTTGGCT
>DATKQI010000085.1:0-14411 GCA_035532755.1 Acetobacteraceae bacterium
GCGGCCGGCATGGACCGCCAGACTTTGCGGGACTGGGTGCATCGTTACAACGAACAGGGCCTCGCTGGCCTGTCCGACAAGACCGGCAATGTCGGACCCAAGCCCCTGCTGTCGCCCGAGCAGGAAGCGGAAGTCGCCGAATGGGTACGGCGCGGGCCCGACCCGGCCGAGCAAGGCGTTGTGCGCTGGCGCCGTGCGGACCTCGCGCGGGCGATCGCCGCCAAGTTCGGCGTGGTGCTGGCCGAGCGCAGCATGAGCGATGTGCTGCGGCGGATGGGCTTCCGCCGGCTGGTGCCCAGGCCACGCCATCCCGGCCATGACGCCACGGCGCAGGCTTCTTTCAGGGCAACTTCGCCGCCCTCGTAGACGCAGCGCTGCCAGAGCACGCCCGCGGCAAGCCGCTCGAACTCTGGTGGCAGGACGAGGCCCGCATCGGCCAGCAGGGAACGCTGACCCGGACGCCCCGATCGAAGGTGACGTGGCGCTGTAGGGTCCCGATCCGGTGCTGGCCCAGTGACCGCGAAGCTGTGCGATTTGGCCATCTGGTGCCTCAACCGCGGAGGTGTTCGACCTTCAGCTCCCGCCAGAGCCATGTGAAATCGTAAGTTGCCATTGGATCGTTCGGGTCGGGGGATTGGCTGGACCGGTTTTCCAGGTGCTTCAGCCAAGTTGCGAGGTTCCGCCGGCCGCGAGCACTGCGGGCGGCGACGCGCGGAGTGAGATTGCCCAGCATCGGTACAGGCTCGTCGAGCAGGGAGCGGTATTGGCGGTCGAGCATGTCGTGGACCAGCTCGGCCTGCACTTCAGGCGGGATCGCTGGCGCGGGCCGGGTCCCGCCGGCGGGCGGGGTGGCGGCCCGCATCTGCTCGACGGTCTGGATCTCGGTTAGCGGTGTCGCGACCAGCCCGGCGAGAGCGTCGGCTAGCATGGCACGCCCGCGCTCGGCGCGCGCGGCGGAGCTGACGCTGAGCACGACGGCAGCATCCTTCAGCTCGATGTTGCCCAGCACGACGCCACCGTCGTCGAGGGTGACATTCCAGACGATCGCCTTTTCGCCTTTGACCGCGGGCCGCTTGCCTGGCGGCGGCCCAAGCCAGTTCCAGAAGGTGGCCGTCTCCCGTCGGAGGTCGCCGAGTTGCTCCAGCCGCGCCTCGACGCTGCGTGCGGCCGCCTCGGCCGCGAACGGGAACCGCACGGTGTGGAAAACGACCTCGTCGCCGTCGCTGTTGAAGACCTGCGGCGGCGTACGGTCCAGCGCCCGGGGGAGCACGTCGAGCAGCCAGGCGCTGCTGAACAGGGGCGCCGCAGCGCGCAGGTCCTCGTCGGAGCCGGTCCAGCCGCCGAGGGCGCCGTCGGCCTTGCGGGTGCGCCCGCCATGCGGCCGGGCAGCGGCCCGCTCACGTAGGGTGGCGAACAGCCGGTCCGTGCCCTCCAGCGTGAAGGCGAGCACACCGCCGGCGATGACCCGCCGATCGCCGTCGGCCACGATCCTGGCGGCGATCCGGTCCCAGGGCTTCAGGGTCTGCGTCGCGGTCCGCTCCGTGACGAGCACCGGCTCGCCGCCGCGGATCAGGTCGCGGGCGCGGAAGGACTGCCCCGGCACGATGTCGCTCACTTCGTGCAAGCTCATGACGGAGCCCTGCAAGGCAGTCATGTAGGTGCGCGTCGCGACGCGCTCCTTCCAGCCACGGCGGCGTAGGTAGGCCTCGACCGGGTTCTCGCTCTCCGGCCCGAAGCGACGCGTCAGGAAGTCTTCGAAGGCGCAGCCCCAGAGCGTCCCCGCCCAGCCGCCGCCGAGCGCGTCGTCGATTTCTTCGAAGGTGAGCTCGAAGGCCTGCATGGCCGGCTCGAAATGCTCGGCCATGACGGCATCGACCCGGTCCCGCCACCCGTCGCGCGCGGTCCACCTGATCAGGTCGCCGAGGTCTTGGGCGGCCCCGCTCATCGCCAGAGTCCCTCGAACCGGCTGGCGGCCGTGCGCGTGTAATGGACGGTGTGCTTGGGATCGCGGTGGCCGAGATAGTCCTGGATCAGCCGCAGGTCATAGCCGCGATTGGCGAGGTAGTAGCCGCAGGAGTGGCGCAGCATGTGAGGCCGCACTGCCGACAATCCGGCACGCTCGGCGGCTGCGGCGAGGAGGTAGTTCACCGACTGCCGGGTCAGAGGCTGGCCGCGCTCGGAGAGGAACAGCCAGGGCAAGGCGTCGGAGCGGGAGGCGAGATGGCGCTTGATCGCCCGCAGCTCGTCGCCGGCGATGGGCTGCTCGACGGAGAGACCATTCTTGAGGCGGCGGACCCAAACGCGGGCCTGGTCGAGGTCGATCTCGTCGCGGCGCAGGCCGATCGCCTCGCTGACCCGCAGGCCGTGGCGGTAGAGCATGAGCGCCAGCAGATGGTCGCGGGTGCCGTGCCGTCCGCGTTTGAGCGCTTCGAGTAGCGCCTCGATCTCAGGTGCCGTGAGAAAGTCCTTGGCACGCTCGTGCCCATCGGCGGCACCGCTGGACGCACTCTTGACATTTCGCCGGCTGGCAACCCGTTTTGGCACGGCACGAAACCCTTGGTGATGCTGGACTGAGCCTATCAGACTTTTAACGAAAAGCACCTTTTGTCAAAAGGTCGGTGTCCCTGTCGGGACGGTGGTGTTGGTGACCTCGGAAAGGATCCTGACCTCGGCATGGACAGCCAAACCGGAGTTGACAGCCACCCGCGATTAAAGGGCCGATTGACAGTCACGACATCTGCCTTCCGGACGTCCAGGGCGGCGTGATCCGCGTCGGTAATCAGCCTTCCAGCCCGAGCACAAGGGCACGGAGCAGCCGCGTAGCGTCGGCAAGCCGCCGGATGCACGCCGGTCGTCACGCCAGCCGCAGCAGGGCTGCTCGCAAAGTCGCTACGCTGCCGGCTAGGCTGAGCCCGGTCAGAAACTGGGTCTGGTCGGTCGCCAGGCGCGGCAGCCGCTCGACCAGCACCCGCACCGGCGCGAGCCGCGCAGTCAGCTGCGCGCACAGCGCCTCGCCGCAAGCCTTCGCTGCCGCATATTCGGCCAACCCCGGTGGCTCCTGACCGACAAAGACGGTGGAGGGATACCAGACGCACAGATCGGTTACGGCGCGTGGCCGCAGCCATTCCAGGCTGCGCGCAAGGCCGGTGGCGTAATAGTCCAGGTACTGGGCGAACGACGCGGCGGCGAAGTCCTGGATCGGGCCTGAGGCGATACGAGGGATGATGCGCGGGGTGGCGAAATAGTAGGCATGGGTGAAGCCGCCAGGTGGCACCGGCGCGTCGGCCGGGGGGGCTGCGATGTTGAAACGCAGTGCTCGCAGGACGTGCCCGGCGGCGGCGGCCTCGGCGATCACGCGCGCGGCGTCATCGGCGCCATGCCGATAGGTGATGGTGACATCGGCGCCGGCGATGGTCAGCAATTTGGCCGTAAGCTCGCCCAGTCCACGCGCACCGCCGATCACCAGCGCCCGCTGGCCCGCGAAGCTACCATGGGGCATCGCATTGCGCAGTTCGGCGAACCTCGGTTGCGCCACCGGCTCGGGCCGCAGCAGCGTTTCCAGCCTCCCGTGCAGGCCTGGGGCGTTGAGTGCGATATCCACCAGCCGCACCCGCGCGTCGGCGCGACTGACCGCATAATCCAACGTTCGCGCGGCCAGGAGTTCAGGGGTGAAGCTCAGCGAAAGGCCGGTATAGATCGAATGCAACCCTGGGCAGACCATGCCGACGAGCCTTGTACTGGCCAACAGGATGGCGGATTGCAGCGGCGAGAACCCAGCCGCCAGGCGCGGAAACAAGACGGCGAAGTCCGGTGACAGCACCAGAGGCAGGCTGCCCGCGGCCGCCGTCAGATCCTCCATGCCATGCACCTGGCAGGCCAGCGGGGGCAGCACGCGCGGGCCTTCCCAGGCCCGGTCCAGCGGCGCCGCGAGCCGCAGGTTCAGCCGCATCAATCGTCCCGCGGCACCCTGCGCCGTGACGGCGGCCCGGTCATCCGTCGTCTGCCAGCGCAGCGCCACGTCCCGCTCGAGTCCCGCCGGCTGATCGAAGCGGACACGCAGGGAAGCCAGCGCCGACAGCTTCATGCCGGCGGCCAGCAGACTCTCCAACGACCACAGCACCAGATGGACGCCATGTACCACCACCTCGCCAAGAAACAGTCGCCGCGCTACCTGCGGGTCAAGATGCATCGGATTGTGGTCGCCCGAGAGCGCGGCGAACGCCTGCTGGTCGGCAAGGGTGAAGCGGCGGCTGGGGGGTGGCATCAGAAGCGGAAATAGATGAAGCTGGCGGCCGGCATGCCGACGCCGGTGGCGGCGATGGCCCGCGCGTCAACCCACACCTTGATCGCGAACGCACCGGCGAATCCGGCCAGCATCAGCGTCCCGCCGAGAGCGCTCCCGCGCAGCCATCTCAGGGCGCGCGCCACGGGGCGGCGACGCACGTAATATTCTACCGCCTGCACCGCCACCGCAGCCGCCATCGCCACCGGGCACCACAGTAGCCCGGGGCTGAACCAGTGGCCGCCATCCGCCAACCCGACCAAGACCTGGCTGGCCGCGCTTAAACTGTCGGCGCGGAACAGCACCAGGGAGAACAGCCAGCTTGCCTGCAGGATCAGCAGGCTTGCCAGCCAGCCGGCCCGGCTGCGCGGCGCCCGGCCCTTGGTCACCGCCGCCCAGCCGGCGATCACCAAGCCCTGTGCCACCCCGAACAGCACGAAATGCCAGGCGCTCCCATGCCACAGCCCGAAGATCGCCATCACCAGCAGGATCACCGCAAACAGCGCCCGATTCTGCCGGCGGCGTCCACGCACCCGGCGGAACACCGCGACCGCCAGGGTGTCATAGACGAAAACGCGGATCCAGTTCGAGAGTGACACATGCCAGCGACGATAGAACTCGCTCGGGGTATGGGCAAAGAACGGCGCCCGGAAATTCAGCGGCAGGCGGAAGCCCAGCATGCGGGCGATGCCGCGGCCCATGTCGGTATAGCCGGAAAAATCCAGATAGAGCTGCGCCGAGAACCCCAGCAGAGCCAGCAGCAGGGCAACGGACGACGCCTGGCCGGGGGCCGACCAGACCGGGTCCACGATGCGTCCCAGCGGGTCGGCGGCCAGTTTCTTGGCGAAGCCGATCGTAAAGAAATGCAGCCCGACCGAGAGGCTGCGCCAACGGAATTTCCGGGTCTGTTCGAATTGCGGCACCAGTTGCCGCAGCCGTACGATCGGCCCGGCGATCAGGTGCGGCAGGAAAAGGATAAACAGGCTCCAGCTCATCGGCGCCAGCTTCACCGGCCGGCGCTTCACATCCACCACGGCGCTGATCGCCTCGAAACTGTAGAAGCTGATGCCCAGCGGGATCAGCCCGGTCAGCACTGCAGGCACCGGCAACGAGACGCCGAAGGTCTCGGCGATGAAGCTGCGATATTTCAGATACGCCAGCTGCAGAACCAGCAGGCTGATCACCACGCCGGCCGGCCGCCAGCTGAGGCGCCAGCGCGCATCGATGTGGAACCACAGCCACACTCCTGCCACCACCAGCAGGGCGGGCGCAAGGTTCCAGACATTGGTCCAGGCCAGGAAGACCAGGCTGGCGCCCAGCAGCAGCAGGTTCTGCGTCAGGATACTGCGCAGGCTGTAGAACCACACCACCAGCGGCGGCAGCAGCAGCAGGAAGGCATAGGTGGAATAGATCATCAGCCCGCCCTGATCATTGCTTTGCCGCCCGTTCCGTGGCCAACTCGGCCTGCATCCACCGGAGCAGGGCCGTGCGGTCCAGCTCCTGGATCGGCGCAGCGAAGGCGGGGTTATGGCCCGATGGATCGGCGTTGGCGCGTGGCACGATGCCGGCGGCCAGATCGCGCCGGATCAGTGGGATGAGGCGCTGGAAGATGATCCACGCGCGCAGCCGCATTCCCAGCGGCAGATCGTGGAAGGTGTCGCTGCACAGGTCGGGATCGCGCGGATAGTGTCCGTCGATATCCACCACCGGCACATGCTGGGCGCGCGCCCAGGTATCGATGGTCGCATTGTGCATGTCTAGCAGTCGGCGAATTTCGGCATAGCTCAGCGGCCAGAACAGTGGCCCGTTGAGATCGTCGTAGAGCAGGTGGTGGGTGGTGCCGTTCACCACCATGCCCTTCCAGACGCACAAGTGTTCGTCCGAGACGATCGGGGTAGCGCCGATGCTGCCGGCGATCCGGCGCAGCCTGTCGAGGTCGCCGATCAAGCCACCAAGATAGGGGTTCTTCTCCGCTCGTGCCAGATCCACGCGTCGGCCGCGCGCTCCGGCCGGCAGTTCCAGCCGCACCGGCGGTTTGGATGGCTCGGTCAGCAGGCTGCCGGGCGCGGTGCCGGTCCATTGTTCAACCAATGCGCGCGCCAGTGCCGAAACCTGGGCCAGCGGCGCCAGCTGCCGCACCGCTCGCGCCCACCACCCTGGCCGAGGAGGCGGCGGATGGCCGAAGCTGACTCCGGGGGGCAGCCTAGCAAAGGTCTGCGTATAGCCGGCCACGGCGAAGGTCGGGGCGAAATAGGCATAGACGTAATCCAGCCCCATCGGAGCCATCTCGTATTTCAACACCGCCAGCTCGTCCTGCTGTTCCAGCCCCTGGCGCGCGCCATTCAGGACCTGGAAGGATACCCCCAGATGCGTCGCCGCTGCCCAGGCGTTCAGATAGGCCTGCAGCTGGCGGCCATAGAAATTTTGTGAGGTGGAATCGCCGATAATGCCGATGCGGATGGTGTACGGCGGCTTCGGCGTGCGCAGCCTCACGCTCAGCCAGCCGTACCGGTCGGTGATCCAGGGTGTAGGACGAAAATCGTTGTCCGGATACAGGCGGTAGCGCGGCAAGATGGTGCCGTCATAGGAATGGAAGGCAAAGATCTGCTGCTCCTTCAAGGTGCGAAGCAGGTCGAGCAGATGCAGATCGGGGTGCGGACCGAAGGCGGCGTCGTTCCAAACGTAATTCTCCTGCCCCATCGCGGTGGGGTTGTTCCGGCTGCGCGTAAGCAGGCGGCGGCTGGATGGTTCCTTGATCGGCGTCGGGGGAAGAAAGAACCAGTCGGGATCGACGCTGCCGCTATAGGTTGCGTCCGCCAGGAGCGCACGCTCCCCCGCCTGTCGGGTGGCAGCACTGGAGGCGGTCGGTGCGGCGCGCGGGCGGGCCACCAGATGCAGCCGGTCGAACCGCCAGCCGCCGGTGAAGCGGGCCAGCGCCTCGGCGCCGCCGAGCAGCCACAGCAGCGAGACCACCAGCAGCAGCGCCCGGCGCGCCAGGCCACCCCGATTCATGCGGCGGGCGAGATTTCACTGACGATCGGCCCCACCGACGACCGATAGGTGGCCACATCCAGCACCCAGCGCTCGGCGTCGTCTTCCTCGCCGTCAAGGACAAAGCCCAGCGTGCGGTAATGGTTGCGCACCAGCGCATTGCGCGGGGTGGGGCGGTAGAGGCCGATCAGCCTGGCAACGCCTGCCGCGCGGGCACGGCGGATGATCTCGTTCAGCACCGCCTCCTCCACCCGCCGCCCGAGCACCCGGCAGCTCATCACCCAGGTATCAAGCATCCAGGCATCGTCCCGCGGGCAGGCGATCACCGAGCAGATCATGCCGTTATCGCCGAACCGATCAACCAGCCGCACCTGTAGGGTCAGCACGTCGGGCGCGGCCACCAGATCGGCGATTCTGGCCTCAGTGTAGCGCCGGGTGGTCAGGTTGAACTGGTTGGATTTGTTGATCAGTTGCGTGAAGCGGGACCAGCCGAGGACGCCGTCGGCAGTGAAGATAGCATGCATTTGCAACGATTCTAGGAACCCCGCCAAATCGCGCGCGTGCGTTGCCAGGCTTTCGCGGCGGGAATTGGCGGCATACTGGTCCGCCCGCTGGCGGTCTTCGTCTGAAAAGGCCACCGCCTCGAACCCGCCGGCGGCCAGCAGGACGGCGGCATAGTCCGCCGGGTCGCTGGGCAGTTCCGGCACCAGCACCTCGGGCAGGCTGAGGCGCACCTGTGCCCGTTCGGCCGGGTTGTCGTCCAGGAACACGAAACTGTCGATGCCCAGCGAAAGCCGTTCGGCCAGTGCCTCTAGGTTGCTGGCCTTGTCTGACCAATTGATCTGCATGGCGCTGAAGTCATCCTCGCGCAACAGCATCTCGGGGTGCTCGCGGATCGCCCGCCGAGCCACCGCCTCGTCATTCTTCGATGCGATGGCGAGCAATATTCCGCGCCGCTTCAGCGCCAGGGCGGCCCGTTGCAGGTCCAGATGCGCCTCGCCGCGCGGGTCGCCCTGGCCGAGGCGGATGCCCTCGATCCCGTCGTCGCCGATCACCCCGCCCCACAGCGTGTTGTCCAGGTCCAGCACCAGCACCTTCCGGCCGCGGCCACGGATGGCGCCGATCAGCCGCGCCGCATGCTCGGCATACAGAGGCACGAAGCGATGGGCGAAGGGCAGCCTCGCAGCCATGTGCTGGGAGCGATCGAACCAGGCTGCCAGCCCGACCTGGCTGGCGAGGGCTTCGACATCCAGGAAGCTGACGCCGGGGCGCAGTATCTCGTTCGACAGTCGCTGATTGAAACTAGCCGCAAGCCAGGCGGCGGTGCCTGACTGGTCGCGATCAAAGCTGCCGAACAGGCGTTCGGGCGGCGCGGCGATCGTCTGCACCAGGATCGCCGCGCCGCTGCCGCGGGAGAACGCCGTGACCAAATCGCCGAGCCGGGCTAGTGCTGCGTCCAGCCGCGCCGAGGCATCATCCTCCAGCGCGTATTCAGGGAAATAGGCCCGATAATCCAGCGCCAGCAGGATCGCGTCCGGTCGGCTCGCCAGCGGCTCCGACGCCGCATCGAGAGCCGCCTGCAAGGTCATTCCGAACGGCGCCGCGGCGACCCGCAGGGCGATGCCATAACGTAACGCGCTGGCAACAAGTGCCGGAACGATGAAGTCGGTGGTAGCGTTGCTGACCAGCCCGAGGGTGAAGCCCTGCAACGGGGCCGCCGCGCCGTCTTCCACCGCCTGTGCAACCGAACGCGCCAGCCGGTGCAGCTGGTTGGCTCCCAGCGCGTAACCGGCCAGCGCGCGCAGCGCGGCACCGCGCGGCGCGGTGGTATCGGTGGCGGTGCAGCGGACGCGGAAACCCTCTGGCGGCCGTGGCAACCAGGACAGCAGGGCAGCGTCGATCACTGGGGCTCAACCGGCGCGGCGGGCGATAGCGGTGACCAGATCGCCGACATTGCGGTAGTCTTGAAATTCGCCAACATCGAAGCGTAAGTGGAACGCTTCCTCGATAGAGACCATCAATCGGATATTGGCGACGCTGTCCCAGCCATCGATGTCGGCCGCAGTGGTGGTATCTTGCAGAGTAATGGCATCATCGTCGAACACCTCATGGAACACGGTCTGCAGGCGCCGTATGACCTCGTCAGTGCCCATCCAGGCTTCTCCCGATACGGCGTTTGCGGTCGGCGAGTCCAGCATGGCTACCCGACGACCAGAAGGCAGTGGTCTATAGAGCGAAGCTCCAAACGGACGCAAGAAGGCCAAGGTGGCTCCGAAACCCGAAGGGCGCGCATCAGAGCATGATCAACCGTCGTTTCATGATCGTGCCTCCTGCCCTGCCCAACGGCGGCCACTCTGAACAGCTTGACCACCAAGCAAGAAATTCCCACGCCTGCAGCTTGAAACGGCGAACATGAGAGTGGTCCCATCATGGCTGGGCTTCATGCGGTCGCCGTGGGTTGGTTCGGATCAGGCCTTTACGCCGATGAGCATCCAGCTCGGGCGCACCCAGAACAGTTCGGTGAGGTGCGGCCGCCAGCGGTCATGGTGCGCGACCCAGGCGCGCATCACGCCACGCCCGGCCTCGGAGGTTGCGAGCACGGTGGAGACCGGGCAGAAATCGTGCCAGATCATCACCCCGCCAGAGCGGAGCAGCGGCAGCGCCTTGTCCGTGTCGTTGGCGACCACGTCGGACGTGTGGCCGCCGTCCACGAGTACCGTGTCGAAGAACCCTCGCGCGAACTCGCCGGCCGGGAAGTCGCGGCTGTCGCACAGCAATTGGTGTACCCGCGCGGCGTAGCCGGCGGCGCGGTAGCGCCAGCCGATCCGCTCGCCGGAATCGCCGGCCCCGCCTGCTGTGGCCTCTGCCCCCCCGGTTAGCCCCTGGGAAGCGTAGCGCGGCGCACCCTGCGCGTCGCGTTCACCCTCGGCCAGGTTCACGGTCCAGATCTCGGCCCCGCAGGAAGCGGCGCAGAGCACCGTGCCGAAGCCCTCCCAGGTACCGAACTCGAGATGCCGGCGCGGCACGAGGTGGCGATAGAGGTAGCGGTAGATGCCCGGCTCATCGACCTCGGTCTTGAAATCCTCGAGCCCGTAACGGTACAGCAGCCGCTCGGGCACGTAGGGCGCGCGGAAGCCGAGTGCCTTGCCGAGCGTCTCCACGGGCACGATGCGGATGGTCCGGCCCGGCCGCTCCAGCGCGTCCGGGTCGAGTACGCGGTCGAGTGCGAAGTCGCGGGTATGATGGTCGAGCACGCCCGGGACCGTGGCGGCGGCCGGCCTGGCGCGGGCGACGCGCAGCGCACGCATGGTGGCGCGCGACGGCGCCCCGGCGGGGTCCACGTTGCGCAGAACCAGGTGGTGGACGTCCGCGGCCTCGGCCACGAACAGTCGCGCGATCTGGGGCCCGGGCGCGGCGGTAAGCGTGACCTCCTTGCCGACGAAGCTACTCATATCGACGGCGAGGCACCCGATACCGATGGCCCCTGCCGCCACTTCGACCTCGGCCTCCGCGACGATCGGCCCGGGTTTGGGCGCGCCCTGCGCGGGCCAGGAGGCCGCATAGTTCCACCGCGGCCCTGGGGCGAGGATGGCGGCGCCCTCCTGCGTTGCCCCATTGTGCAGCACCGGGGCCGGCGCGAAGAACCCAGGCAACGGTGCGCCTCCGATGAAGGCGGGCGGTAGCAGGATCGGCTCGCGATCGAAGGAGAGGCGGAGCACGCCGGGTACGGCCTCGGCCGAGGTGGCGCCGCGCAGCAGCAGGTTCTCCTCATCGAGCACCAGTGCCTCCGTGTAGCCCTGGCCGGCGAGCCAGAGCAGCGCCTCGCCGACCGACTGGCCGCGGGTTGCCAGCGCATGGTTCAACTCGACGATGACCCAGGGGTCGAACCGCGCCAGCGTCTCTGCCGCGCCTTTCAGCACCTCGAGATCGAAGCCGTCCACGTCGATCTTCACGCAGTCGAGCCGTGCGAGCCCCACGGCGTCCGCAAAATCGTCGAGAGTGATGAACGTGTAGGCCCGGGTTTCCGGCGCGCCCCAGATGCGGTAGATCGGTTCCTCGATCGTGCCGCTGCACGCACCGAGCGCGACCTCATGCACGGCGACGTTGCCGGCACGCTGGGCGGCGAGGTTGCGGCGCAACAGCCCCGCAGTCTCCGTTGGCTCGAAGGCGTGGACCCACCCCTCGGTCAGCAGGCGCGACAGCAGCAGGGTATAGACGCCCACATTGGCGCCGACATCGAGCGCCACCCAGTCCGGCCGCGCGTTGCGCACCAGCCAGCGCTTCGTCTGCAGCTCGGCCTCGGGGTAGTAGTCGGTGAAGCCCGGGTAGTAGGCGACGAGTTCGATCGGCGCGGCGCCGGGAACCAGGCTGAAGACCGGGGTCAGGGGGGCGGCTTCCGGGGAAGGGTCTGTCGGCATCGGCGTTCAGGGCTCCCGGACGATCACGCGGCATTCGAGAGTTCGCGCGGTGTGCCCGCCAGCACGGAGGCAGCGGCAGGGCGCGACCCGTGCATTCTCAAACCGGTCGCGCCCGGATCAGCAGATGCCAGCCGAACCGCTGCTCCAGCGCGCGGAACATGGCCCGCGGCATGGCGGCGAACCAGGGTTGCAACTCGTATTCGTAGCGGACGTATTTCTCCACCACGTAGGGAAAGATGTGGTCCTGGGTGATGGAGACGGCTTCGAACCCGGCTTGCTCGAGCAGCGCGCGCGCCTGCCCGGTCGTATAGGTGAACGCGATCGGGCAGCCATGCTGGGCCTCCGGTTGATCAAGCCCCGCCTCGATCATCGCGTCCTTCCACGAATCGCGGGCATAGACCATCACCCGCAGCTCGCCGTCTGGCCGCACCAAGCGGCGCACGTGGCGCAGCACCGCTTCGGGATGCGGCGTGTGGTGGATGACGCCGAAGGAATAGATGAGATCGAACGAGCCCGCTTCCCCCACCGCATCCAGCGCCTCGGCATTGGCGTGCAGCAATTCCCCGCGCAGGCCGAACAGCGCGAAGCGCTGGCGGGCCAGCGTCAGGCTCGCTTCCGACAGTTCGACGCCGGTGTAATCGGCGCCGGCACGGACGAAGCTCACCGCATCCGTTCCGATCCCGCAGCCGATTTCGAGCACCCGCTTGCCGTGCCAGCGCGGGAACTCCGCGAAGGCGGGGATATGCGGCTCGACGAAATACTTGCGCTCCCCGACCTCGTCGAAATACGCGCGCGAGCCGACTTCGCGCGGGGAATGCCGCAGATTGCAGGGCCGACGGTTCCAGTACTCGGCGACGGTCTCGATTGTCGGCATGGTGCTCACCACGTGTTCTCCTGTCGCCTATCCGTCGGCCGGCGCGCCGCGCCCGATATGGACAATTTCTGCCACCTCGGCGAGCGCCGGGGGCAGCACCCGCCAGCAATCAAGCACGATACGGCGCCGTCCCTCGGCGGTGAAGGCTTCCGGTCGGAGGGCGGCGAATTCCGCGGCCGGTGTCGCCACCACCACGATCTTCGCCATCGCGATCGCGGCTTCCGGGGTCGCCGCCGGCAGCACCGAATCTCCCAACACCGCCGCCGCACCGTCCAGCGCCAGCGGGTCCGCCACCACGACGGCATGGCCCGCCTGCGCCAGGCGCCGCGCGATCATCACCCCCTGGCTTTCCTCCACCACCGGCGTTTCGGGCTTGTAGGCAAGTCCGAGCACGGCGACCGGGCTCGCAGTGCCGCCCAGCCGATGCACCAGCGCGACGACGCGGTCCACCTGGCGGCGGTTGATCGCATCCGTCGCCTCGGCGATGTCGGCCGCCACACCGAGGTGGCGGGCAAGCCGGGCGAAGGCCACGTTGTCGCGCGGAAAGCAGGGGCCGCCGTAGCCCAGCGCGCCGCGCAGGTATTTCCGGCCGATGCGCGAATCCTCCCCCAACGCCCCGGTCACCACATCGACATCCGCGCCGGGCAGATGCTCGCAGATCTCGGCCAGCATGTTGGCGTAGCTGATCTTGGTGGTGACGAAGGTGTTCACCGCGATCTTGGCCAGCTCCGCGTTCACCCAGTTCATCCGCCGCACCGGGGGCAACGTGCCCAGGGTGATGCGATACGCCGCTTCCAGCAGGTCGCCCGCGCGGCGGTCCGATTCGCCGATCAGCAGCATGTCGGGATGCAGCAGGTCGTGCACCACGCTGCCCAGCGCGATGAACTCGGGATTGTAGGTGAGGCCGAGCGTTTCGCCTACAACCCGGCCACTTGCTGCCTCGAGCGTCGCGTGAATTTTCCCCCCGGTCGATCCCGGCATCACCGTGCTGGTGATGTTCACCACGTGGTAGCGGTCGCTTGCGCGCAGCGCCGTGCCGATCCGGCGTACCGCATCGACCACGTAGCGGTTGGTGAAGACGCCATCGACGCTTGGCGTCGGCACGATGACGAAGGAGATGTCGGTGCCGGGAATCGCCCGCGCGAAGTCGGTGCTGGCGCGCAGCCGCGGGCCGGCATCGTCGATGCACGCCTGCAGCCCGGGTTCGACCACCGGCGCGCGACCGGCGTTGAGCGCATCGACGTAGGCCGGATTGAGGTCCACCCCCATGACATCATGGCCCCGACTTGCCAGGACCGCGGCGAGTGGGGCGCCGAGCTTGCCCAGGCCGATGACGGCAATCTGCATGGTTCTTTCGTGGCTCCGGAACGGTGGAAAAGGGAGTTTCAGGCGGCGTTGCGCAGAACCTGGCGTTCGATCCAGCGATAGGTCGTGTCCAGCCCCTCGGCCAGCGGCCGCCCCGGCGCCCAGCCCAGCCGGGCGGCGATCAGCCGGTTGTCGGAATTGCGCCCGCGCACGCCTACGGGACCGGGGATGTTGCGGATCGCCAGATCCTTGTCGCCGATCTGCATCACCATGCGCGCCAGCCCGTTGATGGTGACCATCTCTTCCGAGCCGATATTGACCGGCCCGGAAAAATCCGAGCGCATCAGGCGCAACGTGCCTTCCACGCATTCGTCGATGTAGAGGAACGAGCGGGTCTGCCGCCCGTCGCCCCAGATCTCGATCTCCCCGCCCCGGGGCGCGGCGGCGACCTTGCGGCAGAGCGCGGCGGGCGCCTTCTCCCGCCCGCCGGTCCAGGTGCCCTCGGGGCCGAAGATGTTGTGGTAGCGCGCCACCCGGACCG
>DATKQI010000086.1:0-7019 GCA_035532755.1 Acetobacteraceae bacterium
GACGCATGCCGGCGCCGAGGCACAGGTGGCGGCGCTGGCCGACGATATCGCCTATCACAGCCATGACCTCGACGACGGGCTGCGCGCGCGGCTGTTCGAGATCGACGACATCGCCCATCTGCCGGTGGTGCACGAGGCGGCGGAAGCGGCACGGCGGATCGGCCTGGGCATCCCGCCCGCCCGCCTGCGGCACGAGACGATCCGCCGGGTGATCGACCGGATGGTGACGGATGTGGTGGCCGAATCCCGCCGCCGGCTGGAGGCGCTCGATCCCGCCGATGCCGATGCGGTGCGCGCGGCTCCGGGGCCGGTGGTAGGGTTCTCCCCGCCGATGGCCGAGGCCAACCGGGCGATCAAGGAGTTCCTGTTCGCCCGGATGTACCGCCACTGGCGGGTGAACCGGATGACGCGCAAGGCCGGGAAGGTGGCGGGCGAACTGTTCGCGCTGCTGCACGCCGACCCGTCCCTGCTGCCTGACGACTGGCGCACCCAGGCCGCGGGCAGCGAACCCGCCCGCGCGGCGGTGATCGTCTGCGACTACATCGCCGGCATGACCGACCGTTTCGCGCTCGACGAGCACCGCCGCCTGACCGATCCCACCATCACCGGCTGATCCAATGACCCAGAATCTCTACACCGCCATCCAGCGCATCGTGGCGGCCGCATTGCCGGCCCTGGTGCCAGACCTGCCGGCCGATCTGCTCGGCCGGATCGAGGTGACGCCGACGCGCGAGGCCGCGCATGGCGACATGGCGACCAACGCCGCGCTGGTGGCGGCGAAGGCGGCGCGGCGCAGGCCGGCTGATCTCGCGGCCGATCTCGCCGCGGCGCTGCGTGCGGCCCCCGGGATCGAGGCGGCGGAGGCGGCAGGGCCGGGCTTCGTCAACCTGCGCCTTTCTCCGGCGCTGCTGCTTGCGCAGGTGCCGGCGATGCTGCGCGCGGGCGTGGCCTATGGCGACTGTTCGCTGGGCCAGGGGGTACGGACGAACGTGGAATACGTCTCCGCCAATCCCACCGGGCCGATGCATGTGGGCCACTGCCGGGGCGCGGTGGTGGGCGATGCGCTGGCGAATCTGCTGGCCAAGGCCGGGTTCGCGGTGACGAAGGAATACTACATCAACGACGCGGGCGCGCAGGTTGCCGCCCTCGCCTGGGCCGCATACTGGCGCTACCTCCAGGCACTCGGCACGACGATGCGCGAGGAGGCGTTCGCCGCCGCGGCGCCGGGCGGGCTGCAGTATCCGGGCGAGTACCTGGTGCCGGTCGGTGAGGCTCTGGCCGCGCGCCACGGCACGGCACTCGCCGGGCCGGATGCCACCATCGCCGACCCGGCGCTGTGGCTGGAGACCGTGCGGACCGAGACCGTGGCGCTGATGATGGAGGCGATCCGCGCGGACCTCGCACTGCTCGGCGTGGAGCAGGCGGTGTTCAGCTCCGAGCGCGCGCTGGTGGCGCGCGGGGCGGTGGATGCGGTGATCGCCGCGCTGGACGCCAGGGGCGTGCTGTACGAGGGCGTGCTGGAACCGCCCAAGGGAAAGTTGCCGGAGGATTGGGAGCCGCGGGCGCAGACCCTGTTCCGTGCCACCGATTTCGGCGACGACGTAGACCGGCCGCTGCGCAAATCCGACGGCTCCAACACCTATTTCGCGAACGACATCGCCTACCACGCCGACAAGGCAGGGCGCGGCTTTCCGCTGATGATCGACATCTGGGGCGCGGACCACGGCGGCTACGTCTCGCGGATGAAGGCGGCGGTGAAGGCGGTGAGCGGCGGGGCGGCGGAGTTGGAGATCGTGCTGTGCCAGATCGTGCGCATCGTGCGCGGCGGGCAGCCGGTGAAGATGAGCAAGCGCGCCGGCACCTACGTGACCCTGCGCGACCTGATCGAGGAGGTGGGGCGCGATTCGGTGCGCTTCACCATGCTCACGCGCAAATCCGACGCGCAGATGGAATTCGACCTCGACCAGGCGGTGGCACAGACGCGCGAGAATCCGGTGTTCTACGTGCAATACGCCCATGCCCGCTGCCGCAGCGTGCTGCGCGCCGCCGAGCAGAGCCTGGGCGCGGCGGCGGTCACGCCCGAGGCATTGGCCGGCGCGGCGTTGGACAGTCTTTCGGCCGAGGCCGAGATGGCGCTGGTCCGCCGGCTGATCGCCTGGCCGCGACTCGTGGAAGGCGCCGCACAAGCCCGCGAGCCGCATAGAATCGCGTTTTTCCTGTATGACCTCGCGGGCGATTTTCATATGCTCTGGAACCGCGGGCGCGACGACTCGACGCTTCGCTTCCTGCAGGCGGATCGGCCTGCCGAAACATTGGCGCGGCTTGCCCTGGTTGCAGCCACGTCTGTCGTCATCCGCTCCGGTTTGGCCGTTCTGGGGGTGACCCCGGTTGAGGAGATGCGCTAGCCGTGTCTGAAGATCTGCAAATTCCACCCCCCGGCTACCGCACGCCCGGCTATCGCGGCACGCGGCGCGGATGGAGCCAGGACCCGGAGATGCGGCGCCTTGCGCTGATCGCGGGCGGCATCGGCGCGGTGCTGGTGATCGTGGTGGGCATGTGGGGGTTCTCCGGCGGCGGCAGCAATACGGCGCCTGTGATCGAGCCGGCATCCGGGCCGGTGAAGGTGCGCCCAACCAATCCCGGCGGCATGAAGATTGTCGGCGCGAACGACCAGGTTCTGTCCGACCAGGCGCAGGGCGGGCCCACGCATCTCGCCCCGCCACCGCAGGTGCCGAACCCGCAGGCGCTGAGCCAGCAGGACGCCGCGACCGCGTCCGGAACATCTACGCCGGGAACAGCCACGCCGACTCCACCGCCTGCGCCGGACCAGTTCGCGCTGCCCATGCCGCCACCGCCTCCGCCGGGCTATGTCGCGCCCGCCGCGCCGACGACGGCGCTGGCCGCGGCGCAACCCGTTTCACCGGCCGCTCCAGCCATCGCGCCCGCAACCGGCGGGACGGCGGCCGGGGCCGGGCAGGGGACGCAGGTGCAGCTTGCGGCGCTCGATTCGCGACAGCGCGCGCGGGTGGAGTGGCAGCATCTGCAGCAGCGCATGCCGGGGCTGCTCGCCGGGCGGCAGCCGGACATCGTCAAGGCCGTGGTCAACGGCAAGACATTCTGGCGGCTGCGCATGAACGGCTTCGCCACGATCGCCCAGGCCACCTCGTTCTGCGCGCAGGTGCGGGCGAAGGGCGCCAGTTGTTCGATCGCCACCTTCTGACTCCGCCGCGTTGATCCGCCGATGATGAAGGCGGCCATCGTCGGCCTGTCCGGCCCCGCGCTGCTGGCGGAGGAGGCGGCGTTGCTGCGCGCCGCGCCGCCGACGGGCGTGATCCTGTTTTCCCGCAACATCGAGGGTCCGGCACAGCTTGCCGCACTGATGCAGGCGCTGCGCGGCGTGCTGTCGGCAGGGGCGGTGCTGATGGTCGATCAGGAAGGCGGGCGTGTGGCGCGGCTGCGGCCGCCGCACTGGCGCGCGCACCCGCCGGCTGCCGCCATCGGGCGGCTGCACGAGACAGACCCGGATGCCGGCCTGCGCGCGGCGTGGTTGCAGGGGGCGCTGATCGGAATCGACTGCGCCGCCGCCGGGTTCACCGTCGCCACAGCGCCGATGCTGGACTTGCACGTGCCCGGCGCGAGCAACGTGGTGGGGGACCGTGCGTTCGCAACCGCGCCGGATGCGGTGGCCGCTCTTGGCCGCGCCTGTGCCGAAGGGCTGCTGGCGGCCGGTGTGATGCCGGTGGGCAAGCACGCGCCGGGGCATGGGCGGGCGCGGGTGGACAGCCACGAATCGCTGCCCGAGGTGGGGGCCGAGGGGTTCGACGACGGGCTGGTGCCGTTCATCGCCAATGCCGATCTGCCCTGGATGATGACCGCCCACATTCTTTACACCGCGCTGGATGCCGATCGGCCGGCAACATTGTCGGCCCGCGTGATCGAGCGGATCATCCGCGGGCGGATCGGGTTCGGGGGATTGCTGGTGTCGGATGATCTGGGGATGGGCGCGCTGTCCGGTGCGCCGGCGGAGCGGGCGGCCGCGGCGATCACGGCGGGATGCGACATCGCGCTGCATTGCTCCGGCGTCCCGGCGGAGACCGAGGCGGTGCTGGAGGCGGTGCCGGCGCTTGCCGGGGCCGCGCAGGCCCGGCTCGCGGCCGCGCAGGCCAAGGTGCGGCGATCGGTGCGGGACACCGACGGGGCGGCGCTTGCGGCCGAGCGCGACAGGCTGCTCGCGTGATCGCCTTTGTCATCCAGATCGCCATTGAGGTCGCGGCGGCGATCCTGGCCATCACCCTGCACGAGGCGGCGCACGGCTATGCCGCGCTGGCGCTGGGCGACGACACGGCGAAGCTTGCCGGGCGGCTGTCGCTGAACCCGCTGCGCCATGTCGATCGCACCGGCACCATCATCCTGCCGGGGCTGCTGCTGATCGGGCAGTTGCTGACGCTCGGACGCGTGGAATTCATGTTCGGCTGGGCGAAGCCGGTGCCGGTGGGGGCGTGGAAGTTCCGCGACCCGCGCCGCGGCATGGCGCTGGTGGCCGTCGCCGGGCCGGCGATGAACTTCTTCCTGGCCTGGCTCGGCGCATTGGCCGCCTATGCGCTGCCGCATCTGCCGGGCGTGATGGCAGGGCCGGCGACGGGCTTTCTGCAAGCCTTCATTCTGTACAATCTCGTGCTCGGGCTGTTCAACCTGATCCCGGTGCCGCCGCTGGATGGTGGGCGCATCGTCGTGGGGCTGCTGCCGCTGCCGCTCGCCCGCGTCTGGGCCGGGATCGAGCGGCAGGGCATCCTGCTGGTGCTGCTGGTGGTGTTCATCCTGCCCCTGGTGCTGCGCCAGTTC
The DNA here is from genome assembly GCA_035532755.1 of Acetobacteraceae bacterium. Classification (GTDB taxonomy): domain Bacteria; phylum Pseudomonadota; class Alphaproteobacteria; order Acetobacterales; family Acetobacteraceae; genus DATKQI01. The sequence goes on from DATKQI010000086.1 coordinate 4,843, forward strand.
GGCGTGCTGTTCGATCCGGTGCAGGCGGGGCTGATGCACGTGCTGCCCTGGGCGGAGAAGCTGGTGCTGCGGCTCGCCGGGCATCATGTCTGAGGCATCGCTCTCGCCGGCTTCGGATGCGCTGCTGCTGCGGCTGGAAGGGTTCGAAGGGCCGCTGGACCTGCTGCTCGATCTCGCGCGGGGACAGAAGGTCGATCTCGCGCGCATCTCCATCCTGTCCCTGGTCGAGCAATACCTGGTGGTGATCGAGGGCGCGCGGCGGGTGCGGCTCGAACTGGCGGCGGATTGGCTGGTGATGGCGGCATGGCTGACCTGGCTGAAATCCCGCCTGCTGCTGCCCGCCGGCACCGAGGCGGCGGAACAGGCCGAGCAGGCGGCGGACGTGTTGGCCGCAAGGCTGGCCGACCTCCAGGCGATTCGCGCGGCGGCTGTGTGGCTGGGCGCGCGCCCGCAACTGGGGCAGGATGTGTTCGCCCGCGGCGCGCCGGAGAGCTTCACCGAGACGGATCGCTCCCGCCTCGCGCTCGACCTGCCGGGGCTGATGCGGGCCTATCTGGCCGCCCTGCGCCGCGCCGCCGGCAGCCGCACCTACCAGCCTCGGCCGATGACGCTGTGGAGCGTGCAGGATGCGCTGCGGCGGCTCGGCTCGCTGCTGGGCAGCCTGCCGGACTGGACGAGCCTGGAGCGGTTCCTGCCGGACGATCTGGCGGACCCGCAGGCCCGCCGCACCGCCGTGGCCAGCACGCTGATGGCCGGGCTGGAGATGGCGCGCGACGGGGCGCTGCGGCTGCGGCAGGAGACGGCGTTCGGGCCGATCCTGTTTCGGAGTGGGCCGGAGGGGGAAGGGGCCAAGTAGGCCGGATGCAAGCGATCAGGCGAAGACGCGCGGGCGCAGGCCGGCGTGGAACCAGGTGATCAGGGAATAGATGTCATAGACCGGCAGGTTGACGGCCGCCCGCAGGGCGGCGGCGTAGGGCGGCATGTTGGTGCATTCCAGCACGATCGCGCCTACCTCCGGGTGCCTGGCGACGAGTTCCCTGCCCGCATCCGGGATGTCCTGCTCCGCCAGCGCGATATCCATGTCCTGTTTTTCGGCCTTGATGAGGACGCGGAAGAACTCCCGGCCATTCTCCGTGCCCACCACAGGCGTGTCGGGCGGCACGCCGGCGGCCGCGAGATGGGCGGGGGTGAGGGTTGAGCCGCTGACGGTGACGAGGCCGACCCGCTTCCCGGGCGGCAGTGCCGCCTGCACCCACGGCACCTGCATCAGCGAAGACGTGGCGACCGGAACGCCCGTGGCGGCGGCGATCTCCTGCTGGAACAGCGAAAGGAAGCCGCAATTGGTGGTGATCGCCTCGGCGCCCAGATCGACCAGATCCCTGGCGGCCTCGATGAAATCGGGCAGCAGGCCCCGGGCGCCGTTCAGGACGACTTTTTCCGGGCTTGCGCCGCGCACCACGCGATAGAGCACCGGAAACGGCCAGGTCCGGCCGTTGCCCATGTCCCCCGGAATACGCGGAAAGCGGGCCTCCAGCATCAGGATGCCGAGCGGCGCGCCGTAGATCGCCTTGCCGCCGCGGGCGGGATTGGCGGCGTTGGACGGGGCGGGGTTGGACAAGATGGGGAGGGAGGCCATGGCGTGTCTCTTCGCTGCGATGACGGACCAAAGGGAAGGCGCTTCGGATCGCATAATTTCACCACGAATGGAACGATGCGCTCCGGGCCAGGTTCTTCACGGCAGCATCGCGACGATGCGGCTCGCCGTGAGCCGGAAGGATTTGATCGTCATGTTCATGGCTGCATTCTTTCGGGATCTCGGGCGGGTGGCCCCGGAGACCACACGCCGGCACATCCCGTTGTGGCTGGCGGCGGCCTGCCTCGCCATCGGGTTCGCCGGAAGCGCGCGCGCGCAACAGCCCGCACAAGTCTCCCCATACCCGCCGGCGGTCGCCGCGATCACTCCCGCGATCTGCCCTCCGGCCGGAAGCCGGGTGGAGGAGAACATCGGGATCACTCTGACGTATCTCGGCACGGTCCCGGGCCATCCCGATCTCTGTCGCGAGCAGCGCGGGCAGGCGGTCGGCGACTATTATTACGGCGTGTGGATGACGAGCTGGCCGGGCGCGAGCGAGGCGAAGCTGGCTCTCCGGCGCGTGATCTTCGGGCCGCCGGGCACC
>DATKQI010000087.1:0-7173 GCA_035532755.1 Acetobacteraceae bacterium
AAGATCCTGGGGGCCATCACCATCGGCGACGGGGCGCGTGTCGGAGCGAATGCGGTGGTCATCGAGCCGGTGCCGGCCGGCACGACGGTGGTGGGCGTGCCTGCCCGCCCGGTGGAGCGGCGGCGGAAGAAGGTGGAATTCGATGCCTACGGCACCCCGTGCGACGGCATGATCGACCCGCTGCTGCGCGACATTGAGAGCCTGCGGTCCGAACTCGCAGAGCTTGAGACGCGCGTGGCTGGCCTGGCGCGGCCAGCGAGCGAGCAGCGGGCGACAACGAACTCGCCAACCCTATGATCCGTCACGATTCATGATCTATCTGGACGCCAACGCGACCGAGCCGCTGCGCCCCGCGGCGCGCGCGGCGATGCTCGCGGCGCTGGATCAGGTCGGCAACCCCGCCTCCATCCACGCCGCCGGCCGGGCGGCGCGGGCGCTGCTGGAAGGCGCGCGCGAGCGGATCGCGGCGCGATTCGGAGCGCGGGCGCAGGATGTGGTGTTCACCTCCGGCGGCACCGAATCGAATGCCTTGGCGATCGGCGCGCTCGGCGCCGGCCGGAGACTGATCGCGGGGGCGACCGAGCATGCGGCGGTGCTGGAGGCCGCACCCGGAGCCGCGCGGCTGCCGGTGGACGCTGACGGCGTGGCCGATCTGGCGGCGCTCGAGTCGCTGCTTGCCGGCGGGGAGCCGGCGCTGGTGTGCCTGATGGCGGCGAACAACGAGACGGGGACGATCCAGCCGGTGGCCGAGGCGGCCGCGCTGTGCCGGCGGCATGGCGCACTGCTGCATGTGGATGCGGTGCAGGCGGCCGGGCGGATGCCGGTCGATCTCGCGGCACTCGGGGCCGACAGCCTTGCCCTGTCCGGCCACAAGCTGGGCGGACCGATGGGGGCGGGCGCGTTGCTGCTGGCGCCGGGCTCCGCCGATCGTCTCGTTCCGCTGATCCGTGGTGGCGGGCAGGAGCGCGGCCGGCGCGGGGGCACGCCTGCGCTGCCGGCCGTTGCGGGGTTCGCCGCTGCGGCCGAAGCCGAACCGCCGCCCCTGGCGCCGCTGCGGGATGCGATCGAGGCGGCTGCGGTGGCGCAGGGCGCGGTGGTCTGCGGCGGCGGTGCGCTGCGTTTGGCGAACACCACCTGCCTCGCGCTGCCCGGCGTGCGCGCGGAAACGCAGGTGATCGCGCTCGACCTTGCCGGCTTCCAGGTTTCGGCCGGCGCCGCCTGTTCGTCCGGCAAGGTGGCGGCGAGCCATGTGCTGGCCGCGATGGGGCTGGGCGACCTGGCCGGGCAGGCGATCCGCGTGTCCTTGCCATGGACCGCGACCGAGGCCGATGCGGCAGCCTTCATCGCCGCCTATGCGGCCATGGCCGGGCGGCTTTCGCGCCGCGCCGCCTGAGCCTACATCCAGGGCATGTCCCTCATGCGCCCGAACCGGCCCGTCTATCTCGACAACCAGGCGACCACGCCGTGCGATCCGCGCGTGGTCTCCGCCATGCTGCCGTTCTTCACCGAAGCCTTCGGCAACCCGCACAGCGCCGAACACGTGATGGGCCGCACCGCCGAAGCCGCGGTGGAGCAGGCGCGCGCTGCCGTCGCCGCGCTGGTGGGCGCGCAGGCGAACGAGATCATCCTGACCTCCGGCGCGACGGAATCGAACAACATCGCGATCAAGGGCGCCGCCCGCTTCGCCGCGCGCATGGGCGATGCCCGCCGCCGGGTGATCACCGTGGCCACCGAGCACAAATGCGTGCTGGAGAGCGTGCGCGACCTGCAGGACGAAGGGTTCGAGCCGGTGTTCCTGCCGGTGCGGCCCGATGGCCTGCTGGACCCGGATGCGCTGCGCGCCGCCCTTTCGGTTCCCACGCTGCTGGTCAGCGTGATGGCGGTGAACAACGAGACCGGGGTGATCCAGGATATAGCCGCGCTTGCCGCCCTCGCGCATGAATCGGGCGCGCTGTTCCACAGCGATGCCGCCCAGGCCGCCGGGAAGATCCCGCTCGATATGCACGCCATGGGCATCGATCTGCTGTCCATCTCCGGCCACAAGCTCTACGGGCCGAAGGGCGTGGGGGCGCTGTTCGTCCGCCGCCGGCCCCGCGTGCGGCTCGCCCCGCTGTTTTCCGGCGGCGGGCAGGAACGGGGGCTGCGCTCCGGCACGCTCGCCACACCGCTGGCCGTGGGGCTGGGCGAGGCGTGCCGCATCGCGTTGGCCGAGATGGGCGCCGAGGCCGAGCGGATCGCCGCCCTTGCCGACCGGCTGATGGCCGGGCTTGCAGCGCGCATCCCCGGCATCGCGGTGAACGGATCGCGCAGCCGGCGCATTCCGGGCAACCTCAATCTCACCTTTCCGGCGCGCACCGCGGCCGAGCTGATGGCGGCCGCGCCAGACCTGTGCGTCTCCACCGGCTCCGCCTGCACCTCGGCGGCGATCGAGCCGAGCTATGTGCTCCGCGCGCTGGGGCTGCCCGATGCGGCGGCGGCGCGCACCTTGCGCATCGGGATCGGACGCTTTACCTCCGCCGCCGACATCGACTTTGCCGCCGCAGCCCTGGCCGCCGCGCACGGCAGCGTCGCCGCAGCCTGAGGGACACCCGACCGCCATGCCCAAGATGACCTTCATCGAACGCGACGGCACGCGCCGGGAAGTGGAGGCGCCGCTTGGCCTGTCGGTGCTGGAAATCGCCCACAAGCACGGCGTGGATATCGAAGGCGCCTGCGAAGGCTCGCTCGCCTGCTCCACCTGCCACGTGATCATCGATCAGGCCTGGTTCGCCAAGCTCGCGACCCCGACCGAAGACGAGGAAGACATGCTGGACCTCGCCTTCGGCCTGGAACAGACCTCCCGCCTGGGCTGCCAGATCGTGATGACCCCCGCCCTCGACGGGCTCGTCGTCCGCCTGCCGCCCGGCACGCGCAACATGCTCAACGGATGACACGCATCGTCGTTGCGATGTCGGGCGGGGTGGACAGTTCCGTGGTGGCGGGGCTGCTGGCGGAGGCCGGGCATGAGGTGATCGGTGTCACCCTGCAGCTTTACGATCACGGGGCAACAGCCGGGCGGAAGGGCGCATGCTGCGCCGGGCAGGATATTCACGATGCGAGGCGGGTGGCGGACGGGCTGGGCATTGCCCATTACGTGATCGATGCCGAGGCGCGGTTTCGCGCGGCGGTGATCGCCGATTTCGCGGCGAGCTATGCAGCAGGGCGGACACCGGTGCCGTGCGTGCGCTGCAACCAGAGCGTGAAGTTCGGCGATCTGCTCGCGCTCGCGCAGGATCTGGGGGCGGAGGCGCTGGCGACGGGGCATTACGTGCGCCGGATCGATGGGCGGGCAGGGGCGGAGCTGCACCGGGCGGCGGATGCGGCGCGGGACCAGAGCTGGTTCCTGTTCGCGACCACGCGCGCGCAGCTTGCGTTCTGCCGGTTTCCGCTGGGGGATATGCCGGACAAGGCGACGGTGCGGGCGGAGGCGGCGCGCATGGGGCTGCCGGTGGCGGTGAAGCCGGACAGCCAGGATATCTGCTTCGTGCCGTCCGGCAGCTATGCCGACGTGGTGGGCAAGTTGCGGCCGGAGGCGGTGGCGGCGGGCGAGATCGTGAGCATGGACGGCCGGGTGCTGGAGCGGCACGAGGGCATCGCGCGCTACACGGTGGGGCAGGCGAAGCGGCTGGGGGCCGCGGCGGTGGACGACGGTGCGGCGCAGGTGGTGGTGGCACTGGACGCGCCGCGCCGGCGGGTGGTGGTGGGCCCGCGCGATGCCGGCGCGCGGCGGGTGCGGCTCGACGAGGTGAACTGGCTGATCGATGCGCCGGATTTGCCGATCGCGGCGATGGTGAAGCTGCGCGCGCGGGATGCACTGCGGCCGGCGACGATTTGCGCCGATGGCGACGACGCGGTGGTGGAGCTGGACGTGCCGGCGCTGGCGGCGCCCGGACAGGCCTGCGTGTTCTATGACGGGGACCGCGTGCTTGGCGGCGGGTTCATCCGGGCGGCTTGATGGCTGCCTGCCGGGAAGGATGACTCCCGCGCGGCGCGTCGTTTGCGCAACGAACGCCGATGCCCTGATGGCACCGGTGTTGACGCGACCGCGCTGCGCCTGCCTCATATGCGATCTGATGCTTTCCGGGAACACGTCATGCTGATTGCACAACTGACCGACCTTCATGCGCGCCCGCGCGGCATTCCGGCGGCGCGGGTGGTCGAGACCAACATGCTGATCGAGCGCGCGCTGCGTGCGGTGGCGGCCCTGCGCCCGGTGCCGGATGTGGTGCTGATTTCCGGTGATCTCGCCGAGTGCGGTCGGGTGGAGGAATATGAGGTGCTGGTGCCCCTGCTGCGGCGGTACCTGCCGATGCCGGTGTTCGTGGTACCCGGCAACCACGACCGGCGGGAGAATTTCCGCAAGGTGCTTGCACACCTGCCGGGCGTGACCGCCGATCCGCAGTTCGTGCAGTATGCGATCGATGATTTCCCGGTGCGGCTGGTGATGCTGGATTCGGTCGCGCCCGGGTTCGGCCACGGCGATCTTTGCGCCACCCGGCTTGCGTTCCTGGAGCAGGCCCTGGCGGCCGCGCCCGGCAAGCCGACGCTGATCGCGCTGCACCATCCGCCGTTCGCCTGCGGCATCGCGAACATGGATGTGATCATGCTGCGGCAGGTGCTCGCGTTCACGGAGATCATCGCCCGGTATCCGCAGGTGGGGCTGATCGTGTCCGGCCACCATCACCGGGCGATCACCGGGCGGGTGGCGCAGGCGATCGCAACGGTGGCGCCGTCTGTCGTGCATCAGTCGGAGTTCGATCTTGACCCCGACGCGCCGGCGGGCTTCGTGCTGGAACCACCTGCGTTCCAGGTGCATCGCTGGACGCGGCAGGACGGGTTCGCCTCCCATACCGTGTATGTCGAGCCGTTCCCCGGGCCGTTCCCGTTCCTGGTGGATGACGATTATCCGGGACGGGGTGGGGTTTGACGGGCGGTTGACGAATGGGGGCGGGAAGGGCTATCTCGCCCGCCTTGCCGATGGATGGCGGTGTAGCTCAGCGGTAGAGCAGGGGAATCATAATCCCTTGGTCGGTGGTTCAAATCCGCCCACCGCTACCATCGATTCAGCATAGTACAGGATTTGGCTGCTTCCGGCAGCTTCACCGATGCCTCAGCCCCGCGCCGCGTCGGCCGGGGCCACCCGCGTCCGCGTCAATGCGCTCACGACAATCAGCACGACAATGTTGGCCGCGAGCGCGATGATGCCGACATTCAGGTCGCGGATCGCCTCCGGCAGGCCCGGCATCAGCGTGCCGACCGTCGCGTGCGTGAAGGTAAGGATGGTGGCGACGACCACCCCCGTCAGGATGCCGGCAAAGGCGCCGGCGGCGCTGACGGGGTTGCGCGGCATCAGGCTTGCGATCACGGCCGGGAATAGCTGGGTGACATAGCTGTAGCCCACCAGCAGCATGGTCACGATCGTCGCGTTGCCGGTGATCGTGAAATAAACCGCCACCAGCATCACCACCGGCACCAGCCATTTGGCAAGCGTTACGGTCTGCTCGTCGCTGGCGCCGGGGCGGGCGAGGCCGACCAGGTTCTTCGACAGCAGCATGGCCGCAGTCATCACGATCAGGGAGCCGGGCACGAGTGCGGTGAAAATGCCGGCCGCGCCGACGATGCCGACCACGACGGGCGGGAACTCCTTGGTCACGAGCTTGAAGAGCGCGAGGTTGGTCGCCCCGCCTTTCAGCCCCGGCACCTGGAGCACCGCGGCAAAGCCGACGAAGAAGACGAACAGAAGGATGAGCTGGTAGATCGGCAGGACGATCGCGTTGCGGCGGAACACCCGCGCATCCCGCGCCGTGTAGCACGCGGCGAAAGAGTGCGGCCACATGAAGAAGCCGAGTGCCGTGAGCAGCACGGTTGAGACGAACCAGGCGACGCTCTGGCCGCTCGGCCGGAAGACGAGGAAGCCGGGCTTGGCGGCGGCGATCCGCTCGAACATCGGGCCGATGCCGCCGTAGAGGTGGAACGGCAGATAGAGGCCGAGGAACACGACGACCACGAGGATCAGCACATCCTTGACCACGGCCGTCCAGGCCGAGCCGCGGATGCCGGAGACCATGACATAAACGGTGACGATGATGGCCCCGATCCAGATCGCGGCGTCCTTCGACACCGCGCCGTAGCCGGCCGCGACGACGATGATCCCGAGGCCGGTGAGCTGCAGGACCAGATAGGGGATCAAGGCCACCAGGCCCACCAGCGAGACGAGGGCACCGAGGGCCGGGCTGCCGAACTTGCGGACGAAGAAATCCGGCTGCGAATGCAGCCCGTGCTGCTTGGCGTAAGCCCAGATCGGCGGGAGGAGGAAATAGGCGATCACGTAGGCGAGGGAACCGTAGGCGATGATGTAATAGGCCGGCGCGCCGAGGCCGTAGGAGAAACCGGAGGCGCCGAGGAAGGTGAAGGTGGTGTAGATCTCGCCCGCGAGCAGCAGGAAGACGAACACCCAGCCGAAGCCGCGCCCGCCGACGGCCCATTGTTCGAGCCCCATGTCGCGCCCGGCGCGGGCGAGCACGCCGAGCGCGAGCGCCGCAAGCGCGGCCAGCGCGATGAGGATCAGCGCGGCGATCATGGCCCGCCCTCCCGGTTCGCCGGGTCGATCGCATAGACGATCGCCATGATGACCGCGGTCAGCACGACCCACACGACGATCCAGCCGAGCGGGAAGGGCATGCCGAGAATCAGCGGGTGAAGCTTGTTGTGGACGACGGGGCCGATCAGCATCCCGACGAAGGGCAGGAGCGCCAGCCAATGGACCAGTTTCATCCGACGACCCCCCGAAAAGGCAATCATTGCGGCGTTTCGCGCGCCGGCATTTCCAGATTCAGGACAACCTATCCAGCCTTGGTCTTGGTTCAGGATAGCGTTGTGCAGGCATTGTGGAAAGCTGTCCGGCAATAGGACGGCTATTGTCAGAATTGCGGACAGGCTCAACGGGCATATGAGTAGATATGTTGTAATATCAATATATTGATATTTGGCACGCAGCTTGGATGGCTATCGCCAGCCGGTGCCGTGCCCGGCATGGGCGGGATGAAGGAGAGAGCCATGCTGAGCTGGGTGCATTTTGGTGACCTGCACATCACCGAGGCCAACGAGCCGAACCATGGTGATTTCATCGCACTG
>DATKQI010000088.1:0-55717 GCA_035532755.1 Acetobacteraceae bacterium
GCACCCGGAATCTGCCCGCCACCAGGACTTTCGCCCTCCAGCACGGCAGAAATCAACGAAGTCACCGCCCCACAGACCGTAGGATCACCACCAACCTCGTCAAACACTCAGGATTTCTGCAAATTTCCGCAACCTGCTAAAGGCTCCTGCAACCCGAAAGGGAGAAACATGGTGCCGACGGAGGAAGCGGATGAAGGCATGGCTCACGCGCTGGGCAGCAGCGGCGTTGTTCTGCACGATTGTGTTTGGCTTGGTGAGCGCGCAGCCCGCGTTCGCACAGAACCCGAAACCTGTAGTCGTTTCTTTCGCCTATCTCGCACTGGTGAAGAAGCAATATTATCCCGCGAGTTTTCTTGATCCACCGCCGCCGGATGATGGCATTCAAGGGGCACGCCTCGGGTTGGCCGACAATCGCACTACGGGCCACTTTTTAGGCCAAGCTTATCACATGGCGGTGGCGCTGGAACCTACGGCGGGTGCCGTTCTCGCTGCATTTCACAAGCTAGCGGCGGCAGGTCAGCACATCTTCGTTACCGATCTGCCTGCGGCATTGCTGCTGAAGGTCTCGGACCTGCCTGAAGCGAGAAATATGACATTTCTTGACGCGACAAGCCGGAGCAACATGCTCCGCGCTCAGGGATGCCGGACCAATACGTTCCATCTTCTGCCAAGCAACGCCATGCTCGCCGATGGGCTGATGCAGTATCTGGTGGTGAAGCGATGGACGCGCATCATGCTGCTTTCCGGAAAGGAGCGAAAAGATATTGCTTATGCGAATGCCATTCGTGCATCCGCGCACAAATTCCACGTCCGCATCGTGGCTGACAAAACCTGGACGTTCGATCCTACTACTCAGCGGGCCGATACCGGGCATTTCCAGATCGATACGGAGGTTTCTCGGATCACGCAGGGTGTACCGTCTTATGATGTTTTGGTGGTCGCGGATATCGCACGCAATTTTGGCGATTCGGTGGAGTATGCCACACGTCAGCCGCGACCGGTGGCTGGCACTGCGGGGCTACAACCCGCGGCGTGGGGCCGCGCATTCCAGGAATATGGTGGCACCCAGCTGCAATTCCGCTTCATGCGGCAAGCGAAGCGCTGGATGACGCAGAACGATTATGGCGCCTGGATGGCGGTGCGCGCAATCGGAGAGGCTGCAACCCGAACAGGATCAGGCAGTTCAAAAGTGATTTCGAACTATCTCCATGGCAGCAAGTTCTCGCTTGCCGCTTTCAAGGGTGTCACTCTCACCTTCCGGCCATGGGATGAGCAACTGCGCCAGCCTGTACTGCTGCTCGATTCACGTTCCTTGGTATCCATCTCACCGCAACCCGGGTTTCTTCATCCTGTGTCCGAGCTCGACACACTCGGCGTCGATAAACCGGAGACAAAATGCCATATGCACTGAGGCGAGAGACAATTCTCGCGGCTGTCGTCGCAGCGTTGGCACTTGTGATGGCCCCTGCCGCGCGAGCGGCGAGATTGTTTTTGTCGAATGAACTCGACAACACGATCTCTGTCGTCAGTGCGAGGACATTGAAGGTGATCAGGACGATCCCGGTGGGCGCCCGTCCGCGCGGCATCGTGCTCTCGCGGGATGGCAAGATTCTGTTCATCTGCAATGGTGACGCCGATCATATCGAGGAATTGGATGTCAAAACCCTGAAGGAAGTCGGCGTCCTGCCAAGCGGCCCAGACCCGGAGTTCGCCGCGGTCGGCCGCGGCGGCAAGCACTTGTACGTATCGAACGAGAATAATGCCGAGGCGGCTATCGTCGATATCGCGCAGGCACGCATTGTCAGCGAGATTCCGGTGGGAATAGAGCCGGAAGGAATGGCGGTCAGCCCCGACAACAAGATTGTCGTGAACACCTCAGAGACCACCAGCATGGCGCATTTCATCGATGTGCGGACACATAAGGTGGTTGCCAATGTGCTGGTGGGCAGCCGGCCGCGCTTCGCCGAATTCACCAAGGATGGCTCCCAGGTTTGGGTGTCTTCCGAGGTAGCCGGCACGGTGACGGTGATTGACGCGAAAACACACAAAATACTGCATGTCATCCATTTCGCCGTTCCCGGGTTGTCGGCGGATGTGATCCAGGCTGTCGGCCTGGCGCTGACCAAGGACGGGAAATATGCTTTTGTTGCATTGGGCCCCGCCAATCGGGTGGCGGTGGTCGATCAGAAGACATTCAAGGTACTCAAATACCTTCTTGTCGGACAGCGGGTATGGCACCTGTGCTTTTCAGGCGATCAGAAGTGGCTTTATACGGCGAACGGCGTGAGCAATGACATGTCTGTGATCCGGGTGAAGAGTCTGACCGTGGTGAAATCAGTACCTGTTGGTCAATCCCCATGGGGAGTTGTTTGGGCACCTTGATGTATGCACGGGGCGCTGAAGGCGAAAGGGATGAAAATCGCCTTGAGGTGTCGATCGAGCTGAGTGCACTGACCGTGAATGGGCTGAGCCACGCCTTTGGCTCACGGGCGGCTCTGCAAGATGTCAGCTTCGTCATTCGGCCAGGGGACTTCACGGTATTGCTGGGTCCGAATGGCGCCGGCAAGACCACACTGTTCGCGTTGATCACCCGACTTTACCACGCCCGCAGCGGCAGCATTTCAGTATTCGGCCGGGATATTCGAACAAGCCCCTCAGCCGCACTGGCACGTATGGGGGTGGTATTTCAGCAGTCCACACTCGATCTCGACCTGACCGTGGAGCAGAACATGTTCTATCACGCTTCACTGCATGGGATGGCGCGTGCCGTGGCCGCCCGTCGCATTCAGATGGAGCTGGAGCGCATCGGGTTGCAGAGTCGTCGGCATGATCGGGTCCGGCAGTTGTCCGGCGGTCAGCGCCGGCGGGTCGAACTGGCACGGGCGCTGGTGCATGATCCCAGCCTGCTGCTGCTGGATGAGCCGACGGTGGGCCTGGATATCGACAGCCGTCACTTCCTTGTCGAGCATGTTCGAAAACTCTGTGCCGAATCCAGGTTGGCGGTGCTATGGGCGACACATCTGATCGATGAGGCGGATGAAGACTCTCAGGTCATCGTTCTTCATCAAGGTCGCGTGCGCGCAGTTGGTCAACTATCGCAAGTGTTGGCGCAAACTGGAACAACAAAGCTCAAGGCGGCATTCGACCGTCTGGTGCACGATGATCCTTTGGGTCCGGCCGATCTGCAATGACACCGATACAATATGGCCGCTGCCTTGGTGGAATTGTGCGCAGGGAAGCGCTGCGGTGGGTGCACCAGCGGGCACGATTCATTTCTGCTCTGGTGCGGCCGATGGTTTGGCTTGCAATTTTTGCCACCGGCTTTCGCTTCGTGCTCGGCGTGTCGATCGTGCCACCTTATCAGACCTACATTCCCTACCAGATTTATATTGCACCCGGCCTGATCGCGATGATCCAGCTTTTCAACGGCATGCAAAGCTCGCTCTCGATGGTGTACGATCGCGAGATGGGCAGCATGAAGACATTGATGGTCAGCCCATTCCCTCGCTGGTATTTGCTGCTTTCAAAGCTGTTGGCCGGTGTCTGCGTATCCGTCGTGCAAGTTTATATGTTTCTGTTGGTCGCCTGGTTTTGGGGGGTACAGCCACCGGCATGGGGTTATCTTGCCGTGCTGCCAGCGTTGGTACTGGTCGGGCTGATGCTCGGGGCACTGGGGTTGGTCTTGTCGTCTTTCATCAAGCAGTTGGAGAATTTTGCTGGCGTGATGAATTTCGTGATTTTCCCGATGTTTTTTGCATCGTCGGCTCTCTATCCGTTATGGCATGTCAAGGACGCAAGCCTGACGTTATGGTGGGTGTGCGAGATCAATCCGTTCACTCATGCTGCCGAATTGACGCGATTTGCGTTGTATGATCAGGTGAATATTCTTTCCGCTTCTGTCGTGGTCGGTTCACTTCTGCTGTTCATGGTCATCGCCGTTTACGGGTACGATCCAGGTCGTGGATTTATTGCCCGACGTGCCAATGCGGAATAGGGGAATGGTTATGGGCCGCTCGCTATTCGCTTTTGCAACCTTGCTCGTTCTAACCTTCGGCGCGTCCGGGCATGCTGTGGCTGCAACGCCATGGCAGAACCCAAATTGGCCATGCTTTCAGCGTTACGTCCCAACCGTTTCTCCCGCCCAATATTGGGGAGGGCCACCGCCGCCAGCGGGGGTAAATTGGCGCACAGACCCGAAGATGGCCGCCATTGTACGTAGCGTAACTAAACCCGGTGTAGATCTGAAGGACGGGCAGGCGAGTCTGGCGGCTTTTGCCCGAAGCATTTCTCCGGACCTTCGCAAAGCGGTTTTGCCGGAGGCATTCTGGGGTATTGTCGAACGCATCAATCAACGTCGCGCCAGCCTCATGAAACGCATCATGGAGCTTGCCAAGCGGCAGCGCAGGCTCAGCAATCAGATCGCCACCATTTCGGAGAAGGTAAAGACGATTCCATCAAACGAAAAGGAATTACTGGCCAATGGCGCGAGCAACGATCCGAATCTTCAGATCATGCAACAGCGCGCTTTCATGATTCGGGTTTTCCATGAAACACAAGCGACAATGCAATATGCTTGCCAAGCCCCAGTTGAATTGGAGGCCAAATTGGGTGCCTATGCGCGTATCCTGCAGCCGCTCCTATAACGACCAGCGATCAATCCGGAGGCCGCAGGGGGTGGGCCACGGAAAGCGGCATGCCGGCGGCATTCCAGCGCTCGGTTCCACCCGGATACCAGAACACGTGGCGATAACCGATGCTCGCAGCCCGCTTTGCAGCGTTCCAGCTCATCCAGCAATGCATGTGGCAGTAGAAAACAATTGCCGCGTTTCTGTTCTTGGCTAGAATCGACAATTGGTGGCGAAACCAGGCGTTTATGCTTGGATTAAGCACTCCGCGGCCAACATCTGGCATCCAAACGCTATGCGGGATATCGCGATGTGACTTTGGCATCCACAAAGCCCCAGTACGAAGTCCTTTCGGCCGCCGCGGAGCGGGTAATACATCTACGAGCACCACCGTACGATCCCGCAGCATCCTTGCGAGGGTCGCGGTATGAATCACTGTGCCCCCCGGCACGGCATCAGGTGTCGGAGCGTGATAATGATCAAGCCGATAGCCGGAAGGTGCCTTTGCCCCGGTTGCATGAGCGGCAAGCGCGCAGCCAACTACCCCCGCAACGACCAACGCATAACGGATCATCGAGATAACTGAACGGATGCCTTGATGGGGTGATTCTGGGCGTCCAGCAACGGCACGCCATAGCTCTCCAGGATCGCCGTGATTTCATGCCGGTTCTTCTCGATGGCAAGGTTGATGCGGTTACGCCACAACGGGTCACCAGGGCGTACGCCGATGGCAATACGATAGTCGAGCCGGGCCGTATTCGCACTGGGGGCAATGAACGTCGCTGTCAACGGCAAATGATCATGCAGGATGTCATAGCCGGCGATCGGTCCCCAGAGCAAGCCGATGTCGATCTTCCGGTTTGCGATATCCTTCAACATCCGAAGAGAGGGATCAGCATATCGCGTATCCACAAGCAGTGCATAGGTTTGTATCTGATCAAGAAGATGGTAGCGCACCAGAAGGTCCGCAGGTGGCGTACCCGCAATGATGCCGATCCGCGCGCGTTGAAATGCAGGATCGGAGAGGGCGGCCGACTTCAGCTTAGATCCCTTCCGTCGGACAATTACATAGCCGGAGTGATAATAAGCAGCCGTAGTCGCCACCATGTCTTCACCACCGACAACGCCCATGATCACGTCACAGAAATGTTGAGAGAGTGAGTTCCGGACGAATCCTGCCGAGTTTGGAAACCAGAAATAGGTCAGCCGTCGATTCATCCCTCTCGCGATCAGCGCGGCAATCTTGTTTTCAAATCCTTGAAGTTTTCTGTTCGAGAACGGCAGGTCATTCGGGTCTGCGCAAACCCGGAACTGATGTGGCGTAATTAACTCCGGACGGACCTGCGCAAATGCCGTCGGCAAGCTGATCAGCATGAACGCGGCAATCGCAGCCGTTAGCGAAATCCTGGTCATCATTTTCCGGGTATGCGCTTCGGCCGGCCTCGGCCAAGGGCACCGTCGGACCGCGCCTTCAGATAGGCATAGATATCTTCGATATTGTTGACGACATCTGGGTTTGTGCCGAAAGCAGGCATCACGAGATCCTGGCTGTTGCTCACGTCCTGCTTGCCGTTGATGATGATTTCCAGAACCTGATCATGCGTGAGGTTCTTGAGTGCCTGCGTCAGATCCGGTGCATATGAACTGCCGGCGCCATCTTCTCCATGGCAGCGCATGCAGGATTCCCCGTAGCGAAGCCAACCATTGATGATGTGCCCATCACCACGGCCATTGACGACAGTGTAAGGTTTCTTGGTCGCCGTTGCAGCATGGGCCGAAGAGAACAATGCGGTGGGATATGAATGCAGGATACCGCACCCCAGAACCGAAAGCACGACGATCGGCCATTTGCGCATTATCGAATTTCTCCGTTGAGTGTTTCTCATATGCTGTGCAGATCAGCATGTGTGCACGCACTGGCTTGAGGACGCTCCGGGGCGATTTGCCGAAAAACCCCGGCCGCATAATCGCGCGGCCGGGGCGAACACAAGAAGCCGATGATGCTTTACTTGACTGCAAATACCGTCAACACGCCACCAAGTTGCGTATAGTTGGACAGCTGCCGATAGGCACCTACGGCACCCAGCCCATCCGTCCCCTTGGTCAATCCTGCCGCAAGGCCAATCCCGGCCCAACCGCCAACACCGGACAGAACCGCGACATCCTGCACGCCATTGTGCATATAGGTCATCACGTTGCCGATAATGCCGGACGGGGTCTTGAATTTATACAGAAGCTTCCCCGTTTTGGCATCCACAGCCTTCAGGTCGCCCTGGAGGGTTCCGTAAAACACCACGCCCCCCGCCGTGGTCAAAGCGCCGGACCAGACCGAGAACGCTTCCTTGTCTGACCACACGATCTTCCCGTGGTTGGCATCATAGGCGATGAAGTTGCCGAGATTGTTCTCGCCCTTCGGCGGGAACATCGACAGCACCGCGCCAACGTACGGCTGTCCCGCGGTGTAGGATACCTTGAACGGTTCGTAATCCATGCAGACATGGTTGGTCGGCACGTAGAACAGGCCGGTCTTCGGGTCGAACGAGGCGGGTTGTTCGTCCTTCGAACCTAGTGCAGCCGGGCAGATGCCCTTCGTATTGTGCTCCACGCCGTTATGTCCCGGCGCATAGGCGACGTTCAGCACAGGTCGGCCAGTCTTCATGTCGATCTTCGAGGCCCAGTTGACCGCCGGGTCGTATTTCTGCGCTTCCAGCAGTTTGCCGTTGGCGCGATTGAGCACATAGGCGAAGCCGTTGCGGTCAAAATGGACCAGTGCTTTTGTCATTTTGCCGTTCACCGGGATGTTCGCAAGGATCATCTCGTTCACGCCGTCGTAGTCCCACTGGTCGTGAGGCGTCATCTGGTAGACCCATTTCGCCATGCCCGTATCGGGGTTGCGGGCGAAAATGGTCATCGACCATTTGTTGTCGCCAGGGCGCTGCACCGGGTTCCAGGTGCTGGGATTGCCGGAGCCGTAGTAGATCAGGTTCAGCTTCGGATCATAGGAGTACCAGCCCCATGTGCCACCACCGCCGATCTTCCACTGGTCGCCCTTCCAGGTCTTGAGAGATGAATCCTTGCCGATCGGCTTGCCCATGAACGTCGTCTTCTGGGGATCGACCAGGAGTTCCTTGTCCGGCCCTTCGGAGTAGGCCTTCCAGGCCAGGGACCCGTCCTTGATATTATAGGCGGTCAAGCGGCCTTGTACGCCGAATTCGCCACCGCTGATGCCAACGATAACCTTGCCGTGCACCACCATGGGGGCAGACGTCATGGTTTCGCCAATCTTCGGGTTGCCGTTTTTCACCGACCAGTCAACCTTGCCGGTCTTCGCATCGAGCGCGACGACCGTCGCATCCGCCTGATCGAGAATGATCTTGCCGTCACCATAAGCCACGCCGCGATTCACCGTGTCGCAGCACATCACCGGGATCACGTTCGGGTCCTGGGTGGGCTGATATTTCCAGATCATGCGCCCCTGATGGTTCAAATCAAGGGCATAGACGATGTTCGGGAATGGGGTGACCAGATACATGACGTTGCCGATCACCAGCGGCGCGCCTTCATGCCCACGAAGCACGCCCGTGGAGAACGTCCATACGGGATGAAGATCTTTCACGTTTGCCGTAGTGATCTGGTCAAGCGAACTGTAGCGGTGGTTGTCGTATGTGCCGGTGGGCATGACCCAGTTGTTGGCGTCCTTCTGCATATTCAGCAGGCTGCCCTTGGTGGAGGCCGAGCTGTTCTGCGCAGATGCCGGAACGACAGCGAGCGCAGCCGCAGCCGTGCCGAGAACCACAGACCACGCCAGTAATGACTTTCGTGCCGCCTTCATGCGTTTCCTCCATTTATTGTTGCCGGTTGCGCAACTCAGCCGCCCACCTTGCCGGCAGGTCGCGAGGCAGACAAAGGACATGAGCCAACTTCTATGGGTTTGGTTTCTCACCCCTCCGAGCCCGATCTTACGGAGGTTGCCGAATCATTTACAAGAATCAACCTGCCCGCAGCTTCCGCGAGGTTTCACAAACACGAGAATTGCTGCAATGCAACAGAGAAGACTGGAAATTAATCGGTTCTGCAAATGAGCAAATATGAAAATCAAATAATGCAAACCGACCCGCTGGAGGATGAGCGATATGCGTTGTGTATGCCAGCGGCGCCGGCTTTCACACACGATGGCCTTTTGAATGGTGGCAAACCGCCCCAGCTTCTCTAAACTCGCCGCCTACGAGACAAGGGAGGATCGATATGGACGTGCGTGCCGCCGTTGCCATGGAGGCCGGCAAGCCTCTGACCGTGGAAACCGTGCAACTGGAGGGCCCCCGCGAGGGGGAAGTGCTGGTCGAAATCAAAGCGACCGGCATCTGTCACACCGACAAATTCACGCTCTCCGGTGCCGATCCCGAGGGCCTGTTTCCCGCCATCCTGGGCCACGAGGGCGCCGGCATCGTCGTGGATGTGGGGCCGGGTGTGCGCAGCCTGAAGAAGGGCGACCACGTCATCCCCCTCTACACTCCGGAATGCCGGGAGTGCGACTATTGTCTCAGCCGCAAGACCAATCTGTGCCAGAAGATCCGGGTAACACAGGGCAAGGGCCTGATGCCTGACGGAACCAGCCGGTTCTCGATGGGCGGCAAGCCGGTCCTGCACTACATGGGCTGCTCCACCTTCGCGAACTACACGGTCCTTCCCGAGATATCGCTCGCCAAAATCCGAAAAGACGCACCGTTCGACAAGGTTTGCTATATCGGTTGCGGCGTCACCACCGGGATCGGGGCGGTGCTGTTCACGGCCAAGGTGGAACCTGGCGCCAATGTCGTTGTTTTCGGCCTGGGCGGCATCGGGCTGAACGTGATCCAAGGGGCAAGGCTGGCCGGCGCCGACATGATCGTGGGTGTCGATGTCAATCCCGCCCGTGAGGCCCTCGCACGCAAATTCGGCATGACCCATTTCGTCAACCCGAAGGAAGTGAAGGGCGATCTGGTCGGCCATCTGGTGGAGCTGACGAAAGGCGGCGCGGATTACAGCTTCGAATGCGTCGGCAATGTCTCGCTCATGCGCCAGGCGCTGGAGTGCGCGCATAAAGGCTGGGGCAAGTCCACCATCATCGGCGTGGCAGGCGCCGGGCAGGAGATTTCAACGCGGCCGTTCCAGCTCGTCACCGGCCGCGTCTGGCAGGGCTCGGCCTTCGGCGGCGCGCGGGGCCGGACAGATGTGCCGAAGATCGTGGATTGGTACATGGAAGGAAAGATCAATATCGACGACCTGATCACCCACACCCTGCCGCTCGATCGGATCAATGAGGGGTTTGACCTGATGACGCGCGGGGAATCGATCCGCAGCGTCGTCGTCTATTGAGTCGGCACTGCTGATCAGCGGCCCTGGTGGCATGGCGTTGTGCGATGCTTCGGCGCGCCATGCCACTCCTGCGATCAGAAACGTCAGGTATGGTGGGCGTGTTCTGCCGCCGGCTCGCATCGCCAACGGGCAAGCTGCCATGTCGGGTTGTCGCGCATATAGCGTTGGGCCTCGCGCTGCGCATTCAATGTGCAGCTCCAACTGCTTTGGGGGGATGAGAGAGATACCCGCTGTTCGGTGCATTTGTCGGAATGCCCGATCACGCAAAAGACCATCACGAGCGCGATCATATCTTTCTCTCATGGCTGCGGTTGCTTCCAAGGCAGCGGGTCCAGCGTAAGGGGTCGGGATCGAGGGAGTCCAGGAAATGCCGCTGTCACGACATATTGCCATCATTGCCACGGTCGCTCTGTGCGTGCTTCCGGCATGGGTAAAAGCCGGCACGCCGCCGCTAAGCCCTGCGCAGATCGATCTGTTCGAGACGCCGCACCTGCACAATATCCGCCAACCGGTCACGCTCGATTACAGCTATATCCGCACCGGCCCGGGCGCATTCACCGATTCTATCGCGGAACGCATCGTCAAGATCCACAAGGATGGCAGCAAGGAGGTCGCGTTCAAGTTCCTCACCGGGCCCCATTTCGTCTTTTATCCCGGGGTGGATCATTTCTCGGGCAACCCGTTGATCATGGTGTTCCTCGAACATGACGTGAACGAGTTGAAGGACGAGGTTGGCATAGCCGCCGCCTATTTCCGGGACCATATCCGCCAGGCGTTCGTCGATCAGGCCCATGTGGCCAAAACCACATTCCAGTTCGATGGGCATGCCGTGCCTGCAACACGCATCACGCTGCGCCCGTTCGAGAAGGACCCCCGGTTCATGCGCCTGCCCGAGGTGCGGAAGAAGACCTATACTTTCATCCTCGCCGACGGCGTGCCCGGCACCCTGGCCGAAATTCGTGCGGTCATGCCAGGCGATCCGGCCAAGGGCGTTCCCCAGCTCAGCGAGCGGATGACCTATCAGGGAGAGAAGCAATGAAACGGCAAGCCATGCGGGTTCTGGGCGTAGCCTTCGTCGCCGGAGCGGCCCTTCTGGCCGGCTCTGCCGAGGCACAGCAGCCAGCGCATCCCAAATACGACTATCCAACAGCCGCGAGAGCGGATTACGTGATCGGCTGCCTCGCCGCGAACGGCATGAATCGCGCCCTTCTGGACAAATGCGCCTGCGCGATCGACACCATCGCCAACATCCTTCCCTACAAGGACTATGAGAAAGCGGCGACGATCCTGTCCATGCGGCAGGGCGGGCTTGGCATGCGCGGCACGCTGTTCCGCAACAGCACGGTCGCTCAGGATGAAATGCGCAAGCTGCGCGCGGCCCAGGCCCAGGCAACGCTGCACTGCCAATAGGCAGGCACCTGTCGCGGCGCACTTCGCCGTGGAAGAACGCTCAGGCTCCGCCGTCCTCTACGGGAAAGCTGTGCCGAAATACGGCATGGGTGCTGTCTTTTACAACAACCTTCAACGGCATTCCCTTCAGCGGCATGAACCCGAAGGTAATGGCAGGATTGGAACTTAATGAAATATCCGAATCAAGAGAGAACACCAACCGTCCTCCCTCGGTGACGGTGATGTTTTCGATGAACCGGGCCGGTATGTAGTAGTGCGTGATCTGGTCCATCTGCATTCCATTGTTGTTCGGATGCCAGATCAGCAGTTCCGCGGTACTGGCCTTGCCGGGCTGCACGGCGCCGAACAGGCGCAGCTTCATCTGGCCGATATGCTTCATCGCCTGCGCCTGGTTCTCGCCCATCGGCGCGGAACACCCGCCGGCCGCCTTCACATACCGCGTGGCGACATACAGCCCGCCATCCGTGGTCTCGGCGACGGCATGCATCAGCGTGTATTGCTCCACGCGCACGCGTGTCTTCAGTTGATGCGGCACGGAGGCCGGCCCGAAATGGAAGGTGCCAGCCAGCGGGGAAGGGTTGCCGTCGATCACGAGATACACCGCCTTGATCGGCTTGTTCCCGCTCAGCGTCACCGTTATCGGAACGAGGGCGGCATCCAGCGCTCGTTCGGGGGCTTTCAGCGCGATGATGCCGGCACCGTCCATCACTGGCCTGGTGCCGAACACGGCTTGTTCCAGCGCCTTCCAGCGCGCGGCCCGCTGCGCCGCGGTATCCTGCTGGGCCTGGGCAGGCAGGGGTGCTGCAAAGGCAAGAGCCAGCGTCGCCACTATTGGCAGCCACACGCGGTGTGTCAGTCGCATCGCCCGATCCTCCGCTGATCTTCTATTCCCACTCAAGCTCCTGGAATGCGATGGTCACGTTGCGTCCGTTATATGCCTCGAACAGCCGCCACCGGCCGCGCTCGCTCAGCCCGACGCTGCGCACCGCCTGCTCGATATCGCCGCCGCGCGCCAGCACGCCGCGAATGCCGTCCGCCAGCGCCGAGAAATAACCCGCCTCAGCGGTGGCGGCTTCGGGCCACGGAACGGAGGCCGGGCCATGCCCCGGCACCGCCCGTGCCGCTGGCACCCTGGTCAGATGCGCCAGCACCTTCATCCACCCCAGCAACCCTGCATCAAGGGCCGGAATGCGGGTCACGAACAGCAGATCCGCGGCCCACAATGTCGCGGTCTGCTGGTCCATGATGGTCAGATCGTTGTCGGTATGGGCGGTCTTGTGCGCCGTCAGCGTCAGCACGCGCCCGCCGAGGTCGATGTCCATCCGGTCGTGCACCAGCAGCGTCGGCACGACGAAGTTTCCTGCCTCGCCGGCCCCCAGAATCTGCGCCAGCCTGTGCCGATAGAAGGCCCCTCGTGCCGCCAGCGCCGCCGGCAGCCGGGCATGGCCCACGAACACCGGGTTGTCCGGCTGGAACGCCACCGCGCCGAACACGTGGTCCGGGTGCACATGGCTCATCACTACGTAGCGGATGGGCAGGCGCGTATGCTTCCGGATGGCGGCACGCAGGCGCACCCCGTCGTGCAGGCTGCCGCCAGGATCGATCACGGCCACGCCTTTCCGGCCGACAACGAAGCCGATATTGGCGATGGCATCGTCGTTCTGCCGGTCCGCATCCTGGTAATCGCCACGCCGCACATGAATGCCGGGGGCGATCTCGGTCATCACGAACGCCCGCGCCGCCGCATGCGCACCCCCGGGCGCCAATACTGCCGCCGCCGCCAGCGCCATCGCCGAACGCCGCTTCAGGCAGTTCGGACCGCCCATCCATGGCAGGTCGTGCAGGTCACACATCGCGGCCGCAAACCGCCCGGCCCGGCATCAGCTGTTGCCTATGGCGGCGCCGATGCGGCGATAGACGAAATCGGGCGGCGCCTCGCCCCGCGCCGCGACGGCCTCGGCCATCATCGCGTGGTCCGGCGCAAGGGCGCAGGCCGGATCGGTGCGCGCCGCATCCCCCGTCAGCGCGAATGCCTGGCAGCGGCATCCTCCCCAGTCGATCTCGCGCCGATCGCAACTCCGGCAGGGTTCGGCCATCCATTCGGTCCCCCGGAACCGCATGAAGCCCGGCGAACTCTCCCAGATCTCGGCCAGCGACATCGCCGTCACGGAGGGGAACTGAAGCCCCGGCAGGGTCTCCGCCGCATGGCAGGGCAGGGCGGTGCCCGAGGGCGTGATATTCATGAAGCGCCGCGCCCAACCCCCCATGCATGATTTCGGCCGGGCGGCATGGTAGTCGGGCGTGACATAATCGATGTTCATCCTCCCCTTCAGCCGCTCGCGGGCCGCCTCCACCACCGCCGTGGCGCCGTCCAGCTCCCCGCGGCTCGGCAGCAGGGCTGCCCGGTTCACCAACCCCCAGCCGTAGTACTGCACATGCGCGATCTCCACGCGCTGCGCGCCCAGCGCCTCGGCCAGCCCGATCATCTGTGGCACGCGGGCAATGTTCTGGCGATGGATCACGAAATTCAACGTCAGCGGCAGCCTTGCCTCCCGGATCAACCGGGCCGCCACCAGTTTGCGCGCATGCCCTCCGGCAAGGCCGCCGATCCGGTCGGCATTCGTCGGCTCCACGTCCTGGAAGCTCAACTGCACATGATCAAGCCCGGCTTCGGCCAGCCCTGCCAGCATCGTCGCGTCCAGCAGCACGCCGGAGGTGATGAGGTTGCCGTAAAGCTGCAGCTCCGCCGCCCGGCGCACCAGCACCGCGAGATCCTTGCGCGCAGTCGGCTCCCCACCCGAAAAATGCACCTGCAACACGCCCAGCGCCGCCGCCTGGTCCAGCACCTGCAGCCAGGCATCCGTGCCAAGCTCCACCCCGGCCCGTTCCAGAGCCAGCGGGTTGGAGCAATAGGGGCATTGCAGCGGGCACCGGTGCGTCAGCTCCAGCAGCAGCCCCATCGGCGGCGCTGCGCTCATAACCGCACCACTCCCCGGTCGGCAAGATCGCTCAGCATGGTTGCCACATCGGTCGCGATCTGCGCGCGCGGCGCAGTGAACCGCCCAGCGAGGTCATCGACAATCGCGCCCAGACTGCGCTGCCCGTCCACCAGCTTCAGGATCTCCACGGCCGGCGCATCAGGGATGAACAGCCGCTCCGGCGCCAGCACCACCCAGCGGTCCCGCACTTGGTCGAAGCGGAACTTCACGCCAACGCCGAATGCCGGCACCGCGCGCTCGTCGGGCGCCCCGGGCGCGCGCGCGGCGGCCGGCACGCCGCTCATCCCGCCGTCTCGGGCACGAACGCCCCGGGCGGAACCAGCCCGGGCTCCACATAGGCATGGTGCAGCGCATCCAGTTGCGCCCACAACACGTCGCATTTGAACCGCAGCGCGGAAAGCACGCTCTCCTGCTCGGCCGGGCTGTGCGCGTGCGCCTTCACATAGGCGAGCGCGAAATCCGAATCCTTCGGCGCCTGGGTCAGCCGCGGCGTGAAATAGGCCAGCGTTTCCGCCGTGATGAAATCGTAATGCGCCAGCATGCCGGACACCCGTTCGGCGATGATGCTGGGCGAGAACATCTCGGTCAGCGATGAAGCGATCGCCTCCAGCACAGACCGGTCGCGCACGAAGGCCACATAGGCGTCCACGGCAAAGCGCGTGCCCGGCAGGATGCCGGCGGTGGATTCCACATATTCACGATCCAGCCCCACGCCTTCGGCCAGCTTCAACCAGCGCGCCACGCCGCCGGTGCCCGGCGCATCCCCATCATGGTCCAAAAGCCGGCTTCGCCATGTCCGGCGCAGATCCGCCGTGGGCAGCCGGGCGAGCAGGGTGGCATCCTTCGCAGGGATGCGGCTCTGGTAATAGAAGCGATTCAGCGCCCATGCCTGCACCTGCGCGCGGTTCAGCTTGCCGCCATGCAGCATCCGGTGGAACGGGTGCAGGTTATGGTATCGCGCGGCGCCGATGTCGCGCAGCGCGGCCTCCAGCGCCTCCGGCGACAATACGTCGCTCCTCATGCCTCGATCTCCATGCCGTCGAACGCCACTTCCCACCCCGCCGCCGCCGCCGCCGCGCGCTCGGCCGAATCCGCCAGCAGCACAGGATTGGAATTGTTGATATGGATCAGCACCTTCCGCCGCACGTTGAGCCCATCGAACGCCGCCATCGTGCCCACCGGCCCGCTCACGCTCATATGCCCCATGCGCCGCCCCGTCTTGGCTCCCAGCCCGCCGCTGATCATCTCGTCATCGGTCCACAACGTGCCGTCGAACAGCACCACCGCCGCGTTCCGCAGCCGCGCGCGAAGCCCCTCGGTCATCGCCGCGCAGCCCGGGACGAAGAACATCCTCGAGCGCCCGTCCGACACCGCAAGGCCGACCGTCTCCTCGCCTTCGATGATGGGCGGAGTCTGCCCGGGCTGCTCCAGGTACAGCGGCACTTTCCCCGGAACGGCAAATGCCTCGACGCACAATCCACTTCCTTGGCCGCCCTCCTCACCGGCCGCCCCCGTCAGCGCGACCTCTTCGTCCAAAGCAAGACCACGGCGCGCGACCAGCCGACGGTCCAGCACCTCGAACACCGGATTGTCGTCCAGAACACGAAGGGTTTTCGCCGTGGCATACACCGCGAAAGCGTGCCCCTCCCGCAAGGTCAGCAACCCGCCGATCGCATCGACATCGCTTCCCGTCAGCACAACCCCGCCTATGGGTGACGACCGCAACCCGGCCCGCGGATGAAGCGCCCGGCACGCATTGATCTGCTGCCGCAGGTCAGGCGAGGCATTCAACAAAAACCACGAGCGCCCATCACTGCTGACGGCGATCGACGCCTGAGACCGTGGTTCCGCTGCCGCATCGCCCGCACGCGCCCGCACACACCCGACAGACCGGGAGTTCCATTGTGGGAACCCGCCCCCAGCCGCCGCGCCAAGCACGATCACCCGCATGCAGTTCCGTGGAACCGATCAGGGATTCGAAGAGGCGCCGCCCGGCCGCTCAGCCGCGACGGCGCCAGCGAATCACTTCACTTCGGCGCAGGCGTAGGAATTGATTTCGGCACCCAGCGCCACTTCAACGATTGTGGGAGTCGTCCAGGACATCGCAATCCCTCCAATTTCGTTTTGTTAAAGCCTTGCAATGCTAGGGCCCGGCGGTTCGGCGTGTCAAGAAAACACGGTTCCCGATATCGTGTAATCCGTTCGCGCGATGCCGCAATCAAGCCTGCCTGCGTCCACCCGAAAACATGAAGGCCCTACCACACCATCAAAAATGAAAGGCCGCGCTCAGAAAAGATTTTCTGCCGTGTTACTTCAGAATGGCAGATATTGCTGCCGTGTCCGCCATTCGGTGATCTGGATCATCACTGTTTTCTATTGGGTTATTCTTTTGCCGGATGGTGCAACCCGGCAGCGTCCCTGCCGCCGCGGGTCATTGTCGCCGGAAGGCTCGGCACCACGATCCAGCCAAGTTTGGCGGCAGTCGCCATCGCGGCTGTCCGCTCGGGCTCGGCGCCGTCTATCAGCCGCACCACCTGCGCTCCGCCGCGCGCAAGCTCGGCAACCAATGCCTCGATCTCCTCCAGCGTGCCGGCGGCGGAAACCCGGGCCGCATCCCTTCGCGCCAGGTCCAGCACGGCATCGCCGACCGCCGCGTCATGCACGATCACGTCGGCCGCGCCCAGCAAGCGCAGCGCGCGCAAGGTCAGCAGATCGGCCGCTCCCGGCTCGGCGCAGACCAGCGCCACCGCCCCTGGAGCCGGCGCGGCATTCGCGACAGCTTCCAGCGCCTGCCGATAGGCGGCTTCAGCCCCCGCCTCGTCGCCGGCGAACACGCGCTCCGCAACCACCCCGCCAAACACCTGCTCCAGCATCCGCCGTCGGCGCGCGGCGTCCGGCAGGCAGCGGCGCGTCTCCGCCTTGAACCGCTCCGCCAGCGCCGCAAGCCGTCCGATGTCGGGGCCGATCAGCGGCTCAATTCGCGCACGGACCAGCCGCGCCAGCACCGGCGCCGCCCCGCCGGAGGAAACCGCAACAGTCAGCGGTGCCCGATCGACCAGCGCCGGCATGATGAAGCTGCACAACTCCGGCCGATCCACCACATTGACCGGGATGCCGCGTTCCTGCGCCGCCGCCGACAATGCGCGCAGATCGGCCTCCGGCGCGCCAGCGCCTACCGCAAGCACGCAGCCATCCAGCAACGCCGGCGCGAACGCCGCGGCGATCTCCACCCGCGCGCCGGCCCGCGCCAGCGGGGCTGCCTTGCGCGCGGCCACCTCGCCGCCGCCCAGCACCAGAACCCGGCGGTCCCGTACATCCAGGAATACGGGAAAATACGTCATCAAGCCGGCATGCCGGCGCCAGGCCACCGGGTTGGCCAGCCGGCCAGCCAGATCGGCACCGCCGCGCGGGGCATCGGCCGCGCAATCAGGAATCCCTGCGCCTGATCGACACCAAGCCGCCGCATCCGCTGCCAGATCTCCAGATCTTTCACCCCTTCGGCGATCACGGCGAACCCGCGCCGTTGCGCGGTGCCAACCAGCCCGGCCAGGAATCGCTCCGCGCTGTCCGTGGTCGCCTGCGTGACACCCTGGTCGATCTTCACCGCCGAGAACGGCAGGTCCAGCAGGGCGGGCAGGTTGGGTGTCGCAGGCCCCGCATCGTCCAATGCCACCCGGAACCCAAGGATGCGCAGCCGGCCGATGATGCGGGCCAGGCCGGGCAGATCGTGCACCGGCCGGCTTTCGGTCAGCTCGATGCTCAGCCGCTCCGGTGGCAGCCCGGCCTCGTACCGCAGCCGCTTCAGTGTCCGCAGAACGCCGGGTACCGCCAACACGTTCAGCGGCAGGTTCACGGCTACCGACAGGCCATCCCTCCCATCGGCGGGCATGTCTTTGGTCGGACTCATATCTCCGCTTGCCAGGTCGATCGCCACGCTGCTGGCGACCGCCTGCGTCAACCGCAGGGACAGGCCCGCGGCCTCGGCCTGCGGCACGAAGTCCCGCGGCGGCAGCAGCCCCAATGTCGGATAGCGCAGCCGCGCCAGCGCCTCCAGCGCGACCGCCGCACCATCCGCCAGGCGCACAACCGGCTGGTAATGCATGCAGACCATGTTTCCCAGCAGGGCCGACCGCAGTTCCTTTTGCGTCAAGGCGGCGGGCGGCAGCGGCCATCGCGCGGCATTCTGAAATGCCTGGCGCACCGCCAGCGCCTCGGCCTCGGGCGGCCCGTCGCGTGGCGTTTCGACGATGACCAGCCCGGTGCCGGCATGGGTGTCGCCGGTGACCAGATCCCGCAACGTGTCGGTCAGCGGGCCGGCAGCGCCGGCATCGATCACAAGATGGGAAAAGGGCAGGGGCGCCTGAACCAGGCACAGCACGGCTTCCGCCGCCGAGGTGACAAGGCTTATGCCGCCGACGCTGCCGGCCGAAAGGGCCGCGCGCACCATCTCGTCGCGCGTGGGCCGCTGGCTGAGCACCAGAATGTTCAGCGGCGCGCCGCCACCCCCGATACTGTCCACACCCTCACCCGACCCTGCCGCCGCGTTTCGTCACACCGTGGTCGCCATCTCCGAGCGGGGCAGAACGATACGCGCCGGCCGACAACAACGCGAGCCTGTCGGCCCGTTTTCGAATCGTTTCCCGCCGCCCCGGGCACCGATGTCAGCGCGCGGGCTGCTGCTTCGCGGGCTTCGCCGCCTGCGCGTCGCGCCGCAGCCGGTGCTCACCCAGGAACAGCAGGATCGGGGCGGCAATGAAGATGGACGACGATGTCCCGACCACGATCCCGAACAGCATGACGATCGCGAAGCCGGACAGCGACGCGCCACCGAACAGCGCGAGCGGGAGGGCCGCGAGAAACACCGTCATGGATGTCCCCAGCGTCCGGTTCAGCGTCTCGTTGATCGACAGGTCGATCAGGTCGCGCAACGGCATGCTCTTGTATTTGCGCAGATTTTCCCGCACCCGGTCGTACACCACCACCTTGTCGTTGGTGGAATAGCCAAGCACCGTCAGGATCGCCGCAACCATTACGAGGTCGAACTGGATGCCGGTCAGCGCGAGGAACCCGATCGCCTTGGTCATGTCCAGAACGAGCGTCACCACCGCGCCCACGGCGAACTGCCATTCGAAGCGGAACCAGATATAGACCAGGATCATCAGCAGGCTGATCCCCAGCGCGAGCAGCCCGTTGCGGAACAGTTGCGCCGAGACCGAGGCGCCCACCGCATTGGTGCTCAGCACCTTCGCCCCCGGCTCCGCCTTCGCCAGCGCCGCCTGCACCTCCTGCACCGCCTGATCGGTCGCCGCGGCCGTGCGCTGGCTCTCCAGGCTGATCAGCACATCGCGGTTGCTGCCGAAGCGCTGGAGCCCCGCACCCCCCAGATGCTGCCCGCCCAGCGCCGCCCGCAGCTTCGCGAAATCCGCCGGCTGCGGGGTGCGCACCTGCATCACCACCCCGCCGCGGAACTCGATGCCCAGATTCAACCCGGGATAGAAGAACAGCACCACGGAGGCGGTGGACAGCACCGCCGAGACGATCAGCCCGGCGAAGCGGCCGCGCATGAACTTGATGGTGGTGCCGTCCGGCACCAGCCGGAACAGCGGTTGCGTCAGGAATCGCATGGGGCTGCCTTACACGGGAAGGGCGACGGGGCGACGGGCGACATACCAGCGCGCGGTGAACAGCCGCGCCACCACGGTGGCGGTGAACAGGGTGGTCACGATGCCCACGGTGATCGTCACCGCGAAGCCTTTCACCGGCCCGCTGCCGAAGATGAACAGCATCACATGCGCCAGCAGCGTCGTCATGTTGCTGTCCACGATGGTGCCGTAGGCGCGGCGATAGCCGTGCTCCAGCGCGTCGAGCGGCTTGCGCCCGTGCTTCACTTCCTCGCGCACGCGCTCGTTGATCAGGATGTTCGCATCCACCGCCATGCCCAGCGTCAGCAGGATGCCGGCCATGCCCGGCAGCGTGAGGGTGGCCTGAAGCAGCGACAGAATGGCCATCATCAGGATCAGGTTCACCACCAGGGCAAGGTTCGCGAACCAGCCGAACAGCCCGTAGAACGCCGCCATGAAGCCGATCACGAGCACGAACCCGACGGCGAGCGAGATCGCGCCCGCGCGGATCGAATCCGCCCCCAGCTCGGGCCCGACGGAGCGTTCCTCGATCACCTTCAGCGGCGCGGGCAGGGCGCCCGCGCGCAGCAGCAGCGCAAGGTCGGTCGCCTGTGCCGCGGTGAAGTCGCCGCTGATCTGCCCCTGGCCGCCCGTGATCGGCTCCCGGATCACCGGCGCACTGATCACCTGGTTGTCCAGCACGATGGCGAAGGGATGGCCCACGTTGGCGCGGGTGACGGAGGCGAATTCCCGCGCGCCCACCGAATCGAAGGTGAAGTTCACCACCCACTGCCCGGTCTGCGGATCCTGCCCGGCCTGCGCGTTGGTCAGCGTCGATCCGTCCACCTGCACATGGTTGCGCACGACGAGCTTGGAACCGGGCGTGCCCTGCAGCGGCAGGATCGTGTCGCCGAATGGGGCCGGCCCGTTCGGGCTCGCCGATTCATCGAGAAGATGGAACGTCATCTTCGCGGTCTTGCCGATCAGCCGCTTCACATGGTTCGGGTCGGAGATGCCCGGAAGCTGCACCACGATCTTGTCGGTGCCCTGGCGGCTGATCTGCGGATCGACCACGCCGGTGCCGTCGATCCGCCGGCGGACGATCTCGATCGACTGCTGCACGGCGGCGGTCGCCCGCTGAGCGAGTGCGGCTTGTGACAAGGTCAGCAGGATGTCCGGGCTGGTCCCGCCCAGCGTCAGCTCCGGCAGGCTGCCCGGCGCGCCGGTGTTGGCGGCGAGCGGCTGCAGGGCGGCCAGCGCCGCGGTGCGCTGCGCCGGTTTCAGCAGCCGCACCAGCACGCGGTCCTGCGCCGGCTGCGCCATCAGCCGCGTGTAGCCGATGTTGCCCTTCAGCAGCGCGCCGCGCGCCTGATCGACGATGCCGTTCAGCCGCTCCTTCACCACCGCGTTCATATCCACCTGCATCAGCAGGTAGCTGCCGCCCTGGAGGTCGAGCCCCAGGCGGACCTTGCGCCACGGCATCCAGGACGCCGGGGCGGCCATCAGGTTCGGCAGGCACAGCAGGATGCCGAGAAGGCAGACGCCGAGGATCGACGCGGTCTTCAGGCGGCTGAAATACAGCATGGCGGGCGCAACGCTCCTTCCCCGGCCGGGTGGCGGCGGAGAATGGCGATGCGCCCCCCCGGATGCAACCCCGCCACGCCGCGCCAACCGGGCAGGCCCGCGCACAACCCGGCGATGGCCGAAATCCCGCCACCCTGCTACCTGTGCCGGCGGAGGGCGGCATGGCGGATGGCGGCTTGCGGATCGGCTTGGCGGGGGCGGGGCATTTCGGCCGGTACCACGCGCTGAAGGTGGCGGCATCGCCGCGCGCCCAACTCGCCGGCGTGTTCGACACGGATGCCGAGCGCGCCCGCACGGTGGGCTGGGAGGCCGGCGCGCCGGCCATGGGCTTCGACGCGCTGGTCGCGGCGTCCGATGCGCTGATCATCGCGGCCCCGGCCGAGGCGCACCACGATCTGGCGGCGGCCGCGCTGGGCGCGGGCCGGCATGTGCTGATCGAGAAGCCCATCGCGAGCACGCTCGGCCAGGCCGACGCCCTGGCCCGGCTCGCCGCGGACCGGAACCTCATCCTCCAGGTCGGCCATCTGGAACGGTTCTCCGCCGCGCACGGCGCCGTCGCCGCGCGCATGGGCCAGCCGCTGTATATCGAGGCGGTGCGCGTCGCCCCGTTCAAGCCACGCGGCACCGATGTGTCGGTGATCCTCGATCTGATGATCCACGATCTCGACCTGGTGCTCGCGCTGGTGGATGCGCCGATCGAGAGCGTGGATGCGGTGGGTGCCGCGGTCGCGAGCCCGCACGAGGATATCGCCAATGCCCGCATCCGCTTCGCCAACGGCTGCGTCGCCACCATCACCGCCAGCCGGATCTCCCTGAAGACCGAGCGGCGGATGCGCGTGTTCGCGCAGAGCGGCTACGTCGCGGTGGATTTCGCGAACCGCAAGCTCACCGCCATCAGCCGGGACCGCGGCATCCCCGTGCCCGGCGTCGCCGGCTTCGGTTTCGAGGAGGCATCGTGGGAGGATCACGACGCACTGGCCGCCGAACACGCGGCCTTCGTCGCGTCGGTGCTCGACGGCACGCCGGTGGTGGTCGATGCGGCGGCCGGCCGGCGGGCCCTGGCGGCGGCATTGGCGGTGATGGAGGCGATGGACGCCTCACGCACGCGCGCGATCCGGTCAGGCCTGCTCCAGCAGTTCCAGAACGGCCCCGGCGGCGGCCTCTGACGGGGACAGTCCGCCCGGCGGGCGAAGGCTCGCCAGCACCGGGCCGAACGCCGCGCGCTGGGCGCTCGCCGCGTCCCCGGCCCCCAGCAGCGATCTCAGCGTGGCGGCGAGCCGCCCGGGCGTGCAGTCCTGCTGGATCAGCTCCGGCACCACCTCCTGCCCCGCGAGCAGGTTGACGAGCGCGGCGTACCGCACCTTCACCAGCCGCCGCGCGATGGCGGCGGTCAGCGGGTTGACCCGATAGGCCACCGCCATCGGCACGCCGGCCAATGCCAGCTCCAGCGTCGAGGTGCCGGATTTCGTCAGCGCGGCGGCGGCGGCGGCGAAGGCGTCATGCTTCTCGCCAATTTCGCTCACCAGCACCGGCCGCACCGGCCAGGCTTCCGTGGCGGCCGCCACGTCCGCCGCCACGCCCGGCGCGAGCGGCATCACCGGAACAAGGCCCGGATTGTCGCCCAGCAGCCGCAGCGTTGCCGCGAACACCGGCAGCAGGCGGGTGATTTCGGTGCGGCGGCTGCCCGGCATCAGCACCACCGGCCGCGCCGCGCCATCCAGCCCGTGCGCCGCGTGAAAGCGCGCGGCGTTGCCGGCATCGGCACCGGATTCCAGCACCGGATGGCCGACGAAACGCGCCGGCAGCCCATGCCGGGCAAAGAAATCAGGCTCGAACGGCAGCAGGCACAGCAGCCGTTCCCACAGGCCCGGATAGTGCCGCACCCGTCCCTCGCGCCAGGCCCATGCCTGCGGGGCGACGTAATGCGCCCGCGGGATGGAAAGCGGGCCGATCCGCCGCAGCAGGCGCAGGGTGAAGCCGGGGCTGTCGATCGTCACCACCACGCCCGGCCGGCGCGCCGCCACGTCCGCCACCGCTTGGTCGAGCCGCCCGCGCAGCCGCCGCAGCTTCGGCAGCACCTCCAGCAGGCCCATCAGCGCCAGCTCCTGCATCGGGAACAGGCTCGCCAGCCCCGCTTCGGCCATCCGCGCCCCGCCGATCCCGGCAAAATCCAGATCCGGCCGCAACCGGCGCAGCGCCGCGATCAGCCGCGCGCCGAGCACATCCCCGCTCGCCTCGCCGGCGACGACATAAACAAGAGTCATGCGGGGCTCTGAACCGGGCAGGCCGGCGGCTCCGGCGGCCAGTCCCGATGGTTGAGCACGCCGCCGGTGGCGCGCACCGCATCGAGCCTTGCCGGGTCGAGATCGGCGAACACCCACCCCGGCGCGTCCAGCGCCCCCCGCGCAAGAATCCCGTCCTCCGGAAACCCCCGATCGACCGGCCCGAACACCGCCGCATAGCCGCGATTGGCGTCGAGCGTGGCCGACCATGGCGCGGCGCCCACCGTGGGGGCGATGGCCACGAAGCACTGGTTCTCCACCGCCCGGGCGCGGGCGGCGAGCCGCACCCGGTTGAACCCCGCCATCGTGTCGGTGCAGGTGGGGACCAGGACCAGCCACGCGCCGGCCAGCACCTGCGCCCGCACCAGGGCCGGAAACTCGGCATCGTAGCAGATGGCGATGCCGATGCGGCCCCACGGCGTCTCGAACACCGACGGGTCGGCGCCCGGGGCCACGCCCCATTCCTCCGCTTCGAACCGCGTCATCACCCGCTTGTCCTGGAACGCCATCGTGCCGAAGGGCGTGATCAGCGGTGCGCGGTTGCGCACCGCGTCCCCCTGCCGCACCGGCAGCGAGCCGGGCACCAGCCATACCCGGTGGCGCATGGCCGCGCGGCGCATCGCCTCCAGCACCGGCTCTGTGCGCTCGCACAGCGCGCGCAATTCGCCGTTCGCGTCCGGCTGCGCGCAGAACGCGGCGGCCAGCTCCATGCACGCATATTCCGGCATCACCAGAAGCTCCGCCCCGGCGCCGGCCGCCTCGCCCACCAGCCGATCCAGCTTGGCGGCGTAGTCGGACAGTCCGGCCATCCGCTCCACGGGCCAGGCGAGCAGACCAAGGCGTACCGGGGTCATGGCAGCGCGGCTCCGGTCAATGACTTCATCCAGAAGGCAAGCCGCTTCTCTGTCTCCTCCACGGCTCCAACCTCTTTCCAGGACATCGCGCACGCCACATCCGCCCGGCGCGTGTAGCCCCGCTTGCGCCAGAACGTATCCAGCGGCACCGCACCCGCCGGGCGTGCCGGATGATCCTCCGGCCGCACCACCGCGCAGAACGCCGCGAAGTCGCAGTCCGACGCAGCGCGCGCATGCGCCTCCCGGGCGGCGAAGAAGTCCACGCCGATCCCCCGTCCTCGCCAGGCCGGCAGCAGCACCGATTCGCCGAAATAGAAGAACCGCTCCAGCGCCCAGCCGCGCGCGGCGAACGGCGCGGTCACGTTGCCGGTCTCG
Organism: Acetobacteraceae bacterium; assembly: GCA_035532755.1. Classification (GTDB taxonomy): domain Bacteria; phylum Pseudomonadota; class Alphaproteobacteria; order Acetobacterales; family Acetobacteraceae; genus DATKQI01. Next base: position 25,106 of record DATKQI010000088.1, read on the forward strand.
TCGGCCAGCGGAATGCAGGTGGAGGCGCCGACCGGCGTGTCCCCATCGAACGCCACCACCACGGCCGCGCGGGGGCTGTCGATATAGGCGCGCAGATACCCTGCCTCGTAGGCCTCATCGCCGTCGTACAGATACGGCCAGTCGCGGAACACGGCGATGCGCAGCCGGGCGAGCGCCGGCAGGTACGGCTCGATCGCCGCGCCGGTCAGCGTGGCGATCCGGGTGGTTTGGTCAGGAGGCATCGCCGGATGATACACCTATCCACCCCGCCTGTAACGGCGGCCCAGACCTGCCCTTCATCCACGATCACGGAGACGGCGATGCCATCCATCGACTGGGAAGCGAAATACCATGCCGGCACCACCGGCTGGGAACGTCCGGGCCTGAACCCGGCCTTCACCGCGTGGCGGGCGGACGGCACGCTCGCGCCATGCCGCATCCTGCTGCCCGGCGCCGGCCGCAGCCCGGAGCCGCTCGCGTTCGCCGAAGCCGGGTTCGATGTCACCGTGGTCGATCTCGCCCCCTCCGCCATCGCCGCCCAGCGCGCCCGCTTCGCCGCAGCCGGCCGCCCGGCCACGCTGGTCGAAGCCGACCTGCTGGAATGGGGGCCGGAACGCCCGTTCGATGCGGTCTATGACCAGACCTGCCTGTGCGCGCTGCCCCCTGCACTGCACGCGGCATATGTCGGGCGCTTGTCCACCTGGCTGCGCCCGGGCGGCCATCTGCACATCCTGTTCATGCAGACCGGCCGGCCCGAAGGACCACCATTCGACTGCCCCATCGACCAGATGCGGGCCCTGTTCCCGTCGATCGCGTGGAACTGGCCGGTCTCGCTCCCCGATCCGGTGCCGCACCCCGCGGGCTTCATCGAACAGCCGGTGGTGCTGCGCCGGGTCTGAAGCGCTCAGCCTTCCGCCAGCGCCAGCAGGCTGTGCGCCAGCACGCGCGCGCCGGCGGCGAGATGGTGCGGCTCGGCGTATTCGGCCGGATTGTGGCTGATCCCCTTGCGGCAGGGCACGAAGATCATCCCGGTGGGCGCGACCGGGACGACGAACTGCGCATCGTGGAACGCGCCGGAGGGCATCTCCATCCGCGTGCAGCCGCACGCCTCCGCCGCCGCGTTCACCGCGCCGATCACCCGCGGATCGAATGCAACGGGCAGGGCGTGGAAGCTCTCGTGCACGCTCACCCCGGCATCGCGCACCGCCGCTTGTACCACCCCGGCGATGGCATCACCCCGGGCGATCAGCACGTCCTTGTCGGGGTGGCGGAAATCGATGCTGAACGTCACCCTGTCCGCCACGCTGTTGGAGGTGTTGGGCTGCACCGCCACGCGCCCCACGGTGAAGCGCAGCACGTCCGCCGGGTCGTGCATCAGCACGTTCAGCGCGGTGACGGCGCGCACCATGTCCTGCACCGCATCCCGCCGCAGCCCGAGCGGCGTGGTGCCGGCATGCGCGGTCTCGCCGGTCAGCGTCACGGTGAACCAGCGGCTGCCTTGGATGCCGGTGACGACGCCGATATCGAGCGCGCCGTTCTCCAGCCGCGGCCCCTGCTCGATATGCGCCTCCACATAGGCGTGCGGCGTGTGGCCGAGCGCCCGGCGCGGCAGGTCCGCCTCGGCGGCCAGATGTTCGGCCAGGGCGTCGGCGAAGCGGGTGCCCTCGGGGTCCGTCACGTCTGCGAACGCCTCGATCGGCTTGAAGCCGGACCAGGCCATGCTGCCCATGCAGCCCGGCGCGAACCGCCCGCCCTCCTCGTTGGTCCAGGCCACCACCTCGACCGGGCGCGCGGTCTCCGTGCCGGCGTCATGCAGGGCGGAAAGCACCTCCAGCCCGGCCAGTACGCCGTAGATGCCGTCGAACCGGCCGCCGTTCGGCTGCGTGTCCATATGGCTGCCGGTCAGCACCGGGGCGGCGGCATTGTCGCGGCCGGCCCGGCGCAGCCACAGGTTGGCGGCGGCATCGACCGAGATTTCGGCGCCCGCTTCCCGCGCCCAGCCGATGAGCAGCCGCCGCGCCTCGCGGTCGAGCGGGGTGAGGCAGGCACGGTTCACCCCGTCGCCGGGGATGGCGCCGAGCTTGGCCATCGCCATCAGCCGCTCCCACAGCCGCTGCTCGTTCACCGCCGCCACGGCCTTCGGGATCATCGCCTGCTCCGCCCTGCTTGCGGGCCGACTTCACGCCGCGCGCGCGGCCCCGTCAACAGATGGTCGTCAACCGGTGGCGCGCAGCAATCCCGCCATTGGCGCCGCTGCTGCGCTGTCCGGGAATACCTGCGCCAGTGCGGCGCTCGACAGGCCGAGATGCGCGGCCAGCACGCCCTTCGCCACCGACCGCACATCCGCCGTCGGCTGCAGGTCCCGGTTCTGGAACAGGTTGCCTTGCGCGAGCCCCGGCCAGTTCGCCCGCACCTTCCCCCCGGCCACCGCGCCGCCGAGCAGGAAGGCGATGGTAGCGGTACCATGATCGGTGCCATGGGTGCCGTTCATCCGTACCGTGCGCCCGAATTCCGTGACCACCAGCACCGCCGTGCTGCCCCAGGCATCGCTCATCCCCTGCTTCAGCGCGGCCAGCCCGGCATCGAGCCCGGCGAGCGGGGCGTGAAGCCGCTCGAGCTGCGCGACATGCGTGTCCCATCCTTCCAGCTCCATCGCCGCGATGCGCGGCCCCGTGGCGGCGGCGAGCAGCTTGCCGGCGGCCATTGCCACGGCCGGGAAGCCGCCGCGATAGGCCGGCGTGTGCATTCCCCCCATCGGATGGCCCAGCGTGCGGTCGGTGAAGTGCTTCTCCTTCAGCCCCTCGGCCAGCGCCGGGCCGGTGATGGGGTCGGCCGCGTTCAGCGCGACGATGCGGGCGTACAGATCTGGGTTCGGCGTTGCGAAGCTCCGCGGCGACCAGCCGCCCACGCGCACCGGCCCGCGCAGCAGCAGCGGCACGGACATGCCCACCGCCAGCCCCTGGCCCGGCCCGGTTTTCGCCGCGCGGTGGTCCGGCAGCACCTGCAGCACCCGGTTCAGCCAGCCGCTGGTCATGCCGTGATCGACGCCGAGTTGGAGGTAGTCCTGCGCCTCGAAATGGCTGCGGGTGCGATAGGGGCCGGCGACGGCGTGGATCGGCAGCATCTCGCCGGCCGCATACATGGCATGCAGGTGCGGCAGCGCCGGGTTCAGCCCGTAGAATCCGCCCAGGTCGAGCATGCCGCCCGGCCGCCCCGGCTGCGGCGGGATCAGCCCCGGCCGCCAGGCCGCCAGATGCGGATCGCCGTACGGCACCACCGCCTGCATCCCGTCCAGCGCGCCGCGCAGCAGCACGACGACGAACCGCTTCTCGGTCGGCGCGTCCGCCAGCGCGAAGGACACGCGCCCGACGGCGAAGGCCGACGACAGCCCCATCAGGGCGGCGCGGCGGGTGATGTTCATGCTCATCTCCGCTGGAATTCGGGCGAGGTCAGCAGCATCGTCACCCCGTCGCGGCGGGAGGCGGCGCGATGGATCGCGGTCAGCACCGCCGGGCGCAGCAGCGGGCCCAGATTGGCCTGCGCCAGCTCCGCCGGGTCGGCATGGCCGGCGCGGCCGGAAAACGCATAGGCCCAGTCCACCCGCCGCATGATCGCGTCCGACGCCGACCACGCGGCCGCGGTGTCCGCCCAGCCGTTGGGCAGCGGCGCGGCCCACAGCGGCTGGCCGAGCGCGCGCAGGATGCCAAGCATCGGCACCTTCTGCCCGGGTGGCAGATCAAGCGCGCGCGCCGAGGCGACGACGTAATCGAGCGGCGTGCGCAGCTTCGCGAGCGGCCGCCATGCCGCCGGCAGCCCCACCAGGGCGGCCGACGCCGCCTTCAGATCGCCGCGCGTATCCCGCAGCACGCCTTCGACATGCGCCACCGCATCGGCCGGCGGATCGTCGGCGATGAAATGCCGGGTCAGCTTCACCGCGAGTTCGTGATGCGTGGAGGGATGGTTGGCGAGGAAGCGCAGCGCCGCGATCCCGCCCTGCTCCCCGGGCGGAAAACGGTGGCCGAGCACGGTCCAGGATCCCGGCTCGTGCGCGAACGGGCGGAACATGAAGCCCCCCGACCGGGCGGGGTTGACCGACCAGCCGGTGAGGATGCGCGCCATGTTGGTCACGTCCGCCTGGGTGTAGTGCGCGGCGAGGCTGACGGTGTGCAGCTCCATGCATTCGCGGGCGAGGTTTTCGTTCAGCCCGCGATGGAAGCGCCGCCCGGCCGGGCTGTCCGGTCCCACCGATCCGGCGTTGTCGAGATAGCGCAGCATCGCCGGATGGCGCATCACCGCGAGCACCATGTCCTCGAACCGCCCGGTCACGTGCGGGCGGATCGCCTCGCGCACATAGGGGCCCACGAGCCCGAGCGTGCCGCCCTGGCGGATGCTGACGGTGAAATGGTTGGTCCAGAACCAGACCAGCCGCTCGCGGAACGGCGCGTCCGTCACACTCGCCCAGTGCAGCTGCGCCGCGGCATCCCTGAAATATTCGCGGCGGTATTCGGCGAACGGCTTGGGCAGCTTGCCCGCATGCGTGGCGATGGCCCGCTTGCGGGCGATCTGCTCCGCCCGTTCCGTCCGCAGCGCCTGCGTGGCCGTGGGCAGGCCCCGGAACGCGCCGCTCGTGAGCCCAGGATCGGGGCCGTCGAGCTGGTCGAGGAGCCATTTGCGGGGGTCGGCCGGCGCCGCCTCCGATCCCCGGCGGCCGAGACCGAAGCGAATCAGGGCCTGTGCTGCTGCGCTGTCCATGGAAATCAGACTAGCCATGCACCAGATGACGATGTGTTACGAAGGGTGACGTGCGGTTCGCGCGGCCGGCGCGCTTGCAAATCCGGCCCGGTTATCGCACAAGCGGCCCGATCGAGGACCGGCCGGAATGGCCGGCGCATAGTCGGGCGGGTGGGGCAGGGGCCTCACGCGCCCGCTGTGGTATGGAGGCCTACCGTGTCCGGCACGTCGCTTGAACTGATCCGCAATATCGGCATCACCGCGCATATCGACGCGGGCAAGACCACCACGACCGAGCGCATCCTGTACTATACGGGCGTGTCGCACCGCATCGGCGAGGTGCATGACGGCAACACCACGACCGATTACATGGACCAGGAGCGCGAGCGCGGCATCACCATCACCTCCGCCGCGGTGACGTGCGAGTGGAAGAACCACCGCATCAACATCATCGACACCCCCGGCCACATCGACTTCAACATCGAGGTGAACCGTTCGCTGCGCGTGCTGGACGGCGCGGTGTTCATCATCGAGGGCGTGGCCGGCGTGCAGCCGCAGTCCGAGACCAACTGGCGCCTCGCCGACCGCTACAACGTGCCGCGCATCATCTTCATCAACAAGCTGGACCGCACGGGCGCCGATTTCTACCGCGCCGCGGCCACGTTGAAGGAGAAGCTCGACATCGTCTCGCTGGTCGTGCAACTGCCCATCGGCATCGAGGACCAGTTCGCCGGCGTGGTCGATCTGGTGGAGATGAAGGCGATCGTCTGGGAAGGCGGGGAGCTGGGCGCGAAGTTCCACGACGAGCCGATCCCGGCCGACCTGATGGAGAAGGCGAAGGAATACCGCCAGCTCCTGCTGGACACCGCCCTTTCGGTCGATGACGCGGCGATGGAGGAATATTTCGACAAGGGCGATGTCGAGGTCGCGACCCTGAAGCGCTGCATCAAGGCCGGCACCATCAGCGGCGCCTTCCGCCCGGTGCTGTGCGGTACCGCCTTCAAGAACAAGGGCGTGCAGCCGCTGCTGGATGCGGTGCTGGACTATCTGCCGAGCCCGATCGACGTGCCCGGCATCTCCATCGCCGCCGAGGAGGGCGAGGAGGATGGCGAGCATTCCAACCGCCGCCGCATCAAGGCCGACCCGGCCGCGCCCTTCGCCGGCCTCGCCTTCAAGATCATCAACGACAAGTACGGCACGCTGACCTTTGTGCGCGTGTATGCCGGCACGCTGAAATCCGGCGACACGGTGCTGAACACCACCAAGGAGCACCGCGAGCGCATCGGGCGGATGTTCCAGATGCACGCCGACAAGCGCGCCGAGATCAAGGAAGTGCACGCAGGCGACATCGCCGCCTTCGTCGGGCTGAAGGACACCGGCACCGGCGACACCCTCGCCGCCGCCGAAGACCCCGTGGTGCTGGAGCGCATGGCCTTCCCGGTGCCGGTGATCGACATCTCGGTCGAGCCGCGCACCAAGGACAGCGTGGAGAAGATGACGCTCGGGCTGCAGAAGCTCGCCGGGGAAGACCCATCCCTGCGCCTGCGCACCGACCAGGAAACCGGCCAGACCATCCTGTCCGGCATGGGCGAGCTGCATCTGGAGATCATCATCGACCGGCTGAAGCGCGAATACGGGGTGGAGGCGAACATCGGCGCCCCGCAGGTGGCTTACCGCGAGACGATCAGCCGCACCCACACCGAGACCTACACCCACAAGAAGCAGACCGGCGGTTCCGGCCAGTTCGCCGAGGTGAAGATCATCTTCGCACCGCAGGAGCGCAACGCGGGCGTGCTGTTCGAGAACAAGGTGGTCGGCGGCTCGGTGCCGCGGGAATACATCCCCGCGGTCGAGAAGGGCATCAAGGTGCAGGCCGATACCGGCGTGCTGGCCGGCTTCCCCACGGTCGATTTCAAATACACCCTGGTGGACGGCAAGTACCACGACGTCGATTCGAGCGCGCTGGCCTTCGAGATCGCAGCCAAGGCCTGCTTCCGGGACGGCATGAAGAAGGCCGGCCCGATCATCCTGGAGCCGATCATGGACGTGGAGGTGACCACGCCCAACGATCACGTGGGCGACGTGGTGGGAGACCTGAACCGCCGCCGCGGCATGATCCAGAGCCAGGAAAGCGCGGGCAGCACCGTGATGGTGCGCGCGCATGTTCCGCTGAAGGAAATGTTCGGCTATATTTCGGACCTCCGCAGCATGACCAAGGGACGCGCCTCGTTCACCATGCAGTTCCATCACTACGATCCCGTGCCGCGCAACATCGCGGACGAGATCATGTCCAAAAGCGCCTGACCCGATGATGCGGCTGCGCTGGGAGCGAGGCCGCAGCACAACGGACGCGACGGAAAGCGGCCGGAGGGCCGCCGAGTGGCTTGGATGCGATGACGCGGGCAACCCTGTTGCCCGCGTCGTGCGTTTGACGGGACCGATCCGCACCGGCGCCGGCCTGTGCCGCGCCATCCCGCTGGACGATGAAGCGAAGCTCATCCGCCTGCTGCCCCCTACGCCGAACGGGGCGGAATGGCTCGCCCTGATCGGCGGCCGCGTCGTCGGCCGCGCCGCCATGCCCTTGCAGGCCGTCCGCTCCGCCGAGGCGGCGCTGGGCGGACGGTGAGGCCGAAAAACCGCGGGCGCCGCTCCCGGGCCTGCCCGTGATCCCCCGCATCCTGCACCACATCTGGGTCGGCCCGGTGGCGATGCCCGCGCGGGAACAGGTCTTCGTGACGGGCTGGCGGCGGCTGATGCCGGATTGGCGGGTGATGGCCTGGACCGAGGCGACGATCGACTTTTCCGCCTCGGCCTGGCTGCGCCGGGCCTATGCCATGCGGTCCTGGGCGCTGGTGGCGGATTTCGTACGGCTCGACGTGCTGCGCCGGCATGGCGGGGTGTATCTGGATGCAGATGTGCAGATGCTGCGCCCGCTCGATCCGCTGCTGACGGGCGCGGCATTCCTGGGCTTCCAGGCTGAAGCAGCCTCGCCGGAGTGGCGCTGGGGGCCGGAATGGGTGGGTAACGCCGTGATCGGCGCGGAGCCGGGCCACTGGCTGCCGGCGGAGGCACTCGCGCTTTTGCAGCGGCGCATGGGCGGAGAGGAGCAGCTTGGCGCCTTCAGCGGCCCGGGCGTGCTGACCGCCGCCTTGCAGGCTCACGGCCTGCAACCGGGGGCGGCGATGCAGGTGCGGGATGTGCGGGTGCACCCGCTGGCCGCGTTCTATTCCGACCCGGCCGCGCCGGCGGCGGAGGCCTTCGCCGTGCATCACTGGGCGGCAAGCTGGGTGGCGGAGGCGCAACGCTGGCCGCTGCGCAAGAAGCTGTGGCAGCGGGCGGTGCGCCATCTGCCGGGGCCGGCCTTCGCCATTACCCGCGCGCAGGTCGCCCGGGCGAAATGCGGATGACCCTCGCACGCCGCGCGGCGGGCGGGGCACTGTGGAGTTTCGGGGCGACGGTGGCGGAACGGGCGCTGGGTTTCGCGGTGTTCGCCGTGATCCTCCGCTTCGTCCGCCCGGCCGACGTGGGGCTCGTCGCCCTCGGCTCGGCGCTGACCGACCTCGCCAACCTCGTCGCGGCCGGCGGGGTGTGTTGGTGTTCGCGCTGGTTGCCTGCGCGGCCAGCGGCTGGCGCCCGGTTTGGGACGACATGGGCGGAGATGCGGGAGGCCCTGCGCTTCGCCGGCCCGCTGGTGCGGCTGGCGTTCGGCTCGCGCTGATCGCGCCGTACACGGTGCTGTACGCCTTCGCCGCCGTGGCTCGCGGCGGCCGCGGTGGTCGGGGCACTGCCGCCCTGGCCGGCGCTGTTGGGGCAGGGGGTGCGGCCACTGCCGCGTTCCTGCTGGTGCTGCTGCTGTTCGGATGGCCGCGCGTTGCTTATGTAGTACAGGCGCTCCGCCCGGTACCGTGACGGATCGGGAGGCCCGCAGGAGAAGAACGCGATGTACCAGCCGCCGGCATTCAAGGAAGACCGCGTACCGGTGCTGCACGCCGCGATCCGGCGTATCGCCTTCGCCAACCTCATTACCGCGGGCCCCGACGGGCTGACGGCGAGCGCGGTGCCGATGCTGCTGGACCCCGATCCGGCGCCGTACGGCACGCTGGTCGGCCATGTTTCCCGCGCCAATCCGCAATGGCGGCATCAGGGGGCGGCGGCGCTCGCCATCTTCATGGGGCCGGATGCCTACATCACCCCCTCCTGGTACGCGACCAAGCGGCAGACCGGGAAGGTGGTGCCCACCTGGAACTACGCGACGATCCACGCCCATGGCACGGTGGAATTCTTCAACGATCCGGGCCGGCTGCTGGAGTTGGTGCGCCGGCTGACCGACCGGCACGAAGGCGACCGCGCCGCCCGTGGGGCGATGCCCTGGGCGGTGAGCGACGCGCCGGCCGATTTCATCGCCGGGCAGTTGAAGGGCATCGTCGGCTTCGCCCTGCCGATCTCCCGGCTCGAAGGCAAATGGAAGATGAGCCAGAACCGCCCGGCGGAGGACCGGGCGGGGGTGGTTCAGGGGCTGGCGGAGGATGGCGAGGCCGAAATGGCGGCGATCGTCGCTGACCCTCAAGGCAGGGACCTCTGATATCTCGCATGCCGGCGCCGCAGCGGCATTCATTCACCGGACGGGGTTGCGGCAGGTCGCGGCACCGGGGTGGCGAACTGTCCGAAAGACCATAGGGTTGCGTAATTCATGATGGGCCGTTCGAATGTCGCCCCGGCCTCGCGGAAGGAAACGGCAAGATCAAGCATGGGCTGAAAGCGGTCCATCTGCTGCGCGTGGGCCAGCGTCTGCCACAGGCTGACGTTGCTGAGCGTGACGGCTGCCGCGTCCTCGCCGGCCCAATAGCCGAGCAGGCCGTCCATCGCCAGGATGCCGGGGCGAAGGCTTGCTTCAGCTTCCTGCATCATCTGGCGCAGCCGCGGGAAATCCTCCTTCCGGCAGCGCAGGATGGAAACGCGCACGATGGGATTTGGAGCGGGTTGAAGCATGGCGAACCTCCCGTGAATGATGCCTGAGAATGGCACCCCGGCGCCGATCGTTGAAATCGCTGCACGTTTCCGCTGGTATCCATCGCATGGATACCGACCGCCTGGACCTGAACTTGCTGCGGGCGCTCGATGTGCTGCTGGCCGAGCGCAACGTCACCCGCGCGGCGATCCGGCTGCATCTCAGTCAGCCGGCGTTGAGCGCGCGGCTGGCTCGGCTGCGCGTACTGCTCGCCGACCAGCTCCTGATCCCGGCCCCGCACGGCATGACCCCTACGGCCCGCGCACTGGAGCTGCAAGGCCCGCTTCGCGCCACTCTCGATCAGCTTCGGAGCGTGCTGGACCAGGGTCTTCATTTCGATCCTGCGGCAACCCGGATGACGGTCGGTCTCGCGGCCTCAGATTACATGCAGCATGCAGTGCTTCTTTCTTTCGTCCGCCGGTTGAGCCAGGAGGCCCCTGGCGTCCGCGTGGCCCTGTTGCCGATCGACGGAGCCGCAATTGCCTGGCAGCTTGGTCAGGGCAAGGTCGATCTCGCACTCATGACGTCGCATACGGCCCCGCCGGATCTGCACATGCGCGGGCTGTTCGATGAAACTTATGTTGGCATCGCCCGCCGTGGCCATCCGCGCGTGCGACGGCGCCTCACGCTCGACGACGTGGCGCGAGAAGCACATATCGTCGTCTCCCCACGTGGTGCTGGCTTCGTCAGCGACATAGACACGGTCCTGGCCAAGCTTGGCGTCCGCCGCCAGGTCGCTGTCTCCGCTGCCAGTTTCCTGTTCGTCCCGCGGCTTGTCGCATGCTCCGATCTGATAGCGTTCGTTCCGAGCCGGTTGATAAGGGGTGATGTCGGCAAAGGTGTCGCCGGGCTGAAGCAGCTGGCGCCACCGGTCGAACTGCCGGGATTTGCCATGGCAATGGTGTGGCACGCGCGCACGCACCGTCACTTTGGCCATCGCTGGATCCGGGACCGCGTCGCCGAGGCGTGCAGCCAGCCCGGCACGACGGGTGCAGGTGGCGGGTAGAGGAGCAGGCCCTGGAGAACCCCGCCTATGCGAACGCCTTGTGATAGGCGTTCAGCGCCGGCGCGCCGCCCAGATGCACGTACAGCACCTGGCTACCCGCCGGGATTTCGCCGCCGCGAGCCATGGCGATCAGCCCGGCCATTGATTTGCCCTCGTACACCGGGTCGGTCAGCATTCCTTCCAGCCGTGCGGCGAGGCGGATGGCGGCGATCGTGGGTTCGTCCGGCAGGCCGTAATCCGGGCCGGCGTAGCGCGGGTCGATGATGACATCCTCCTCCCGCACCTCCCGCTTCAGCCCGAGCAGTGCGGCGGTCTCCCGCGCGCTTTTCGTCACGGCCCGGCGCGTCATCGCCTCGTCCGCGGCGGTGTCGACCCCCACCACCCGGCGCGGGCGGTCCTGGCCGAGAAACCCCGCGACCATGCCGCCCTGGGTCGATCCGGTGCAGGTGGCGGTGATGATGGTGTCGAAGAAGATGCCGTGCTGCGCTTCCTGCGCGGCCAGCTCCTCGGCGAAACGCGCGTAGCCAAGGCCGCCGAGCGGATGGTCCGACGCGCCGGCCGGGATCGCGTAGGGCCTGCCGCCCTCCCGCCGCACCTGGTCGAGCGCGCGTTCCCACGTCTCCTTCACCGCGGTGGAATAGCCTTCGCCTTCCAGCAGCGTCTCCGCCCCCATCAGGCGGGAGAGCAGGATGTTGCCGACCTTGTCGTACACAGGATCGTCCCAGCGCGTCCATTCCTCCTGCACCAGCCGGCAGCGCAGGCCGAGCAGGGCGGCGACGGCGGCGACTTGGCGGGTGTGGTTCGACTGGATGTTGCCGATGGACACCAGCGTGTCGCAGCCCTGCGCCAGCGCCTCCGCCGCCAGGAACTCCAGCTTGCGGATCTTGTTGCCGCCGAAGGCGAGGCCGGAGGCCGCATCGTCCCGCTTCGCCCAGATATCGAGGCCGAGCTCCGCCGACAGCCGGTTCAGCCGGTGCAGCGGGGAGGGGAAGAAGCCGAGCGTCTGGCGGGGGAAGCGGTCTGTCGGGTTCTGCGCCATCGGCGGCTCCATCGTGCAGGGGATGATGGCGCAGCCTAGCCGGAACGGGATAGAAGGTGCTTCGTATCTATGCCCCGCTCAACGCAGTAGATATCGTGCAGGACAACAGTCAAGAGGATTGGTTTGCTTGAAATGGCTGAACCAGAAGAATCTTCTGATACGCCATCACCCGGCGTGGCTGTCCGCCTCGACCCCGCAGACCGCCGTATCCTGCGCGCCTTGCAGGATGACGGCCGGCTGTCCAACGCGGAGCTGGCGCGGCGCGTCAATCTGAGCGAATCCGCCTGCTGGACCCGCACCCGCCGCCTGTTCGACGCGGGGATCATCCGCGGCGTTCGCGCGATCATCGATCCGGCGGCGGTGAACCGGCCGATCGCGGTGGTGATCGGCGTGGTGCTGGACCGTTCGACGCCGCAATCCTTCGCCGCCTTCGAGCAGGCGGCGCGGGATCTGCCGCAGGTGCTGGAATGCCTGCTGGTGGCCGGGGAGGTGGATTATTTCCTGAAGGTGCGGGTGGCGGATCTGCCCGCCTTCAACCGCTTCCACAGCGAGAAGATCATTGCCCTTCCCGGCGTGCGGCAGGTGCGCACGTTCTTCGTGCTGAACGAGGTGAAGACCAACGGCAAGCTGCCGGTGTGAGGCCGGAGCCGACCCTGGGCATGATCCTGGGCGCAGCGGCGCCTCCGTGCGAAGCTCGCCGTTCATCAGCTGGAGCCACCCATGGCCGCATCACAGCCTGTCGCGATCGTCACCGCCGCCAGCCGGGGCATGGGGGCCGCCACCGCGCGCGAACTGGCCGCCCGCGGCTATCGCCTCGCGCTGTTCGCGACCTCGAACGCGATCGACGCGCTGGCCGAGGAGCTTGGCGCGCTGGCCGTGCAGGGGTCGGTCAGCGAACCGGCCGACCTCGACCGGCTGGTCCGCGCTACGCTGGGCCGGTACGGCCGCATCGACGCCGTGGTGAACAACACAGGCCATCCGCCCACGGGCGATCTGCTCCAGATCACGGATGACGCCTGGCATCAGGCAATGGATCTCGTGCTGCTGAACGTGGTGCGGCTCGCGCGGTTGGTCACGCCCCTGATGGAGCAGGCGGGCGGGGGCGCGATCGTGAACATCTCCGCCTTCGCCGCGGTGCAGCCGGATGCGGATTTCCCGGTCTCGGGCGTGCTGCGGGCGGGTCTTGCCTCCTTCACCAAGCTCTATGCCGACCGCTACGCCCCGGCGCGCATCCGCATGAACACGATCCTGCCCGGGTTCATCGATTCCTACCCGGAAAGTGCTGCCCGCATCGCGCAGATCCCGGCCGGGCGGTACGGCACAGTGAGCGAGATCGCCCACACCGTGGCGTTCCTGCTGTCCGGCGATGCAGGCTACATCACCGGCCAGAACATCCTGGTGGATGGCGGGATGGTGAAGGGGATCTGATGGCGGCACCAGGCCGGGCTCTATTATGCTGGTGATATCAGTATGGTAAGGTGGGCGCGAAAGAAAATTCCGGTTGCCGCGCGTGACCAGCAGGCGTGATGCCCCCGGCGAAGCGCAAGAAATTGGCGCGGGTTGTGAAACGGGTTTGTCAACAGGACGCAGACCATGAATGTTCCTTCATATCTGTCTTTCCGGAGGGCCAATGTCTGAGTCGAGCTATCTGCAAGGTGCCTGTGTTTGGAACGGCGCCGAGATGGGCCAGAACCATCGATGGGTCAAAGAGTTCCCGGCAATCGTATTGAAGCAGATTGATATCGCGCTCGAAAAGGCCAAGGACCTCGAATGGCGCCATGTCAATCGCCATAATTTCCCGCTGCCAGATGCTGCGGACTTCTTTGATGGCGTGCGTGAAGAACTGGAGAACGGCTCCGGCATGGTCAAGATGCGCGGGTTGGACGTGAGCCGCTACAACCAGGAGCAACTGCGCCGCATCTGGTACGGTCTGGGCTGCCACCTCGGCACACCCATGTACCAGAACTGTCGTGGTGAAGTGATGCGCGAGATCAAGGACGAGGGTATGGGCGTCGGCGCCAAGCTCTACGGCGCGACCGTCGATGCCGCTGGCAAGAAGTTTCTCTCCTCCGGTGCCCGCACACTGTCACCAGGGCAGTTGCGCTTTCACACGGACCGCTGCGACGCGGTGGGTCTGCTATGCGTGCGTCAGGCTTTCGAGGGAGGAGTCAGCAAGCTGGCCAGCAGTGCCATGGTCCATAACGAGATTCTCAAGCGTCGCCCAGACTTGCACGCCCTGCTGTGCAAGCCCATCCCGCGCAGCCGGTTCGGCGAAGAGGCAGGGGGCGAGCATGTGGTCTACGACCTGCCTGTCTTCGGTGTGCGTGACGGCAAGCTCACCAGCCACTTCTCGCTCACCTACATCGAGAACGCACAGATGCTTCCGGGCGTCCGGACGCTGGCCGTTGCCGAACACGAGGCGATCCGAATGCTGATGGACGTGGCTGAGGAGGAATGTTTCGAGATGCGCTTCGCGCCCGGGGACATCCAACTGCTGAACAACCACATCGTCTACCACGGGCGCACGGCATTCAAGGACGACGCCAGCACGGGCCAGGACCGCATGCTCATGCGCCTGTGGCTATCCATGCCCAATTCGCGCGCCCTGCCGGAGGACCATGCCGTCCTGTGGGGCGACGTCGGGGCGGGCAGGCCGCATGGCGGCATCGCGCAGCCGGCCACCGCGATCGCCGCCTGAAGCATGCCGTGCAGCTCATCGTCTTCGCTGCCTCGGGTGGGCCAACCGAAAGCTTGGGGGCTGCGATAGGCGGGGCGCGCCCTGCATTGCGGCCGAAGGTGCTCTGCAGCCGAGTATTCCAGCGTGCAGAGATCACCATCGGGCTGCCGGACAAGATTCTTGCGCTGACATTTCAGTTGCCCCGGCCGAGTGCGAGGATGCCTTTCGTCAGCGCCTCGATCGCCCAGGGGATGTCGTTCTCGTCGATATCGAAGCCGGGCGTATGGTGGCCGGAAGGCAGGTCCGAACCGATCACCGCATAGATCGCCTGGCCGCCGCGCTCCTGCACGCGGCGCATGAAGAATGTCGCGTCCTCGCTGCCGCCGGTGCGGTGCGGTGCGGCATCCACCGCCACGCCCTGCATGCCCGCTGTCGCCGCCGCCACCCGGGCCGCGAGGGGCGCATCCGAATCCGCGGTGGTGGTGCGGCCGACGAGGCGCATCTCCACCTCCAGCTCCTGCGAACCCGCCGCGCCGCGCAGCACCGCTTCCGCGCGCTTCAGCATGTAATCGGTGATCTCGGCGGTTTCCCCGCGCACTTCCATCTGCAGTACCGCCTCGTCGGCGATCACGTTCCGCCCCGATCCGGCGCGCAGCGTGCCCACGTTCACCCGCGACCGCCCGGCATGATGGCGGGAGATGCCATACAGGCCCAGAACCGCCGTCGCGGCCCCGAGCAGCGCGTTCCGCCCCTCATCGGGGTTGCCGCCGGCATGCGCGGCCCGGCCGCGGAACGTCACGTCCAGCTTGGCGCTGGCGAGATGGCCGAGCACATCGGGGCGGAAGGTGCGGCTCGGCACACCGGTGCCCAGATGGATCGCGATGAAATGGTCCACATCGTCCACCACGCCCGCTTTCACCATCGGCAGCGCGCCGCGCCCGCCTTCCTCGGCCGGCTGGAAGATGAACTTCACGGTGCCGTGCAGCCGGTCCTTCACCCCGCTCAGCACCTCGGCCACGGCGAGCCCGATCGCGGTATGGCCATCATGCGCGCAGGCGTGCATCAGCCCCGGATGGATCGAGCCGAAGCCCTCGCGCGCCGGCAGATGCGCCTGGGTATCGTCCTCCAGGATCGGCAGCGCATCCATGTCCACGCGCAGCGCCACCACCGGGCCGGGGGCGGCGCCGGTGAGCGTGCCGACCACCGCGGTGTGCCCGCCGGCCAGCGCGGGCAGGAATGCCGCCGGGGCGCCTTCCGCTTCGGCGCGGCGGTAGGCGCGGTCCAGCTCCGCCTCGGGCGGCAGGCCGACGCGGCTGGCAGAGTCCATCACCTCCCGCCCGAGCTGCACGCGCAGGCCGAGCTCGCTCAGCCGCTGTGCGACGAGGCTTGCGGTGCGGAACTCGGTCAGCCCCAGCTCCGGGTGCTTGTGCAGATCCCGCCGGGTCGCGATCGCACGGGCGGCGGCGTCTGGCAGCAGGGGGGAGAGGTCGGGCGCAGTCATGGGGCGGTCCTTTCGATGGCGGCCGGCTGGCGCCGGGTATCCGGTTTAGCCGGCTTGCGCCGGTCATCCGCTTTAGCCGGCTTGCGCCGGCGGCGGCGATAGTGCGGGTCCAGCACGTCGCGCACCCAATCCCCGATCAGGTTTTCGCACAGCACCAGCAGCACGAGTGCGAGCCCAGGCAGCACCGAGGGCCACCACGCGCCGCTGAACAAGTACTGATAGCCCTGGGCGATGCGCAGCCCGAGCGAGGGGGTGGTGACGGCAACGCCGAGGCCGAGGAACGACAGCGATGCCTCCAGCTCCACCGCGCGCGGGATATCGACCGAGACCTGCACGAACAGCGGCCCGAGCACGTTCGGCAGCAGATGCCGAAAGATCACCCGCCGGCGCGAGGCGCCGAGCAGCCGGGCTGCCAGCACGTAGTCCTTCCGCCGCTCCGCCAGCACGCTCGCGCGCACGAGCCGCGCATACTGCGCCCAGCCGACGAGGCCGATCACCAGGATCACCTTCCACAGCCCCCGCCCGGTGAGAGCGAGCACCGCGAGGGCGATCAGCACGACCGGGATGGACAACTGGATATCCACCAGCCGCATCAGCATCGCATCGAACCAGCCATCGCCGGCCGCACCCGCGATCAGCCCCGTCACGCCGCCGAGTGCGACGCTGATCGCGACCGAGACGATGCCGGCCAGCAGGCTCACCCGCAGACCGTAGATCATGTTGGAGGCCACATCCCGCCCCAGCCCGTCGGTGCCCAGCGGGTATTGCCAGCTTCCCCCCTTCACCCATACCGGCGGGGTCAGCCGCATCAGCAGGTCCTGCTGTTGCGGATCGTGCGGGGCGATCAGCGGCGCGAAGATCGCCGCCAGCACCAGCAGCACCAGGATGGTGGTGGGGACGATGGGCGGGCGGGAGAACCTACCCATGGTGCCGCACCCGCGGATCGAGCAGCCCGTAGGCCAGATCGACCAGGAAGTTGATCGCCACGAACATCGCCGCCACCACCAGCACGTAGGCGAGGATGATCGGGTAGTCGAGCCGGTACAGCGCCTGCAACGCCATCCGGTTCATCCCCGGCAGTGCGAAAATCGTCTCGGTGATCACCGCGCCGGCGAACAACTGCCCGAATTGCAGGCCGAACACGGTGACGAGCGGCAGCAGCGCGGTGCGCAGCGCGTGCTTGAGGATCACGACCGGCTCCGCCACCCCCTTCGCCCGCGCGGTGCGCACGTGGTTCTGGCTCAATGTCTCCAGCAGCGTGCTGCGCACGAGCCGGGTGAACAATGCGATGCGGAAGAAGGCGAGCGTGAACGCCGGCATGAGGAAATGCCGCAACCCGCCCGCGCCGGACGCCGGCAGAATGTTGAACGCCACGCTGAAGACGAAGATCAGCAATATGCCCAGGAAGAAGGTCGGCACCGAGGAGCCGACCACCGAAAGGCTGCGCAGCACCCCGTCCGCCAGACTGTCCGGCCGCACCGCCGCCCAGATGCCGAACGGCACGCCGAGTACCACCGCGATGCCGATGGACAGCCCCACCAGCTCCAGCGTGACCGGCACGCGCTGGAGGATGAGCCGCATCGCCGGTTGCCCGCTGTAGTAGGACACGCCGAGGTTGCCGTGCAGCACGCCCGCCAGATAGCGCAGGTACTGCACGGCGAGCGGCCGGTTCAGCCCCAGCGCGGCCCGCAGAATCGCCCGATCATGCGCGCTCATCTGCTCCGGCGCCAGCACGGCGATCGGGTCGCCGGTCGCGTGGATCAGCAGGAACACGAGGCTGACCACCACCCACAGCGTGAACAGCGCCTGCAACGCGCGCGTGAGCAGGAAGCGGCCCATCGGCGGCGGCTATTTCCGCTGCATCTGCCGCACCAGGATCAGCCCGTCCGGCCGCTCGTTCCAGACGATCGCGTTGGACACGCCGGCAATCTCGTTCTGGTAGTACAGCGGGATGTAGGCGATGTCCTGCCGGTCCGCGATCGCATAGGCCTGTCGTTCCAGCTTGATGCGCGTGGCATCGTCGAAGCTGCTGCTCGCCTTCGCCATCAGCGCATCGGCCGGCTTGCTGCAATAATGCTCGCGGTTGACATGGCCGAAGCCGAGCTTCGCGTTCCGGCAATGGAACATCGAATCCCAGGTAGACAGGGGATCGACGCTGCCCCAGCCGGCAAGGTACATCGTGAAATCGCCCCGGTTCATCTGCGGGAAGAACACCGCTTTCGGGATCGCGTTCACCTTCACGGTGATCCCCACCTGCTGCAGCATCCCGGCCAGCGCCTGCGCGACCAGCGAATCCTCCAGGTACCGGTCGTTCGTCGCGTCCAGCCGCACGGTGAAGCCGTGCGGATAGCCGGCCGCGGTCAGCAGCTTGCGCGCATCCGCCAGGCTGTAGGGAAAACGCTTCAGCGCCGGATCGAACGATTCTTCCAGCGGCGGCATGAACTGCGTCGCGTCCGTGGCCGCGCCGCTGAAGATCTTCTCGCGCAGCAGCGCCACATCGATCGCCTCGTACACGGCCTTGCGCACGCGCGTATCGAGGAACGGATTCTTCTCCCCCGCCGCCATGCCCTTCGATCCGGTCTTGCGCCAGGCATCCATCGCCAGGTACATCGTGCGCGTGCCGGAGAGCGAGGTGATATGCGCCCGGCCGCTGTTCTTCACCCGTGCGAAATCCTCCGGGTTGATCTTCTCCGCGATCTGCACCTGCCCCGACACCAGGGCGGCCAGCCGCGTCGCGCCGTTCGGAATGCTCTCCAGCCGCACGTATTTGAACGCGACCGGCTTGCCCCAATAGCCCTTCCAGGCCCGCATCTCGAGATGGTCCTCGGCGAGCCAGGATTCGAAGCGATAGGGGCCGGTGCCGATCGGATGGGCGGCGAATGCGGCCCGCCCTTCCTTCTTGATCAGTGCCTCCGGCATCACCGGAATGTTCGACAAATGGGTCGGGAACAGCGGGTCGGGCCGGCTGAATGTCACGTCGAGCGTGGTCGGGTTCACCACCTTGTAGCCCGTCACGTCGTTCACGAATTCCCGCATCTGGGATTTCGGGTTGTTCGCCGCATCCAGGATCGACTGACCGACATCATCGGCCGTCATCGGCGTGCCGTTCTGGAACTTCACGCCGGCCCGCAGCGTGAGCCGCCAGGAATGCGGCGAGAGGGTCTTCCATGCCACGGCGACCTGCGGCAGCGCCTTGCCTTTGCTATTCTGGATCGTGAGCGTATCGAAAATGTTGCGCTGCCAGGATTCAGTGGTGGTCTCACTGCGCATGATCGGGTCGAGCGTGGTGGCCCCGCCCTTGAACGCGACGACCAGCCGCTGCTGCGCGCTGTCGCCGATCGCCGCATGCGCGGCCTGCACGCTGGCCAGGCCGCCGCACGCGATCGTGCAGGCGCCCAGCAGCCGGATTGTCCGAGATGGCATCAGTCGCATCCTCCCCTGATCAGCAATGGCCCGTTCGGCGATGGCGATTTCGTCGGCCTTGGGCGAAACCATAGGCGAATCCTTCCACCCCATCAAACCGCGCCGGCTTGCAGGATGTCGTCGCGGATGCAGGCGCTGAATCGCCCGGGCTGCACCTCCCGCAGCACCGGCCGGGCATCCGCGCAGGCCGGCAGCGCGTGGCGGCAGCGGGTGCGGAACGGGCAGCCGGAGGGCGGGTTGGCCGGGCTCGGCATGTCGCCCTCCAGCACGATGCGCCGCCGCCGGACCGCCGGGTCCGGCACCGGCACGGCCGAGAGCAGCGCGGCGGTATAGGGGTGCAGCGGCCGGCGGCACAGCGCGCGGCTTTCCGCCACCTCCACGATATGGCCCAGGTACATCACGGCGATGCGATCGGCGATGTATTCCACCACTGCGAGGTCGTGCGCGATGAACAGCAGCGTCAGCCCCAGCCGCGCGCGCAGATCGGCCAGCAGGTTCACCACCTGCGCCTGGATCGACACGTCCAGCGCCGAAACCGGCTCGTCGGCGACGATGAAATCCGGCTCGCAGGCGAGCGCGCGGGCGATGCCGATCCGCTGCCGCTGCCCGCCCGAGAAGGCGTGTGGAAACCGCTGCATCGCCGCCGCCGGCAGCCCCACCATCGCCAGCAGCGCCGCCACCCGCTCCCGCCGCGCCGCGCGCGTGGGCGCAAGCCGATGGATCAGCAACGGCTCACCCACCGCATCCTCGATCGTCATGCGCGGATTGAGCGCGGAGAACGAGTCTTGGAACACAAGCTGCATCCGCCGCCGGAACGGGCGCAACCCCGCCTCGTCCAGCGGTGCGATGTCGGTCCCGTCGAAGACGATGCGCCCGGCACTCGGCGCCAGCGCCCGCAGCACCGCGCGGCCCACGGTGGTCTTGCCCGAACCCGATTCCCCCACGAGCCCCAAAATCTCGCCGCGCCCGATCGCGAAGCTCACGTCGTCCACGGCGCGCACCGCCCCGCCGCCGCGGGCAAACATCCCGTGGCGGACCGGAAAGCTCTTGCACAGCCCGTCCACCCGCAGCAGCGCCTCGCTCATGCCGGCACCCCCGCGATCGCGCGCCAGCGGGCGCACCGCACCGCATGGTCCGTCCCGCATGCCTCCATCGCCGGCACGGCGGCATCGCAGATACCGGGCACCGCATGCCCGCAGCGCGGATGGAAGCTGCATCCGGGGGGCTGGGCGAACGGGCTCGGCGCCTCGCCCGGAATCGCCTCCAGCCGCAGCGGCGCATCGCCTTCGGTGGACAGGCGCGGGACCGAATGCAGCAGCCCCATCGTGTAGGGCATGCGCGGCGCGGCGAACAGCGCCGCCGTCGGCGCCTGCTCCACCATCCGCCCGGCATACATCACCGCCACCCGGTCGGCGATCTCGGCCACCACGCCGAGGTGGTGCGTGATGAACAGCACCGCCATTCCGAACTCGCGCTTCATCCGCGCGATCAGCTCCAGCACCTGCGCCTGGATCGTCACGTCGAGCGCGGTGCTCGGCTCGTCGGCGATCAGCAGCCGCGGCCGGCAGACCAGCGCCATCGCGATCATGACCCGCTGCGCCATCCCGCCCGAGATCTGGTGCGGATAGGCGGAAAGCCGCGCCTCCGGATCGGGAATGCCGAGCAGCGCGAGCATCTCCGCCGCCGCCCGCAGCGCCGTCCGCCGGTCCGTGCCCTGGTGCAGCCGCACCGTCTCGGCGATCTGCTCGCCCAGCGTGTACACCGGGTTCAGGGAACTCATCGGCTCCTGGAACACCATCGCGATCTCGTCGCCGCGAATGCGCCGCAGTGCGCGCGGGGGCAGCCGCAGCAGGTCCCGCACCTGCCCGTCGCGCCCGCGGAACAGCACCTTTCCACCCACCACCTCTCCAGGTGGGCGCGGCACGAGGCCCATCACCGCGAGGCTGCTGACCGACTTGCCGGACCCGGATTCGCCGACCACCGCGAGCGTCTCGCCCTCGCGCACATCGAAGCTCACGCCATCGACCGCGTCGGCAACCCCCTCGTCGGTGGTGAACCGCACCCGCAGGTCCTGCACGCTCAGCAGCGGTTCGCTTGTTGCGGCCATTTCCGCGCGGCACGCTATCGGTGCCCCGGAGGGGCGTCAAATCGATCCCTTGCCGGTACTGTCGCGAGGTAAGTCACAGAATAAATGGTTCAGGATTGTCCGCAGCCGCGACGACCTCCTCATTCGTAGATTGACGAGTGAAATGGCCTATGAGGTGGAGGCGACGGGTCTGGCGCTGGAAGCTCTTTCAATCGCGCCCGCTGCACACCAGGATCGGACCAGTGGGTGTGCCGGGCATTGGCGCCCATGTCATCCTCCATCTCCTGAGCCCGCAGTGCCAGGGCTCAAGGCGATGCACTCCTGCCGCAGTCGCACGCGCGCAGCGCTCCTACAGGACAAGACGGATGTTGCTTTTGGGGCGAAAGCCGAAATTTCAGACTTAGGTACCCCTCTTGCGAGAGGCATGGACGTGCAGGGCAAGTTGTCCGACACTCCCGCCCACACGGCGCCGGTTCGATCGGAAGGGCTCTATGGAAGGACTGCGCATCATTGATGCGATGACGAGACTGCGAGCCGCCGCGCCGCTCATCCACAACATCACCAATTTCGTCGTCATGAACACCACCGCGAACGCCCTGCTCGCGGTGGGCGCCTCGCCGGCCATGGTCCATGCGGAGGAGGAGGTGGCGGATTTCACCCCGCTCGCGCAGGCGCTGGTGGTGAACATCGGCACGCTCTCGCCGCCCTGGCTCGCGGCGATGCGGCGCGCGGCGGATGCGGCGGTGACCGCCGGCATCCCCTGGGTCCTCGATCCGGTCGCAGTGGGCGCCACACCCTATCGCACCGCCGCCGCCGCCATGCTGGCGCGCCGCCGCCCCTCGGTCATCCGCGGCAACGCCTCGGAGATCCTCGCACTCGCCGGCGATGTTAGCGCGATTCCGAAGGGGCCAGACAGCGCCCACGGATCGGAGGCCGCCATCGGCGCGGCCGGCCGCCTCGCGCGCGACCTCGGCACCGTCGTCGCCGTCACCGGCGCGGTCGATTACGTCACCGATGGCAGTGATACCGCCGCCATCGCGAACGGAGACCCGATCCTCACGCGCGTCACCGGAATGGGCTGCACGGCCACCGCCCTCGTCGGCGCCTTCCTGGGCGCCGGCCTGCCGCCGTTCAATGCGGCCGTGGCCGGGCTCGCCGCCCTCGGCGTCGCGGCGGAAATCGCGATGGCGCAGGCCACAGGAACGGGCAGCTTCCAGGTGGCGCTGATGGATGCGCTGTCGGTGCTGGATGATGCCATGCTGTCGGCCAGGGCAAGACTATCATGAGCGGCGCGGCCGCTCGGGAACAGGAGTGAACGATGCAGAATTCCGAGGAGATCTGGCGCCACGTGGATGAGAAGAAGGAGGCGTTCGCCGCGCTGGCCGATCGCATCTGGGACCATCCGGAGATCGCCTACACCGAACACCGCTCCGTAGCCGAGCACACCGCGATGCTGCAGGCCGAGGGCTTCCGCATCACGCAGGATGTCGCCGGCATCCCCACCGCGGTGATGGGCGAGGCCGGAGAGGGCGGTCCGGTGATCGCCATCCTGGGCGAGTACGATGCGCTGCCCGGGCTCAGCCAGGAAGCCGGCGTGGCGGAGCATCGCCCGATCGACCCGCACGGGGCGGGGCACGGCTGCGGCCACAACCTGCTCGGCTCCGCCGCCCTGCTCGCCGCCACCGCGGTGAAGGACCATCTGGCCGCGCGCGGCCTGCGCGGTCGCGTGCGCTACTACGGCTGCCCGGCCGAGGAGGGCGGGGCGGCCAAGGCATTCATGGTGCGCGCGGGCGCCTTCGCCGATGTGGACATCGCGATCTCCTGGCATCCGTCGGCATTTTCCGGCGTGATGGCTGCCGCCTCGCTCGCCAACACGCGGATTGATTTCCAGTTCTCCGGCCGCGCCTCCCATGCCGCCGCATCGCCGCATCTCGGCCGCAGTGCGCTCGATGCGATGGAGCTGATGAATGTCGGCGCGAACTACATGCGCGAGCACATGCCCTCGGATGCGCGCATCCATTACGCGGTGCTGGATGCCGGCGGCATCGCGCCGAACGTGGTGCAGGCGAGCGCGAAGGTCCGCTACCTCATCCGCGCGCGCGAACTGCCGGAACTGTGGCCGCTGATCGAACGCGTGAAGAAGATCGCCCAGGGCGCGGCACTGATGACGGAGACCACCGTCACCTCGAAGGTCGTCAGCGCGGTCTCCAACCTGCTCGGCAACACCCCGCTGGAACGCGCGATGCACGACCAGTTTCTCCGCCTCGGCCCGCCCCCCTTCGATGCGGAGGATCGCGCCTTCGCCGCGAAGATCCAGGAAACGCTGACGGAGGAAGACATCATCGCCTCCTGCCGCCGCGCCGGCGTGCCTCCGAAGCTCGATACGCCGCTGTGCGATCTCATCGTGCCGCTGGAAGCGAAGGGTGCGGCCATGCTCGGCTCGACGGACGTGGGGGATGTGAGCTGGACGGTGCCCACCGTGCAGGCGCGCGGCGCGACATATGCGATCGGCACGCCGGGCCATTCCTGGCAGCTCACCGCCCAGGGCAAGAACGCGGCGTCCCACAAGGGCCTCGCGCACGTGGCGAAGATCATGGCCGGCACGGCGATGGAGGCCCTGCGCGACGAAACCCTCATCGCGCGGGCCAAGGCGGACCATCAGGCCCGCCTCGGCAGCCAGCCCTACGTCTGCCCGCTGCCCGAGGATATCAGTCCGCCGATCAAGCAGATGCAGGCTGCCTGACCCAACGGACCCGGATCGGAAAAAGGATCGCGCGATGAACGGAGAGGGCAGGATCGCCATGGTGACGGGCGCGGGCAGCGGCGTGGGCCGCGCCGCCACGCTCGCGCTGCTGGCCGATGGCTACGCGGTGGTGCTGGCCGGGCGGCGGCAGGATGCGCTCGCGGAAACCGTCGCGCTCGCCGGCGCGGGGGCGAAAACGCTGGCGGTGCCGACGGACGTGACGAACCCGGAATCGGTCGCGGCCCTGTTCGCGGCCACGAAGGAACGGTTCGGCCGGCTCGATGTGCTGTTCAACAACGCCGGCGGCAACGTCCCCAGCACGAATTTCGGGGATCTGGCCTGGCAGCAGTGGGAAAGCGTGGTGGCCGTGAACCTCAACGGCGCCTTCCTCTGCGCCAGCGCCGCCTTCCGCCTGATGCGCGAGCAGACCCCGCAGGGCGGGCGGATCATCAACAACGGCTCGATCTCGGCCCATACGCCGCGCCCGGGCTCTGCCCCCTACACCGCGACCAAGCACGCGATCACCGGGCTGACGAAAACCATCTCGCTCGACGGCCGCGGGTTCGACATCGCCTGCGGCCAGATCGACATCGGCAACGCCGCCACGCCGATGACCGCGCGGATGGCCCGCGGCGTGCCGCAGGCGGACGGGTCGATGAAGCCGGAACCGACGATGAGCGTGGACACGGTGGGCGCCACGATCGTCTACATGGCCGGCCTCCCGCCGGACGCGAACGTGATGTTCGTCACCGTGATGGCGACGAAGATGCCCTTCGCCGGCCGCGGCTGATCGACGGGGTGGAGCGGCTTCGCCTGCGGCGAGCCTGCTCCGGCTGTGGAGCGTTCATGCCCTTCCCGGCGAAGCTGTTGCGCGGCTGCCCGGCGCGCTTTGGGAGATGAACCGGGCAATCAAGCGGCCCAGCCGCCGGATGCCCTCCTCGATCCCGCTTTCGGACTGGAGCGAATAACTCAACCGCATCGTGTTGCGGCCGGACCCGTCAACGAAGAAGGCCCCGCCGGGAACAAAGGCGACACGCTCTTCCGCGACGGACGCCGCAAGAAGCTCGGCGCCATCGAGCGACGCCGGCAGCGTGATCCAGATGAACATCCCGCCCTGCGGCCTGGTCCAGGAGACTCCGTCCGGCATGTGTCGCGCCAGTGCCGCAAGCATGGCGTCACGCCGCTTTGCATAGACGGCAACGATCGTGCGGACCTGTTGGTCGTAAACGGCCTCGGCCACCTGGTGCATCACCACCTGGTTGAGGGTCGCGCTGTGCAGATCCCCCGCCTGCTTGGTGAGCACGAGTTTCTGCACGAGGTCGTGCGCCGCGCAGACCCAGCCAACCCGCAATCCGGGAGAGATCGTTTTGGAGAAGGTGCCGCAATAGATCACCCGGCTCCGGTCGATATGGCCGCAGCGCTCGATGTCCAGGGCGAGGCAGGGCCGGATCGGCTCACCTTCGAAGCGCAGCGCCGAATAGGCGGCATCCTCGATAAGCGGGACGCCCAATCCGGCAACCAGATCAAGCAGGCGAAGGCGCGTTGCCTCGCTCAAGGTATCGCCGGTCGGGTTGGCAAAATCCGGCACGACATAGGCAAGCGCCAGGCGGCTGGTCGCGGCAGCGGCCGCGTGGCGATAGCGAACCTGCACCGCATCGATCTCGTTCACCCGATCGAGCTCATTGATGCGAAGGACGTCGTAGCGCGGTTCATAGGGATTGAAGGCGTGCAGCGCGCCGAGATAGGTCGGCGCCGCCACGAGGGCGGTATCGCCGGCAGACAGCAGCAGCTTGCCGAGGAAATCGAGCCCCTGTTGCGAGCCCGAAGTGATCACGATGTTGTCGATGCCGCAAGACACGCCGAGACGCGCCATCAGTCCGACGATCCAGCGGCGGAGCGGAGGATAGCCTTCGCTGACCGAATATTGCAGCGATCGGGTTCCGCTCGGGCCGGTAAGTGTTGCGGTGTAGGCGTCGCTGATCGCACTCGTCGGAAACAGCTCCGGATCGGGGATCCCGCCGGCGAATGATATGATGTCCGGCTGCTCCAGGAGCTTCAGAAGCTCCCGGATTTCAGAGGCGCGCATCCTGTCCGCCCGGCCGGCGTAAGCGGCGTCCCAGTCGATGGGTCTGGATTTCAGCATGGCTGATGGTGCACCTGTCCTGGCTTGTACGCATTGTCGCCGTTGTTCGCTCGGCGTGGGATAGCCGGAGCGGCCATAACACCGGCCAGCGAAAGCATTGACCTGTTCCCGTCATTCCCGCGAAAGCGCATCCAGATCCGGCGCCCGGACAGCCGAGGAGATTTCCCAAGCCCCGCTTTGAGGGAATGGTGGCAATGGATCATTCTTTTGTGCGCCGGGGTCATCTGTGACGCTTCGGCGCTGCGTGGCAGGCTTTGCAGCCGAGGGCGCGATGCACCGTCGGACGCGAGACCGTGAACAGCTCGGCCCGTGGCTTGGCGGTGCCGATCAATTTATTCCGCGACCTTCGGGGCGTTGCGGCAACGATCTTCGCGCCTTCCTTCAGGAGAGCAGCGCCGCGCCGCGCGCTACGACCTGTCCGTTGGCGACCACCAGCCGGCGCGGCGGCTGCGCCGCCACCGCCTCCGCGATGGTTTCCGCATCCAGCAGCACAAGATCGGCGCGCGCACCCGGTTGCAGCCCGTATGCCGTGAACCCGCAGCCCGCGGCTGCGGCATCGGTCACGCAATGCAGCGCGGCTTCCAGCTCGTCGTCGCGGCGGAAATCGTTGCGCAGCGCAATCAGCATTGCACGGTGCAGCATGTCCGGCCGGCCATGCGGCGTCCAGGTGTCGCGGATGCCGTCGTTGCCGCCGAAGATGGTCACACCTGCGGCCTTGCAGACCGCGACCGGCGGCACCGGGCGCGATGCCGGCGCGGTGGTGGCGATCGCCACACGCAATTCCGCCATCCGCGCCAGCAGCGCATCGCGCCGTGCCACGGGCACCGAACCCAGGCAGAAGGCATGGCTCACCACCACCCGGCCCTGCATGCAAAGCGCCGCCGTGCGTTCCAGGATCAGATCCAGGGAGAAGGCGCCCGTCTCGTCCGGCTCGTGCAGATGGATGTCGATGCCCTTGCCATGCCGCTCCGCGAGGCCGAACACCACATCCAGCGAACGCACCGCATCGCGGTCGATGCCGCAGGGGTCAAGCCCGCCCACGAGATCGGCGCCCTCCATCAGGGCGCGGTCCAGCAGGGCATCCGTGCCGGGGCGGATCAGCAGCCCGGACTGCGGAAAGGCGACGATCTGGATCTCCATGCGGCCGGCAAGTGCTGCGCGCGTTTCAAGCACGCCGCGCAGGTGCTTCAGGCCGGCCTCGGTGTCGATATCGACATGCGTGCGGATGTGCATGGTGCCGCTGGCCAGAAAGGCTTCCGCCAGCCGGCGGGACGCAGCGGCGGCGTCGTGGCCGCTGGCGGCACGGAAAGCGCGTTCGTTATCGATCCGGTCCTCAAGACGCGGCCCGACTGCGTTGCGGTACCAGGGCAGTCCCCACAGCGTCTTGTCCAGATGCGTGTGGCCCTCGATCAGGCCCGGCAGCAGCAGCCCGCCCATGCCGTCCTCGACAATCACGCCATCCGCCGGAATGCCGGCCGCCATGGTGGCGATAAAGCCATCCCGCACCAGCACATCCACCGGCGCGCGCCCGTACGGCCTGACGTTGCGAAGCAGAAGATCGGTCATGCGTGCCCTCGGAAATTCGGGGCGCGGACGTGCCCCTTCCACGAAGCTCATTGAATCAAAGTGCAAGGGGTTTTGAAAGGAACTCTTGGCCCCTTGAATTCGCGCCCGTGGGGATCATCCCTCCCGCGCCCATCCGATCGCCGCCCGCGCCAGGGCGTCGATCGTGTCGATGAAGGCAAGGCCCGGCACGGCCGGCCCCGCGGCGATGCCGAGCGGGATTTCCGTGCAGCCGAGGACGATGGCCGCCGCCCCGCGATCGGCAAGGTGCCGGGCGCAGCGCATCAGCGGCTCATAGGTGGCCTCCACTCGGTTCGCCTTCACCGCGGCGATGGCCGGCGAGACCAGATCGCGCATCTCCGCCTCGGTGGGGGTGATGCAGGGCCAGCCCTGCCGCTCCAGCCGGTCCTGGTACAGCCGCATCGCAAGTGTGGCCGTGGTGCCCATCACGCCCACCGTGCCGGTGATGCCAACCCGCCGCAGCTCGGCCGCGGTGGCGTCCACGATGTGCAGGATCGGCAGCGCCGTTGCCGCCTGCATCGCATCGAACCAGCCATGCGCGGTGTTGCACGGCATCGCCACGGCGCCGCAGCCGGCGGCCTCCAGCCCGCGCAGCCCGGCCAGCAGGGCGGGAAGGGGGCTCTCTCCGCCGCGCTGCGCCGCCACCCGGTCCGGCACGCGCGGGTCGGACCACAGGATGGCGGGGATGTGGTCCTGGTCGCGTTCGGCGGGTGTCAGCAGCGTCAGCCGGGTCATGAACTGCGCGCTGGCGAGCGGCCCCATGCCGCCCAGCACGCCAAGAATGCGGGGGTTGTCCATCGCCTGATGCTGCCTGATCTTGGCGGTCCGGCAAAGGCCGTGAAACAGGCGCCGACAGCAGATGAGGGTTACATGGCACGCAGGATCGAACTGCACGGGCACCGCGGCGCACGCGGCCTGTGGCCGGAGAACACGCTCGCCGGGTTCCGTGGCGCGATCGCGCTCGGCGTCGATGCGATCGAGATGGATGTGGCCGTCACGGCAGACGACGTGGTGGTGGTCAGCCACGATCCGGCCCTGAACCCGGACATCACGCGCGGCCCGGATGGCGCGTTCCTGCCCGCCACCGGCCCGCTGATCCGCCACCTGCGCGAGAAGGACCTCGCGAAGTACGATGTGGGGCGGCTCCGCCCCGGCACCGCCTACGCCGCCCGCTACCCCGCCCAGCAGCCGCAGGATGGCGCGCGCATTCCCACCCTCGCCGAGGTTCTGGCGCTCGATCCGGCGGCCGGCCTGTCGATCGAGCTGAAAACCTCGCCCGACTACCCGGCCTGGACGGTGCCGCCGGAGGCCATGGCCGATCTGGTGCTGGACGAACTCGAACGCGCCGGCGCACTCCCGCGCACCCGGCTGATCTCGTTTGACTGGCGCACGCTGCGCGCCGCCCATCGGCGCTGCCCGGCCATGAAGCTCACCTTCCTCACGGAAGCGGACACGGTGGCGGCCGCGCCGCTGTGGTGGGGCGGCAGCAGCCCGGCCGATTTCGGCGGTTCGGTGCCGCGCGCCATCGCGGCCGAAGCCGGTGCGGCGAAGGCATGGGGTCCGTTCCACGGCGATCTCACCGAGGCGAGCGTGGCCGAGGCCCACGCGCTGGGGCTGCAGGTGATGCCCTGGACGGTGAACGAGGCAGCGGACATGGCCCGGCTGCTGGGTTGGGGCGTGGACGGGCTGACGACAGACCGGCCCGACCGTGCGCGCGCCGCGCTCGACCGGGCCGGTTTGTGAAAGCGGTGTTCAGCCAAACGCCGGCCGCCTCGCCGGCGCGGGGGTGAAGAAATTGGCGAACGCGGTCGCGCGCCCCACCAGCGCTTGCAATGCCGGATCATGCGCCCCGTTTTCCGCCGTCAACGCCTCCATCGGCACGAAATACTCGTGCGGATGCGGAATCTGGCTCTGCCGGAAACCCTGGTAGTGGCGGGATTTCAGCCCGTACATCACGCGGATGTCCCGCACCGGCAGCACCAGCGGCTGCTCCGGCTCCTGCCGCAGCAGCCCGGTCGCCCGCCAGCGCGGGGTCGCATCTGCGGCGGAAACCGGGGCGAGCAGCCAGGGCACCGGGCATACGGCCAGCAGCGATTGCGTGCTGGGGGCGAAGCGGGAGCGCTTGTCGAGCAGGTTGGACACCGACCCGCAGGCCTCGATGGCGAAGATATCCACAAACCCTTCCACAGGCGTACCGCCGAAGTTGAGCCACAGCCCGTCCGGCAGGGTGCGCAGGCGGTTGCTGCCGGGCAGCTTCAGGAACGGGTTGTTTCCCTCGTCGTTGGCGGCGGGCCGGCCGCGCAGCCAGAAATCCCGGGACAGGGCATGGCCGTTCAATCCAGGGGGGCGTTGTGGCCATGTCTTCAAGCGGTCTCTCACCAGTGAATCCAGTGAGTGGAATTGGCGCATAGGGGACTTCTCCCGTTTGGGTGGTCAAGATCAGGCTCGCGATGCAATGGATACAGCACGTTCCGGGCAGGCGAGAGCGGAACGTTAAAATCTCCGGTAGAATCAGACTGAAAAATGCAATTTATACCAGGGGCCTTAACCTTTGACCGATGCCCAGTCTCTGGTTCCGATTGAGATGATGCGTTCGGGATCGTTGACGAGGAAGTTCCAGGCGTCTTTGCAGGCGTGCACGATGGCGTCGTAGCTGTCCCAGACGAGGCCG
>DATKQI010000089.1:0-22060 GCA_035532755.1 Acetobacteraceae bacterium
GGCCTGTTCGGCGCGTTCTGGATCGTGCGCCTCGATGGCCCTCACGATGGCATCGTGCTCCGCGACGGACTCGGCGCCCCGGCCGGGGAGGACCAGCGTGGTGCCGGCCAGCAGGGCGAGCGAGACGCGCAGATTTTCCCCCATCGTGTTCAGGAAGCGGTTGCGCGCGGCGTTCAGCAGGTGCCGGTGGAACAGCCGGTTGGTGCGGGCGAGGTCCTTCGGCATCTCCACCAGCGCGCGGTCCCGCTCCACCATCTCGCGCAGCACCTCGATCTCGGTTGCGGTCGCGTGGGCGGCGGCGAGCGCGGCGGCTGCACCGTCCAGCACCGCGCGCATGTGGTACAGCTCGGCGACCTGCCCGTAATCCAGCGCGGTGACGGTTGCGCCGTGGTGCGGCTCGTGCGTCACCAGCCCCTGGGATTCGAGCCGCTTCAGCGCCTCGCGCACCGGGGTGCGGCTGATCGCGAAGCGGGCGGCCAGATCGACCTCCCGCAGCCGCGTGCCGGCGGGCAGCGCGCCGGTCTCGATCGCGTCCAGCAGCAGGTCATACGCGCCGGATGCGCTGGATTTGGAAGGCTTCATGCCGGCATTTCTAGAAGAAAACTCCGCCGCGCCGGAAGGGGTGCGGCAGGCGGGCGTCTATATGCCGTCTATATGCCGCCCCCCTGCGAGCGATCTCGAAAATATACGGGCCTCTTGCGATAACCACCCGCATCGCCGCGTCGCGGCCAGGAGGCTGACCCCATGTATGACCTGATCTATCTCGCGCTGGGCGCGGCCTGCTTCGCCGTGACGATCCTGTACGTCACCGCCTGCGACCATTTGTGAGATTCCCCGCATGACCCTCGATTACGCGCTGGGCGCGATCGTCACGATCGGCGTTCTGGCCTATCTCGTCTATGCCCTGATCCGCCCCGAGCGGTTCTGAGGAGCACCCCGATGACCGTGAACGGCTGGATTCAGATCGCGCTTTTCTGCGTGCTGCTCACGCTGCTGACGAAGCCGCTGGGCGGCTACATGGCGCGCGTGTTCAACGGCGAACGCACCTTCCTCTCCCCGGTGCTGCGCCCGCTGGAGCGGATGCTGTATCGCGCGAGCGGTGTGGATGAGGGCGCAGAGCAGCACTGGACGACGTATGCCGTGGCGATGCTGCTGTTCAGCCTGGCCGGCTTCGCCACGCTGTACGCGCTGCAACGGCTGCAGGGCTTCCTGCCGTTCAACCCGCAGCATCTGGGCGCGGTCTCGCCCGATCTCGCGTTCAACACCTCCGTCAGCTTCGTCACCAACACGAACTGGCAGTCCTACACGCCGGAAAGCACGATGAGCGATCTCGTGCAGATGGCCGGGCTGACGGTGCACAACTTCCTCTCGGCGGCCACCGGCATTGCGCTCGCACTCGCGCTGATCCGCGGGTTCGCCCGCCGGTCGGCGAAGACGGTCGGCAATTTCTGGGTCGATATGACGCGCTGCACCTTGTACGTGCTGCTGCCGGTCGCCATCGTGGGCGCGCTGTTCTTCGTCTGGCAGGGCGTGCCGCAGAACCTGCATCCCTACGTCACGGCCCAGACGATCCAGGGGGCGAAGCAGGTCATCGCGCAGGGGCCGGTCGCTTCCCAGGAAGTGATCAAGATGTTCGGCACCAACGGCGGCGGGTTCTTCAACGCCAACTCCGCCCATCCGTACGAGAACCCGAACGGGCTGACCAATCTTGCCCAGATGCTGCTGATCTTCGCGATCGGCGCGGCGCTGACCAACGTGTTCGGCCGGATGGTCGGCAGCCAGCGGCAAGGGTGGGTGATCTTCGCCGTGATGGGCCTGCTGTTCCTGGCCGGCACCACGACGGCGTACTGGGCCGAAAGCCACGTCAATCCGGCCGTCGCCGCCCTGCACATCAACGCCGCACCGGGTGCGCTGCAAGCCGGCGGCAACATGGAAGGCAAGGAGGTGCGGTTCGGCATCGCCAATTCCGCCCTGTTCGCCACCGTCACCACCGATGCCTCGTGCGGGGCGGTCAACGCCATGCACGACAGCCTGATGCCGCTGGGCGGCATGGTGCCGATGATCAACATGATGCTGGGCGAGATCATCTTCGGCGGCGTGGGTTCCGGGCTCTACGGCATGCTGCTCTTCGCCATCGTGGCGGTGTTCGTGGCCGGGCTGATGGTGGGGCGCACGCCGGAATACCTCGGCAAGAAGATCGAGGCGCGGGAGGTGAAGATGTCGATGCTCGCCATCCTCGTCCTGCCGCTCGCCATCCTCGGCTTCACCGCGCTCGCCGTGGTGGTGAAGCCCGGGCTTGCCGGAATCGCGAACGCCGGGCCGCACGGGTTCAGCGAGATCCTGTATGCGTTCGACTCTGCCACCGCCAACAACGGCAGCGCGTTCGCCGGGCTGTCGGCGAACACGCCATTCTACAACATCCTGCTCGCGTTCGCGATGATCATCGGCCGCTTCCTGTTCGTGGTGCCGGCACTCGCCATCGCCGGGTCGCTCGCGCAGAAGAAGATCGTGCCGCTGTCCGCCGGCACCTTCCCCACGGATGGGGTTCTGTTCGGCGGGCTGCTGATCGGCGTCATCGTCATCGTGGGCGGCCTGACCTACTTCCCCGCCATCGCCCTTGGGCCGATCGCCGAGCATCTCGCGATGCACGCCGGCACCCTGTACTGATCGAGGTTCCTCCCATGCAAGCCCGAACCAGCCCGCGCGGTGCGTCCAGCACCCTGCTCGACCCCGCGATCCTGATCCCCGCCATCGGCGGCGCGTTCCGCAAGCTCGATCCGCGGGTGATGATCCGCAGCCCGGTGATGTTCGTCGTCGAGGTCGTCGCCGCACTCACCACCGTCCTGTTCATCCGCGATCTGCTCACCGGCGGAGCAGCCCTCGGTTTCACCTTCCAGATCATCTTCTGGCTGTGGATCACCGTGGTGTTCGCGAACTTCGCCGAAGCGGTCGCGGAGGGGCGCGGCAAGGCGCAGGCCGCCACGCTGCGCCGCGCCCGCACCGAAACCCCGGCCAAGCGCCTGCGCGATGCGCAAGGCCGCGACTACGACACGGTGGACGCACCCGCCCTGAAACCCGGCGACATCGTGCTGGTGGAAGCCGGAGACCTGATCGCGAGCGACGGCGAGGTGATCGAGGGCATCGCCTCGGTCGATGAATCGGCCATCACCGGCGAATCCGCTCCCGTGATCCGCGAAAGCGGTGGCGACCGCTCGGCCGTGACGGGCGGAACGCGCGTGCTGTCGGACTGGATCAAGGTCCGCATCACCGCTGCCCAGGGCTCGACCTTTCTTGACCGCATGATCGCGCTGGTGGAAGGCGCCCAGCGGCAGAAGACGCCGAACGAGATCGCGCTGAACATCCTGCTCGCGGGCATGACGATCATCTTCGTCTTCGCGGTGGCCACCATCCCGAGCTTCGCGCATTACGCCGGCGGTGCGGTGCCGGTGGTGGTGCTGGTCGCGCTGTTCGTCACGCTGATCCCCACCACCATCGGCGCGCTGCTGTCCGCCATCGGCATCGCGGGGATGGACCGGCTGGTGCGCTTCAACGTGCTCGCCATGTCCGGCCGCGCGGTGGAGGCGGCGGGCGATGTGGATACGCTGCTGCTGGACAAGACCGGCACCATCACCCTCGGCAACCGCCAGGCCGCCGCCTTCATCCCCGTGGCGGGGGTGAGCGAGCAGGAGCTGGCCGACGCCTCCCAGCTCGCCTCCCTGTCCGACGAAACGCCGGAGGGGCGTTCGATCGTGGTGCTGGCGAAGGAGAAGTACAACATCCGCGGGCGGGAGATGGCGCCGGCCGGCGCGCACTTCATTCCCTTCACCGCGCAGACCCGCATCAGCGGCATCGACTACGAGGGTTCGGCCATCCGCAAGGGTGCGGTGGATGCCATCGTCGCCCATGCCCAGGCCGCGCAGACCGATGCTGCGGGTGCGGGTGCCGCCGCGGCGGCATTGCAGAACCTCACCGCCGCGGCGGAGGAGATCGCGCGCGGCGGCGGCACGCCGCTGGCCGTGTCGCGCAACGGCCGGCTGCTGGGCGTGATCCATCTGAAGGACATCGTGAAGGGCAGCATCCGCGAACGCTTCCACGAACTCCGCCAGATGGGCATCCGCACGGTGATGATCACCGGCGACAATCCGCTGACCGCCGCCGCCATCGCCGCCGAGGCGGGAGTGGACGATTTCCTCGCCCAGGCCACGCCCGAGACCAAGCTGAAGCTGATCCGCGACGAGCAGGCGAAGGGCAAGCTCGTGGCGATGTGCGGAGACGGCACCAACGATGCTCCCGCGCTCGCGCAGGCCGATGTGGGTGTGGCGATGAACACCGGCACCATGGCCGCGCGCGAGGCCGGCAACATGATCGACCTGGACAGCGACCCCACGAAACTCATCGAGATCGTGGAGATCGGCAAGCAGTTGTTGATGACGCGCGGGGCGCTGACCACGTTCTCCATCGCCAACGACGTGGCGAAATACTTCGCCATCATCCCGGCGATGTTCATCGCCTTCTACCCGCAGCTCCAGGCGCTCAACATCATGCGCCTGCATTCGCCGCAGAGCGCGATCCTGTCCGCCATCGTCTTCAACGCCCTGATCATCGTGGCACTCATCCCGCTGTCGCTGCGCGGGGTGCATTACAAGCCCGTGGGGGCGGCCGGCATCCTGCGGCGCAACCTGCTGATCTACGGCCTGGGCGGCCTCGTCGTGCCGTTCATCGGCATCAAGCTGATCGACCTGCTGGTCACCGCCCTGCATCTGGCGTGAAGGAACACCCCCATGCTCAAGCAAATCCGTCCCGCGATCATGATGATCGTGCTGATGACCGCACTGACCGGGCTGGCCTACCCGCTCGCCATCACCGGGGTGGCGCAGGCGATCTTCCCGTTCCAGGCGAACGGCAGCCTGCTCCACCGGAACGGGAAGATCATCGGCTCGGCGCTGATCGGGCAGGATTTCACCGCCGCGGGGTATTTCCACGGCCGCCCCTCCGCGCTGACCGGCACCGATGCCAAGGGCAAGACCATCCCGACGCCATACGATGCGTCGGAATCCGGCGGCTCCAATCTCGGCCCCACCGCGAAGGCGCTGATCGACCGCATCAAGGGGGACCAGGCGGCGTTGGCCGCGCAGAACCCGGGCGTGCCGGTGCCGATCGACCTGCTCACCACGTCCGCGAGCGGGCTTGATCCCGATATCACGCCAGCCGGCGCGCTGTTCCAGGTGCCGGGCGTGGCCCGGGCGCGCGGGCTGCCGGAAGCAACGGTGCGGGCGCTGGTGCAGGCGCACATCACCGGCCGGCTGTTCGGCCTGATCGGCGAGCCGCATGTGAACGTGCTGAAGCTGAACCTCGCGCTGGACGCGCTGAAACCCCTCTGATCCTGCTTCCCTTTATCTTGCGCCCTGGCGCTGCCGCGGCGCAGAACGGAACGGATGGAAGACACGCTGAACCGTGATGCCGGCCGTTCGGATGGGCGCCCGTCGCCGGACGCCCTGCTGGAAGCGGCCGGCCAGGCCGGGCGCGGGCGGCTGAAGCTGTTCCTGGGCGCCGCCCCCGGTGTGGGCAAGACCTTCGAGATGCTGACCGCCGCGCAGGCGAAGCGGCTGGACGGCATTGATGTGGCGGTCGGCGTGGTGGAGACGCACGGGCGGGCGGAAACCGAGGCGCTGCTGCGCGGCCTGCCGATGATCCCCCGCCGGCAGGTGGAGTACAAGGGCCACCATCTCACCGAGATGGACCTTGATGCCATCCTCGCCCGCCGTCCGCGGCTCGTCCTGGTGGATGAACTCGCCCACACCAACGCCGCCGGCAGCCGGCACGCCAAGCGCTACATGGATGTGGAGGAACTGCTCGCCGCCGGGATCGACGTGTACACCACGCTGAACATCCAGCACGTGGAGAGCCTAACGGACGTGGTGGCGCAGATCACCCGCATCCGCGTGCGCGAGACGGTGCCCGATTCCGTCATCGACCGCGCCGACGAGATCGAACTGATCGACCTCACGCCCGAGGACCTGATCCAGCGGCTGAAGGACGGCAAGGTGTATGTGCCGCGGCAGGCGGACCGGGCGATCCGCCATTATTTCCTGCCCGGCAACCTCACCGCCCTGCGCGAACTTGCGCTGCGCCGCACCGCCCAGCGGGTGGATGCGCAGATGGTGAACTACATGCGCAGCCACGCCATCCAGGGGCCCTGGGCGGCGAGCGAGCGGGTGCTCGTGTGCATCGACGACAACCCCGCCGGCAGCGCGGTGGTGCGCCACGCGCGCCGCTTCGCCGACCGGATGCGCGCGCCCTGGACCGCGATCCATGTGGAAACCGCCCGCGCGCCCCGGCTGAGCGAAACCCGCCAGGACCGCATCGCCGAGGCACTGCGCCTCGCACAGCGCCTCGGCGGGGAAGCCGTGACCATCCCCGGGCAGGATGTCGCGGACACGGTGGTGGAGTACGCGCGGGCCAACAATTTCACCCACATCATCATCGCCAAATCCCGCCGGGCACGCTGGCGCAGCCTGCTGCTGCATGGCGCGGTGGAGCGGCGGCTGATCGCGCACGCCGGCGACCTGAACATCCATCTGCTGGCCGCCGCACCCGAAGCCCCGGGCGAGGCGGGTGTGAAGCCGGCCGCCCAGTCGCGGGCGCCATTCGATCTGCGCGGCCATGGCGGCAGCGTGGCGATCGTCGCCGCCGGGCTCGCGGTTTCGCTGGTGCTGCGGCATGTGCTCGCGGTGTCGGATGTGGCGCTGGTGTTCCTCACCGCAGTGCTTGCCTCCGCCATCACCTACGGGCTGCTTCCCTCCCTGCTCGCCTGCCTTGTGTCCGTGCTGGCCTACAATTTCTTCTTCCTGCCGCCGCTCTACACCTTCACGATCGCGGACCCGGAGAACGTGGTCACGCTGTTCTTCTTCGCGGTGGTGGCGCTGATCGCGAGCAACCTCACCGCGCGGGTGCGCGCCCAGGCGATCGCGGCGCGCGCGCGGGCGAAGACGACGGAGGAGCTGTACCAGTTCAGCCGCAAGCTCGCCGTCGCGGTGGATCTGGACGATCTGCTGTGGGCCACCGCGCACCAGATCGCGCTGATGCTGAAGGTGCGCGTGGTGCTGCTGCTGCCCGACGGGCAGAGCATCGCCGTGCGCGCCGGCTACCCGCCCGAGGATGTGCTGGCGGAGGCGGATCTGGCGGCGGCGAAATGGTGCTGGCAGAACACCCGCGCCGCCGGGCGCGGGGCGGACACGCTGCCGGGGGCGAAATGGCTGTTCCTGCCGATGCGCACCGGCCGCGGCACGGTGGGCGTGGTGGGCATCGACCGCGACGACCCCGCCCCGCCGCTCAGCCCCGACCAGCTTCGGCTGCTGAACGCGCTGTCCGACCAGGCGGCGCTCGCGATCGAGCGGGTGAACCTCGCCGGCGATGTCGATCGCGCCCGCCTCGCCGCCGAGACCGACCGGCTGCGCGCGGCGCTGCTCACCTCCATCTCGCACGACCTGCGCACGCCGCTCGCCTCCATCCTCGGCTCGGCCAGCAGCCTCTCCGCGCATGACGCGGCACTCGACCCGGCAGTGCGCGAGGGGCTGGCGCGCACCATCCAGGAGGAGGCGGAGCGGCTGAACCGCTTCATCGGCAACCTGCTGGACATGACGCGGCTGGAAGCCGGGCGGGTGAGCCCGGCGGCCGGCCTCGCCGACCTGTCGGACGTGGTGGGCGCGGTGCTCCAGCGGGCGGAGAAGATCCTTGCGCATCACCGCGTGCAGGTCGATCTGCAAGCAGACCTGCCGATGCTGGATATCGATGTGGTGCTGTTCGAGCAGGTGCTGTTCAACCTGCTGGACAATGCCGCGAAATACGCTCCCGCCGCCTCCGTCATCACGCTCCGCGCATGGTCCGGCGCGAAGCGGGTGCGCCTGGAGGTGATGGACGAGGGCGAGGGCATCCCGCCCGCGGACCTCGAACGCATCTTCGACAAGTTCTACCGCGCGCGGGCGGCCGATCATCGCCGCGCCGGCACCGGCCTCGGCCTTGCCATCTGCCGCGGCTTCATGGAAGCGATGGGTGGAACCGTCATGGCCGCTAACCGCACCGATCGCGCGGGCGCTGTGTTCACCCTGGCGCTGCCGATCCCCGCCCAGGCCGAATTGCCACCGGAAACCGCGCCATGATGGGCGCGCCATGACCATCGGGGCCATGCGCATCCTGATCGTCGATGACGAGCCGGCCATCCGCCGCTTCCTTCGCGCCGGGCTCGCCCCGCAGGGTTATGTGCTGTCGGAGGTGGAGACGGGGAATGCCGCGCTGGAGGCGATCCGCCGCAAATCCGCCGATCTCGTGGTGCTCGATCTCGGGTTGCCGGATATCGACGGGCTGGAGGTCATCCGCCAGGTACGCCAGGCCGGCCTGCCGCTGCCCATCATCGTGCTGTCGAGCCGCGATGCCGAGGAGGCGAAGGTGGCCGCACTCGATCTCGGCGCGGACGATTACGTGACCAAGCCGTTCGGCATCGACGAGCTGCTCGCCCGCATCCGCGCCGCCCGGCGCCACCAGCTGCAGCAGCAGGGGGAACTGCCGATCTTCCGCTCCGGCGACCTCGCCATCGACCTCGTGCGCCGGATCGTGACGGTGCGCGGGCAGGAGGTGAAGCTCACCCCGCGCGAATACGATCTGCTGCGCCTGCTGGCCGCGCACGCGGGCAAGGTGCTGACGCACCGGATGATCCTGCACGAGGTGTGGGGCGGGGAGAGCGACGTGCAGTACCTGCGCATCTACATCCGCACGCTGCGGCAGAAGATCGAATTGTCGCCGGAGCGGCCGGCCCATATCCTCACCGAAACCGGCGTGGGCTACCGGTTGCGCCTGATCGAACCGGCTGATACAGCCGCCCCTTCCGCACAGTGACACTGAAGTGATGGCCCCGGCCGAGATGATGCGCAGCCTGCTCCAGCCCGATCGGGTGGTCCTGAATCTGCGCGCCGCGAACAAGGCGAAGCTGCTGCAGGACCTCGCGCGCCGCGCGGCAGCACCCGCCGGGGTGGACGCGCACGCCGCCGCCGCCGCCCTCGCCGCGCGGGAGCTGCTGGGATCGACCGGCGTGGGCAACGGTTTCGCGCTGCCGCATGCACGGATGGACGGGCTGGCGGCGATGTTCGGGCTGTTCGCGCGCCTTGCCGGCCCGATCCCCTTCGATGCGATCGACGAGAAGCCGGTCGATCTGGTCTTCATGCTGCTGATCCCGTCGCAAGCCGCGGCGGAGCATCTGGCCGCACTCGCCGCCATCTCCCGGCGGATGCGCGATACCTCCGTCGCCCGCCGCCTGCGCCACGCCGAAACCCCGGCCGCCGCCTACGATCTGCTGGCGGGTGCCGCGGGATGAAGGCGCCGCTCCGCTGCACCTGGGCGGATGGCAGCGTGATGATGCGCGCCTACCACGACGCCGAATGGGGCGTGCCGCAGCACGACGACCGCGCCCTGTTCGAGATGCTGACGCTGGAAGGCGCGCAGGCCGGCCTGTCCTGGCAGATCGTGCTGGCCCGCCGTGCGGCCTATCGCGCCGCCTTCCACGATTTCGACATCCCCCGCGTGGCCGCGATGACGGATGCCGAGCTTGCCGCCCTGCTCGCCGAATCCGGGCTGATCCGCAACCGGCTGAAGATCGCCTCGGTGCGCGGCAATGCGCACGCGGCGCAGGGCGTGATCGCCCTGCACGGCTCGCTCGATCGCTTCCTGTGGTCGTTCGTGGATGGCGCGCCGATCGTCAACGGCTGGACGCGGCAGGACCAGGTGCCGGCCCGCACCGAGGCGTCGGACCGGATGAGCAAGGCGCTGCGCAAGCTCGGCTTCCGCTTCGTGGGCTCGACCATCTGCTACGCGTTCATGCAGGCGACCGGCATGGTGAACGACCATCTGCCCGGGTGCCGCAATGCCGGCGCGTAGAAGCTATCCATACGAACATGCCTGGCGTGCGAAAGCGCATGGCTGGTCATCCGGTTTGTCCGGCGCGGCCGGCGCGACCCTCGCGTATGAGGCAGCGATGAACCCTCCCGTATCCGGCCGGCGCCGCTCGCGCCGCCGTTCTTTCGCATGAGCCGCCGCCGGCGCGGGCGCGCCCTGGACGGCTGGCTGATCGTGGACAAGCCGCCGGGGCTGACCAGCACAGACGTGGTGAACCGCGTCCGCCGCGCCTTCGATGCGCAGAAGGCGGGCCATGGCGGCACGCTCGATCCGCTCGCCACCGGCGTGCTGCCCATCGCCTTCGGGCACGCGACGAAAACCGTGCCCTATGTGATGGACGGCACCAAGCTGTACCAGTTCACCCTGCGCTTCGGCGAAGCGCGCGACACCGACGATGCGGACGGCGCGGTGATCGCAACCTCCGCCGCCCGGCCGGACGATGCGGCCATCGCCGCCGCCCTGCCCGCCTTCCGCGGCGACATCATGCAGGTGCCGCCGGCCTATTCGGCGGTGAAGATCGCCGGGGAGCGCGCCTACGACATGGCGCGCGAGGGCCGCGCCCCGGTGCTGGAGCCGCGCCCCGCGCGGGTCGATCGTTTCGAGCTGATCGGCCGGCCGGATGCCGACACCGCGATCTTCGAGGTCGCCTCCGGCAAGGGGGTGTACATGCGCAGCCTCGCGCGCGATCTCGCCGCGGCCTGTGGCAGCGTGGGGCACGTGACCGCCCTGCGCCGCAAGCGGGTCGGCCCGTTCACCGAGGCGATGGCGATTGCCCTGGACAAGATTGTTCTGGACAAGCAGGAGGGAACGGAGGATATCCCGCCGGCTTCCCCGGACCTGCTGCTGCCGGTCGCGACCGCGCTGGACGACATCCCGGCGCTGGCCCTGACCGATGGCGAGGCCAACGGCCTGTCACATGGCCAGGCGATCAGCCTGATCGATCTGATGGGCCGCATTCCGCGGTCGGCCGATCCCGCAGGGGGTCTGGCGCGGGCCATGGCGGGGAGCCGCGTGATCGGGCTGTGCCGGCTGGAGGATGGCTGGCTGAAACCCGAGCGGCTGCTGTAGCCCGCGCGCCAACCCCAGTTCGCAGGAGAATCGCACGATGTCGATCACCGCGGAGCGCCGCACGGCGCTCGTTTCCGAATACGCGACGGGTGCTTCCGATACCGGCAGCCCCGAGGTCCAGGTGGCGCTGCTGTCCGAGCGGATCGGCAACCTGACCGAGCATCTGAAGACGCATGCCAAGGATTTCCATTCCCGCCGCGGCCTGCTGATGCTGGTCGGCCGCCGCCGCCGGCTGCTCGACTATCTGAAGGCCAAGGACCGGTCCCGCTACGAGACGCTGATCGGCCGGCTCAGCCTGCGCCGATAGTCTTTTCCCCACCCTGCCCCTCCCCATATGGGTGGGCAGGGTGACCCCCTCGCGCCATGGGGGCGCGGGGCAACGCCATCCGGGGCAACGGCCCCGGACGCCGCGACCGCGGTGGAACGACCGACAGCCGATCCGGCACCCCGCGAGGGGGGAACCGCGACGGCGTTTCCGGCCACATGGAATGCGGCTGCGCCCCGCCATCGCCTTGCGCAGCCAGCCCCCCTGCCGCCCGAGACGCCGCCTCCGCCCCGCATGGAACGGATCGCGCCCGGCGCTCCCTTGCGGTCGCCTGACCGAAGGAACAGCCATGTTCAATTATTTCCGCAAGGAACTCGACTGGGGCGGGCGCAAGCTCGTTCTCG
This sequence comes from Acetobacteraceae bacterium, assembly GCA_035532755.1. Classification (GTDB taxonomy): domain Bacteria; phylum Pseudomonadota; class Alphaproteobacteria; order Acetobacterales; family Acetobacteraceae; genus DATKQI01. Next base: position 11,683 of record DATKQI010000089.1, read on the forward strand.
AAACCGGCAAGATCGCCCGCCAGGCCGATGGCGCGGTGCTCGTCAGCTATGGCGACACCATCGTGCTGTGCACCGCGGTGGGGGCCAAGACCGCGAAGCCGGGGCAGGATTTCTTCCCGCTCACCGTGAACTACCAGGAAAAGGCGTTCGCCGCCGGCAAGATCCCGGGCGGGTTCTTCAAGCGCGAAGGCCGCCCTTCGGAGAAGGAAACCCTGGTCTCCCGCCTGATCGACCGGCCGATCCGCCCGCTGTTCCCGCACGGGTTCCGCAACGAGATCCAGGTGATCGCCACCGTGCTGAGCCACGATCTGGAGAACGATCCGGACGTGGTCGCCATGATCGGCTGCTCGGCCGCCCTCACCCTCTCCGGCATCCCGTTCTTCGGCCCTGTGGCCGCCGCGCGCGTCGCGCATATCGACGGCCAGTACGTGCTGAACCCGACCGCCGAGCAGATGAAGCAGTCCGCGCTGGAGCTGGTGGTGGCCGGCACGGCCGAGGGCGTGCTGATGGTGGAGAGCGAGGCGAAGGAGCTGCCCGAGGATGTGATGCTGGGCGCGGTGACGTTCGGCCACGCGCAGTTCCAGCCGGTGATCCAGGCGATCATCGACCTCGCCGAGAACGCCGCGAAGGAGCCCTGGGCGCTGCCGGAGCCTTCCGAGGAAGAGAAGGCGCTGGCCGCCAAGGTGGATGCGCTGGCCCGTGCCGGCCTCGCCGAAGCCTACCAGGAGAAGCAGAAGCAGGCCCGCCAGGACAAGGTGAGCGCGGCGAAGAAGGCCGCCGCCACCGCGCTCGCCGCGGAAGGGATCGAGCCCGAGAAGGCGAAGGGGCTGTTCAAGGAGCTGGAGGCGGACATCGTCCGCAACGCCATCCTGGACACCGGCCTGCGCATCGACGGGCGCGACACGAGAACCGTCCGCCCGATCGTGGCCGAGGTCGGCGTGCTGCCGCGCGCCCATGGCTCCGCCCTGTTCACCCGCGGCGAGACCCAGGCGCTGTGCGTGGCGACCCTCGGCACCGGGCAGGATGAGCAGATCGTGGACGCGCTGGCGGGCGAGTATCGCGAGCGCTTCATGCTGCACTACAACTTCCCGCCCTACTCGGTGGGCGAGGCCGGGCGCATGGGCAGCCCGGGCCGGCGGGAGATCGGCCACGGCAAGCTCGCCTGGCGCGCGGTGCATCCGCTGCTGCCGGAGAAGGAGAAGTTCCCCTACACGCTCCGCGTCGTCTCCGAGATCACGGAGAGCAACGGCAGCTCCTCGATGGCGACCGTCTGCGGCACCAGCCTCGCGCTGATGGACGCCGGCGTGCCGCTCACCCGCCCGGTGGCCGGCATCGCCATGGGGCTGATCAAGGAAGACCGCGGCTTCGCCGTGCTCTCCGACATCCTGGGCGACGAGGACCATCTGGGCGACATGGACTTCAAGGTGGCCGGCACCGAGCAGGGCGTGACCAGCCTGCAGATGGACATCAAGATCACCTCCATCACGCCGGAGATCATGAAGATCGCGCTGGATCAGGCGCGGGACGGGCGGCTGCACATCCTGGGCGAGATGGCCAAGGCCATCACCTCCGGGCGCACCGACGTGGCCGCCACCGCTCCGCGCATCACGATCATCAACGTGCCGAAGGAGAAGATCCGCGAAGTGATCGGCACCGGAGGCAAGGTGATCCGCGAGATCGTCGAGCAGACCGGGGCGAAGATCGATATCGAGGACGACGGCACCATCAAGATCGCCGCCACCTCCGACACCGCGGCCAAGGCCGCGATCGACTGGATCCGCGGCATCGTGGCGGAACCGGAAGTGGGCACCATCTACAACGGCAAGGTGGTGAAGACCGCCGATTTCGGCGCCTTCGTCAACTTCCTGGGATCGCGCGACGGCCTGGTTCACATCAGCGAGCTGACCCAGGGCCGCGTGACCAAGACCACCGATATCGTCAACACCGGCGATGCGGTGAAGGTGAAGGTGCTGGGCTTCGACGATCGTGGCAAGGTGAAGCTGTCCATGCGCGTGGTCGATCAGGCCACCGGCGAGGACATCACCGACAAGGTGGGCCCGAAGGGCGGACGGCGCGATGCGGAGGCGGCGGCGGAATAGCAACACCTTACCCCGCCGCGCCGACCCCCTCGCCCGGCGCGGCGGGAAGTGTTACAGTTTTGCCATAATGCGTGAGAACGGGCAGCACCCCGGCTGGAAGCCTGTGGCGATGCCCGCGGGGATGAGGCGATGAAGGCGATCAACGCGATCCGGATGGGCGGGGTGGACGTTCTGCCTCTGGTGGAAGGCGGCAAGGGGGTGGCCATCTCCAACGGCCTGTCCTCCGGCCACTGGGCCGCCTCCGGCGGGGCCGGCACGTTCAGCGCGGTGAACGCCGACAGCTACGACAAGGATGGCCGCCCGATCCCGCAGATCTACCACGGCCACACCCGCCGCGAACGGCACGAGGAGCTGGTCGATTACGCGATCCGCGGCGGCATTGCCCAGGCGCGCGCCGCGCATGACCTGGCCGGCGGCCGGGGCCGCATCCACGCCAACATCCTGTGGGAGATGGCCGCCGCCGAGCGGGTGATCACCGGCGTTCTGGAAGGCGCGAAGGGCCTCATCCACGGGCTGACCTGCGGCGCCGGCATGCCGTATCGGCTGTCGGACATCGCGATGAAGTTCGGCGTGCACTACTACCCCATCGTCTCCTCCGCCCGCGCGTTCAACGCGCTGTGGAAACGCGCCTATTCGAAGGCCGCGAGCCTGCTGGGCGGGGTGGTGTATGAAGATCCCTGGCTCGCCGGCGGCCACAACGGCCTGTCCAACAGCGAAGACCCGGCGAAGCCGGAAAGCCCGTATCCGCGCGTGCTCGCGCTGCGCAAGCTGATGCGCACGTTCGGCCTGGGCGACACCCCCATCATCATGGCCGGCGGCGTGTGGTGGCTGGAGGAATGGGAAGACTGGATCGACAACCCGGAGCTCGGGCCGGTCGCCTTCCAGTTCGGCACCCGCCCGCTGCTGACCAAAGAGAGCCCGATCGGCGATGCGTGGAAGCAGAGGCTGCTGACGCTGAAGGAAGGGGATGTGTTCCTCAACCATTTCAGCCCCACCGGCTTCTATTCCTCGGCGGTGAACAACAGCTTCATCCGCGAGCTGCGCGAACGCTCCGAGCGGCAGGTGGCCTATACCGCCGAGACGGTGGGCGAGCATGTGGCGGAATACGGCGTGGGGCCGCGCAAGCGGGCGGTCTATCTCGCGCCGGCCGATCTCGCCCATGTGCGGAACTGGGAGGCGCAGGGATTCACCGAGGCGCTGCGCACGCCCGATTCCACGCTGATCTTCGTCACGCCGGAGAAGGCGCGCGAAATCTATGACGATCAGGTGGCCTGCATGGGCTGCCTGAGCCAGTGCCGCTTCTCCAACTGGAGCCAGGAAGCCCCGGAATACTCCACCGGCAAGAAGGGTGACGCGCGCAGCTTCTGCATCCAGAAAACGTTGCAGAACATCGGGCATGACGGGAACAACCCGGATGCGATCGAGCACAACCTGATGTTCAGCGGCCACAACGCCTTCCGCTTCGCCTCCGACCCGTTCTATTCGAACGGCTTCATCCCGACGGTGAAGCAGCTTGTGGAACGGGTGCTGACGGGGCGTTAGCAGGCCGCCCATGCGTAGCGCCCGAGGCGAACCGGGCGCGATAGTCCGCCGGGGCCACGCCCAGGCCGCGGATGAAGGCCCGGCGTATGCGTTCGTCATCGAGGAAGCCGCATAGCCGGGCGATACCGCCGATCGGGGCGGATGATTGCGCTAACATCCGCCGTGCCGCCTCCAGGCGCATCCGCTCCACCGCCTTCGCCGGGGTGAGCCCGGTGCGCGCGGTGTAGGCGCGGGCGAAATTCCGCGACGACATGCCTGCCCGCGCGGCCAGGGCTTCCACCCGCAGGTCCGCTGCCAGATTGTCCGCCATCCAGCCATGCAGCTCGGCGAACGCCCCGCTCCGGTCGGCCGCCTGGGCCGCCAGCGCCTGGCTGAACTGCGCCTGCCCACCCGGGCGTTTCAGGAACACCACCAGCCGCTGCGCCACGTCCACCGCCGCCGCATGCCCGAGGTCCTGCTCGACCAGCGCCAGCGCGAGGTCGATCCCGGCACTCACCCCCGCCGAGGTCCAGAGGTTTCCGTCGCACACGAAGATCGGGTCGGCCTCCACCCGCACGCGCGGATGCGCCCGCTGCAACGCCGCGCAATGGCGCCAGTGCGTGACCGCGCGTCGCCCGTCGAGCAGGCCCGCGGCGGCGAGCACGAACGCACCAAGGCAGACCGCGACGGTGCGGCGCGCGGCGGATGCGGCACGGCGCACCCGCGCGAGCATCAGGGCATCCTCCGCCGCCTGCCAGGCCCCGGAGCCACCGGGCACCAGCAGCGTATCCGCCTTCGCCTGTTCCGGCCCCCACACCTCGCTGTGCAGGATCAGGCCGGTATCGGTCGCGATCGGGCCGCCGGCGAGGGAAACGAAGGCAAGCCGGTAGGCACGCCCCTCCCCCCGCTCGGCCGCCGCCGCGGCGGCGGTTTCGAACACCTGCGCCGGGCCGGCGACATCCAGCAACATCACGCCCGGATAAAGAGGCATGACCACAAGACGCGGGTTGGCAGGAAACGAGGGCATAATGTCGTTTATGCCAGACCGGGGGCCAGGCAGTCTAGAATTGTCCGATCCTCAGGAGGGGCCCATGGCCATGCTGGCCACCGAAGACGCCATCAATGAAACCTGCCCCTGGTCCGGCAAGCCGGTGCAGCCGGACGCGCTGACGACCTATCGCGACCTGCCGGTCGGCTTCTGCAACCCCGGCTGCCGCGACCAGTTCGATGCGGCCGTTGCCCATTTCGAGGCGGCATCCCGGCATCTCCCCGCACCGCCGACCCTGCGGCAGATGGCCGGGGCCACGCCGATACCCGCCCGGCTGGCCGATGCGGTGCTGGTCGTCATCGACGCGCAGGGGGCGTATCGCGACGGCGCATTGGCCCTGCCGGACATGGCGTCCGCACTGCCCACGCTGGCGGCACTGCTCGCTCGGGCGCGGCAGGCGGGCATGCCGGTCATCCATGTGGCGCATCGCGGCCCCGCCGGCGGCCTGTTCGATCGCGCGGGACCCGGCGGCGCCATCCTGCCGGAAGCTGCGCCGCAAGCCGGGGAGCACGTGGTGGAAAAATCCCTGCCCAACGCCTTCGCCGGCACCGATCTTCAGGCGCGGCTGCTGCAGACAGGCCGGCCGAACCTGCTGCTGGCCGGATTCATGACGCATATGTGCGTCAGCTCCACCGCCCGCGCCGCGATCGACCTGCGCTGGCCGGTCACGGTCGTGGCGGACGCGACGGCGACGCGGATGCTGCCCGATCCGCTCGGCGGCCCGCCGATCCCGGCCCCGCAGGTGCAGCGCGCGGCCCTGGCAGCCCTGGCCGACCGCTTCGCCGTGGTGGCGCCGGCCGCCGCGATCGGGGCGTGACCGGAATGGAACTCCATGAAGCCGCCGCCCTGCCGGCCGGCACCGCCTGGAGCGGGCCGGATATCGCAACCATCCCCGAAGCGGTGGTGAAGCTGCGCTGGACCGACCAGCCCTACCATTGGCACGTGAATGACGGCGGGGAGGTGTTCGCGGTGCTGGCGGGCGTGATTGACATGCATGCGCGCGCGCCGGACGGCACCGTGCGCGTGGTGGTGCTGCGGTGCGGGGATGTGCTGCACATCCGTGCCGGAGAGACCCATGCCGCACATCCGCGCGGCGCGGCCTCCATCCTGGTGGTGGAGCAGAAGGGCAGCGCGTGAGAAACCGCCGGGCAGCCGGGTCGCGGCCGATCAAAGCGGGGAAATGATCAGAACGGGGAGTTGTCGCCGTCCAGCTGCGTTTCCCGCACCACGCGCTCATGCCCGTCCTGGACGTTCTTGACGCGATACTGAAGGTCCCGCGTCTCGCTCGGCATCAGCCGGACGACGGTATAGACCCCGCGGAGCGCGCTCTGCTCGAAGCTGTCGGGCAGGAAGCGTACTCGCTGGCCGATCTTGAATTTGTGCACGATCGTTGGCATGGCGAGCCCTCGGTGGCCGGAAGGCGTGAAGCCATCATCATCCTGCGCAGACCTGGCTATGGCGGCCGCGCGGCAAACAAATCGCCCCCGCTTGCCATGGTTCCACGGCCGGGGGATGAACGGACCCGGCGCCAAACGTGGCGCCGGGTCCGCCCTTCGGTCAGGCGGCGGTGAGATTGACCGCCGAAACCTTGCCCTGCTGACCCTGCTCGAGATCGTAGCGGATCTTCTGCCCTTCGTTCAGCTGGCGAAGCGTGGAGCGCTCGACCGCGGTGGCGTGCACGAACACGTCCTTCCCGCCGTCATCGGGCTGGATGAAACCATAGCCCTTCTGGGTGTTGAACCATTTCACTGTGCCTACGGCCATGAGTGATGTCCTGAGAAGCGGCGACCAGCACGATACTGGCCATATTACCTTCCAATTCTGGGAACACCGAATAGAGCCGCAGAGGCACGCGACGAAACAGGGAGGCCCGATATGAAAAGCGCCGAATACGCTTCGTCTGCCTGATGGGCCGAAATGTCAAGCTTAATCTTCGCCCGCACCCCGCTGCCTCACACGTCCAGGTTGGCGACCTTCAGCGCGTTGCCGACGATGAAATCCCGCCGCGGTTCCACCACGTCGCCCATCAGCGTGGAGAACACCTGTGCCGCGTCTTCCACATCGCCCACCTTCACCTGCAGCAGCGTGCGCATCGCCGGGTCGAGGGTGGTTTTCCACAACTGCTCGGGGTTCATCTCACCCAGCCCCTTGAAGCGCTGGATGCTCAGGCCGCGCCGCCCGTGCGCCAGGATGCGGTCGAACGCGGAAGCCGGGCCGGCGACCGTGGTTTCCTGCGCGTCGAGCTTCAGCACCGCCGGGGTGGCGAAGCGGGTGGCGAAGCTGCCGGCCCGTTCGGCGAGCCAGCGTGCCTCGGCGCTGCGCAGGCTCGCCGCGTCCAGCGTGTAGCGTTCGGCCACGCCGCGCACGGTGCGGCCCAGCGCCAGCCCCGCGCCGTCGGCCGCCACCACCCAGCCGCGCTCGGCATCGGGGGACACGGCATCGAGCCGCGCGGCCAGGCTCTGCGCCACCGCCGCCCCGCGCGCGCCCTCGGGCACCAGCGCGCCGGCAATGGCCGCCTGCTCCAGCAGGTAGGCCGGCACCGCCTCCGACAACAGCCGCACCTGCCGGCTTGCCTCGCGCAGCAGCACCACCTCCGCGGCCAGCGCCTCGCCCGCCAGCACCCGCCCGTCGGCGTAGGTCAGCCGTGCCTCGGCCAGCGCCTTGTCCAGCAGGAAGTCTTCCAGCGCCTTGTCGTCCTTCAGGTAGCGCTCGTCATTGCCGCGCTTCGCGCGGTACAGCGGCGGCTGGGCGATGTACAGGTGCCCGCGCTCGATCAGCTCCGGCATCTGGCGGAAGAAGAAGGTCAGCAGCAGCGTGCGGATATGCGAGCCATCCACGTCCGCGTCCGTCATGATGACGATGCGGTGGTAGCGCAGCTTGCCGGCATCGAACCCGCCCTGTTCCGCCTCGCCCCGGCCGATGCCGGTGCCGAGGGCGGTGATCAGCGTGCCGATCTCCGCACTGCCCAGCATGCGGTCGAACCGCGCGCGCTCCACGTTCAGGATCTTGCCCTTCAGCGGCAGGATCGCCTGGAACTTCCGGTCCCGCCCCTGCTTGGCCGAACCGCCCGCGGAATCGCCCTCCACCAGGAAGATCTCGCTCTTCGCCGGATCGCGCTCCTGGCAGTCGGCCAGCTTGCCGGGCAGGGTGGAGATGTCGAGCACGCCCTTGCGCCGCGTCAGCTCCCGCGCCCGCCGCGCCGCCTCGCGGGCGGAGGCCGCATCCATCACCTTCTGGATGATGCCCTTCGCCTCCTTCGGATGCGTCTCGAACCAGTGCGCGATGGCATCCGCTGTGGCCGCCTGCACCACCGGCTGCACCTCCGAACTCACCAGCTTGTCCTTGGTCTGGGAGGAGAATTTCGGGTCCGGCACCTTCACCGACAGAACCGCGGTCATGCCCTCGCGCATGTCCTCGCCCACCAGGGCCAGATTGTCCTTCTTGCCCATGCCCTCGGCATATTTCGTCACCACCCGCGTCAACGCCTGGCGGAAGCCGGCGAGGTGGGACCCGCCGTCGCGCTGGGGGATGTTGTTGGTGAAGCACAGCATCGTCTCGTGGTAGGAATCGTTCCACGACAGCGCGAATTCCACGCGTATCCCCTGGGCGCTGTCCTCGGTCTTGAGGCTGATCGGCGGGTTGAACACCGCCGTCTTGGCCCGGTCCAGCCACTGCACGAACGCCACCAGCCCGCCGTCGTAGCGGAACACCACCTCCTGCGCGGGCGCATGGCGCTCGTCCCGCAGCACGATGGTGAGGCCGGAATTGAGGAACGCCAGCTCGCGCAGGCGGCGTTCCAGCACCGCGAAATCGAACTCGGTGCGGGTGAAGGTGACCGGGCTGGGCTTGAACGTCACCTCGGTGCCGTTGGCATGCGCGCCCTCGCCAACCACCGCAAGCGGCGCCTCGGCATCACCGTTGCGGAAGCGGATGAAATGCTCCCGCCCCTCCCGCCAGATGCGCACCTCCATCCAGTCCGACAGCGCATTCACCACCGCGGCGCCCACGCCGTGCAGGCCGCCCGAAACCTTGTAGGAGTTCTGGTTGAACTTGCCGCCCGCATGCAGCCGGGTCAGCACCACCTCCGCCGCCGACACCCCTTCCTCGACATGCATGTCGGTGGGGATGCCGCGGCCGTCGTCGAGCACGGTCACGCTGCCGTCGCCGTTCAGCACCAGCTCCACGCGGTTCGCGAAACCGGCCTGCGCCTCGTCCACCGCGTTGTCGATGATCTCGAAGGCCATGTGGTGCAGGCCCGAACCGTCATCGGTGTCGCCGATGTACATCCCCGGGCGCTTGCGCACCGCATCCAGCCCCTTCAAAACGGAGATCGAAGCGGCATCGTAAGCATCGGAATCGGGGGCAGGCGCGGCGTTTTCAGACATGCCGTCGGGTCACTCCGCTCGGGGATCAGATGAAGCCGCCATTATAGCGCCTCCGCCCCGGTTGGCCTAGGGAAAGCCAGGGTCCGGCCGCAATGCGCCCCCCTCGCACAGCAGCCCCTCGGCGAGCCCGTGCAACGGGGCGAAAACCCCTCCGTCCGTGCCGGTCAGCAGCACCTGCGCGGGCATCGCCGCCAACGCGTCGAACAGGGCCGCGCGGTGCGCCGCATCCAGATGCGTCGCCGGTTCGTCCAGCAGCAGCAGCGGCGCGAAGCCGCGGGCCTGCCCGACCAGCGCCGCGTGCCCCAGAACCACCCCCACCAGCAGCGCCTTCTGCTGGCCGGTGCTGGACAGCCCGGCCGACCGGCCGCTTGCCGCATCCAGCAGCACCATGTCCGCCCGGTGCGCGCCGAGGCGGGTGCCCCCGGCCGCCGCATCCGCCCCGCGCGCCGCCGCCAGCTCCCCGCGCAGCCAATCCTCCACCGCCAGCGCCGGCTCCATCGCGAGCCGTGCGGCGATCGGGCAATCGAGCCGCATCTCCGCCGCCGGGAACCGCCCCGCCACCCCGCCAGCCAGCGCCGTGTTCAGCCGCACCGCGAGCCCCGCGCGCGCCGCCGCCACCGCCACCGCATGGCGGGCCAGCGAATCCTCGATCCCGGCGAGCCACCCCGCATCCCGCCGCCCCTCCGCCAGCAGCCGGTTGCGGCCCGCCACCGCCGCATCATGCGCCGCCACCTCCCGCGCATGCCCCGGCTCCAGCGCCCAGACCAGCCGGTCCATCTGCGGGGTCAGCCACGTCATCGCCACCAGGCCCGCCAGCTCCGCCTGGCTGCGCGGCGTCGCCCCGTTCAGCCGGAACACCCGCCGCTCCGCCGGCCCCTCGGGCGGGCTGCCCGTGCCCAGGTCGAACGCCCCCTCCAGCCCGGCAAACCGCCCCGCCACCGCCCAGGCCACCGGGCCGCGCCCGGCCACCTGCCGCGCCAGATCCGCAATCCGCGCGCCCCGTAGCCCACGCCCCGGCGCCAGCAGCGAAACCGCCTCCAGCAGATTGGTCTTGCCACTGCCATTCGGCCCGCACACCACCGAAACGCGCGCCCCAGGCAGCCAGACCAGCCCCGCATAATTGCGAAACTCACTCAACGCCACCCGCACCAGGCGCAAGCCCGGTGTCATGCAGACGGCGCGGCGGACAGGCAGGCAGGCAAGCAAGGCCAGGGCTCTGCCCTGGACCCGCCAAAGGGCAGTCGCCCTTTGGAAACCCTGTCGGTTTCTTGATGAAGGGGGGCCGCACCAGCCGTCACGCGGACAGGTCTCGCCAAGCCCCCCTT
>DATKQI010000090.1:0-17435 GCA_035532755.1 Acetobacteraceae bacterium
TTCCGCCACGCGGTGCTGCTGCGCGGCGCCCGCCACGCGCCGGCGGAAAGCCTGGAGGACATGGTGGATATCGCGATCACCGAGTGCGAGCGCTTCTTCCCCGCCTTCCCGTTCGTGCTGTGGGGCGGCAAGACCCCGACGGACGCGCTGGCGGCGGCGATGCTGGAGTGTGTCGGCGAGGCATGACGAGCGTTAACATTCCGCCCATCCTGCTGGTGGGCGGCGGCAAGATGGGGGCGGCGATGCTGGCCGGGTGGCGGGAGCAGGGGCTCGCGCCATCGGTGGTGGTCGATCCCGCGCCCGCCGCTACAGCACTTGGAGGTTCCGGCGTGACCGTGGTGAGCGGCGCCGAGGCGATTCCGGCGGATTTCCGTCCGCAGGCGGTGGTTCTGGCGGTGAAGCCGCAGAACGCCGAGGCCGCGCTGCCACTGTATGCGCGATTCGGCGGACCGGCGGTGATGCTGTCCATCATGGCCGGCCGCGCCATCGCCGGCATGCGCGCCCTGCTGGGCGGGGCAGCGGTGGTGCGGGCGATGCCGAACACGCCGGCCGCGGTGCGGCAGGGCATCACCGTGGCCTGCGCCGGTTCCGGCGTGTCGGAGGATCAGCGCGGCCTGTGCGATACGCTGCTGCGGGCAATCGGCACGGTGGCCTGGGTGCAGGACGAGGGGCTGCTGGATGCGGTGACGGCGGTTTCCGGCGGCGGGCCAGCCTATGTGTTCCTGCTGGCCGAATTGCTGGAGCGCGCGGCCATCGAGCAGGGGATTCCCCCCGCCCTCGCCCGCCAGCTCGGCCGGCAGACGGTGGCCGGATCGGGCGCGCTGCTGGCCGCGAGCGCGCAGGATGCCGCCGAATTGCGCCGTGCCGTGACCAGCCCGAAAGGCACGACCGAACGGGCGCTCGCCGTGCTGATGGCCGAGGATGCCTGGCCGCGGCTGGTGAGCGAGGCGATCGCCGCCGCGACCGCCCGGTCCCGCGAGCTGGCGGGGTAGTGCGATGAAGCTCTTTGCACCGGCGCGACGCGTACCTATGTGGCGGATATGAGCAACGCGGAATTCGACAAGGCGTTGGTGGAGGCGGCGTTCCGGCTGGCCGGCGAGAAGGGCTGGCGCAGCGTGAACGCCGCCGCCTCCGCGCGCGAAGCAGGGCTTGATCTCGCCAAGGCACGTGGGCGGTTTCCCGGGCGGGCGGCCATCCTGATCCGCTTCGGGCGGATGGCCGACCAGGCCGCGCTGGCCGGCGCCAGCCAGACCGGCCCGGTGAAGGACCGGCTGTTCGACACGCTGATGCGCCGGTTCGACATGTTGCAGACGCACCGCGCCGGCGTGCTCGCCCTGTTCGATTATCTGCCGACCGATCCGGGGATGGCGCTGCTGCTGGCGCATGCCACGCACCGCAGCATGGGATGGATGCTGGAAGGCGCGGGCATCCCTGCCACCGGCTGCCGGGGCGCGCTGCGCAGCCGCGGGCTGACCGCGGTGTGGCTGTGGGCCGTGCGCGCCTGGCGCAGCGACGACAGCGCCGATCTTGCCGCGACCATGGCCGCGCTGGACACCGCGCTGGACCGGGCCGGGCACATGGCCGGCTGGTTCAGCCGCGCAAGCCACGACGCCGCCGCCGATGCGGCGAGCGCCGATGCCGCGAGCCCCGATGCCGCGAGCGACAGCGCGACGAACGAGGGCATGCAGAACATCCCACCGCCCGGCGAGGAACCAACCGCTTCCGCCGAACCCCCTGCCTGAACGGCACCGCCGCATCGACAGGCCGCGTTCCGGCCGACACCGTTTGCCGACAACAACCAAGGGAGGACAGCATGGCTCAATCTCCGAAAGGCAAGGCGGGAAGCGAGAAGATGGGCGAACCGAAAACCGGCGGCTCCGGCGCGCCGGCGGCTGACTTCACCCGGATGTTCGCGCAGATGAAGATGCCATCAGGGATGATCGACGCGGACGCGGTAATGGCGATGTACCGGCGCAACATCGAAGTGCTCTCCGCCGCCAACCGCGTCGCCCTGGAAGGCGCCCAGACCGTCGCGCGACGGCACATGGAGATGCTGCAGCAGACCATGACCGACATGACCGCGACGATGAAGACAATGACGAGCGCCGATGCGCCCCAGCAAAAAGCCGCGAACCAGGCCGACCTTCTGAAACACGCCTACGAAAAAGCCGTCGCCAACGCGAAAGAACTGAGCGACCTGATCCAGAAAGCCAACGCCGACGCGATCAGCCTGCTCAACAACCGCGTCGTCGAAGCCCTCGGCGAAGTGAAATCCCTGATGAAGCCCGCCAAGCCGGGCCATTGACGGCGGCTGGCGAAAGCTTTGGCCCTTGCCGCGATTCCGATGCGGCGGAGACCGGGGAAAACCCGATCGTCCGGGCGGCGGTTGGTGCAAGTCGGCATACCCTGCGGGGGCATGGGCTTATCGCGTGGTGAGGTGTTCCTGTAGGCGGGGCATCAGTTCGACGAGGTTGCAGGGGCGGTGGCGGATGTCGAGCTGCCAGACCAGGATGTCGTCCCACGCATCCTTCACCGCACCGGTGCTGCCCGGAAGGGCGAAGAGGTAGGTGCCGCCTGCGACTCCGGCGAGCGCGCGGGACTGGATCGTCGAGGTTCCGATCTTCTGGTAGCTGAGCATGCGGAACAGTTCGCCGAATCCGTCGATGCGTTTTTCCAGAACGCGGTCGAAGGCTTCGGGGGTGACGTCTCGCCCGGTGATGCCGGTGCCGCCGGTGGTGATGACGGCGTCGATTTGCGGATCGGCGATCCAGCGTTTCAGGAGTTCGGTGATGGCATCGGCATCGTCACGGACGATGCCGCGCGCGGCGAGATGGTGGCCGGCGGCTTCGATGCGGGTGGCGAGAGCCTCGCCCGAGGTGTCGTTCGCGCTCGTGCGCGTGTCTGATACGGTAAGCACGGCGATGTGGACGGGAAGGAACGGTTTCGTTTCATCCAGGCGGGTCATGGGAGTTCTCAGTGGAGAATGGGGGCTGCGTCGGCGACCGAGGTGCTGCCGTTGTAGGGAACGAAGCGCGGGAAACGGCCTTCGGCCATTGCATCCAGGCTGTGCGCCGGAAGATGCATCTGCGCGGCATAGACCCAGCTGTAGGCCAGCACGCGGCGGACGAAGCGGCGCGTTTCCTGGTTCGGGATCGCTTCCATGTACAGCAGCGGATCCTTCCGGTCCGCCGCGGTGGTGCGCCAGCTTGCCGCTGCGAAAGGCCCCGCATTGTAGCTGGCAAGTATGCGAATGAGGTCGTTATCGATCTTCGGCTGGCCGGCGAGATAGGCGACGTAGTGCTGGCCGAGCGCGAGGTTGGTCGAGGGATCGCGCAGCCCCCACACGCCGCTGGCGGCGATGCCCGATTCGCGCGCCATGAGGTTCGCGGTGCTGGGCATCAACTGCATCAGGCCCATCGCGCCCGCGCCCGACATCGCGCCCGCGTTGAAATTCGATTCGAGCCGGGCCAGCGCGTACATCAATGCGGGATCGATCCGAAATCCGCCCCGCGGATGCAGTGCCGGCAGCGTCAGCACGGCGAAGGTATCGCCCTGCCCCCCCGCGCTTTTCATGGCGATCTGGGAGGCGAGATCGACGAGGCCGGCATGGGCGGCGACGAGCATCAATGCGCGCTTCAGCGCGGGGTTGTCACGCGCGGCGGGCCATAGCGTGCTCAGTTCGACATCGGCGCGGCCGGCCTGGCCCACCTGCAGCAGGGCGAAGGCGCGGTGGCCCTGCGGCGTGGCATCGACCGCATCCACATCGGCGAGGCCGAGCGTCTGGTGCTTCAGCCCGGCGAGACCGTCATCGAGGCCGAGCAGATGGCGGGCCAGCAGGCCGTAGAATCCGGTGCTGTCCCGCGCCGCACGCTGCATCCAGGGCACGTAGGCGGCGGGGCGGTGCACGCGCAGGGCGGCGCGCGCGGCCCAGAAGGCAGCAGCGGAGCGCAGGCCGGGTGCCGCATCCCGCGCCTTCGCCGCGCGGCGGAAGAAGGGCAGCGCGCGGCCGGGGTGGCCGCTGCGCCAGGCGGCGAGGCCGGCGATGTAGCCGGGCAGGCCGACGCGGCCATTCGCCTCCTGCTCCGCCGCCGCGGCGACGGCCAGGGCGGCGGCGTCGTTGCCGCGGGTGAACAGGGTTTGCGCCACTTCGCCGCGCAGGCTCGCGCCGTAGGCGTGGCTGATGCTGGCGGCCTGAATCGCGTTCAACGCCGCGCCGGTGTTGCCCGCCCAGTCGAGGCGGCTCACCTGCCCGTCGAGCCAGGGGCTGCGGTTGAAGCCGATGTCCGAACGCGGCGGATCGGCGGCCGGGGCGGCCAGCGGCCGGGGCGGAGCAAGCAGGGAGAGATGCGGCTTGGGCGGCAGCTTCGCCCCGCGCGGCGCGCGCAGGCGCAGCAGATGGCGGATGGCCGGCGCATCCGGCTGGTCGCCGTAGCGCGCGAGCCAGGCGGTGAGTTCGGATACGGTGGAGTGGTGATAGGGGCCGAGATACAGGTCGGCCAGGATTGGGCCGAGCAGCAGATGATCCCGCAATCGGCTTGTGAGCTGCGCGGCGGCGGCGAGGCTGCGGTGTGACTGCAAGGCGAAGATGTGCCGGATCTGCGCGGCAACGGATGGCGACAGCGGCCGCGGCAGCGCGACCTCGGCCCCGCTGCCGGCGGGTGCCGTACGCGGAACCGCGTACGCGGTTTCATTGGCCGCGTGTGCCGTGAGTTTGCCCTTGTCCTGTGCCTGCGCCTGCGCCGCCGGAGCAGCCACTCCGGCAAGGAGCGCGGCCCCGGCGATGAACGCCCGGGCGGCGGGAAGGCGGGAGAGCGTACGACCGATCCCTCGCATGGGGGGTGGCCGTACACGGCTTCTAGGGCCGCTGCAACCCCTGCGGCTGAGACGAATCCATTAAATAAAACATTCTGAGGCGAAATCAGGCGATTGAGCGCGTTTCTTCGCTCATTTCTCCGTGACGCCGGCGGTGCGGGTGCGGTGCAGCAGCCGCAGATCGGCCCAGCTTTCGCGCTTCGCGCCGGGTGTGCGCAGCAGGTAGGCGGGGTGATATGTGGGCAGCGCGGGCAGCGAATGCGGCAGGTCCGGGATCACGACTTCGCGCCAGGTGCCGCGCAGGCGGCGGATGCCGGCGGGGCTGCCGGTAAGGGCGCGGGTGGCGGTGGCGCCCAGCAGCACGAGGTGGCGGGGACGCACGAGTGCCACATGGCGCAGCAGGAACGGCAGGCAGGCGGCGATTTCCGAATCGCTGGGCGCGCGGTTGCCGGGCGGGCGCCAGGGCAGGATGTTGGTGATGAGCACTTGTGTCCGATCGAGTCCGACGGAGGCCAGCATGCGGTCCAGCAGCCGGCCGGAGACGCCGACGAAGGGCAGGCCCGCGCGGTCTTCATCGGCACCCGGCGCCTCGCCGATCAGCATCAGGTCCGCCTGCGGGTTGCCGTCGGCGAAGACGAGGTTGGTGGCAGTGTCGCGCAGGGCGCAGCCGTCGAACGCCGCAAGGGCGGCGCGCAGTTCGGCAAGGTTGCCGCAGGCGGCGGCAATTTCGGCGGCGCGGCCGGCAGGGCGGGTGGGCGACGGCAGGGCGGCCGCGACCGGTGATGGGGGCGGCGCAGGCGCCGCGGGCGCGGCGGCGTTCAGGCGATCGTGGGGGGTGGGGTCCAGCGCCTCATCGGCGCCCCATTCGAGCTGCACCCTCAACGCGGTCCATGCGTCCATCCGCGGAGTCGTGCCCGTCGGCGCGGCTTTGCGCAACCGGCGCATTCACCATAATTTGCGATGAAGCCTGGAGGAACGGAATGAGCGAGGCGGCACGCGAGGTGATGGCGTTCGATGTGGTGGTGGTGGGGGCCGGCCCGGCCGGACTGTCCGCCGCCATCCGCGTGAAGCAGCTCGCCCCGGAGGCGGCGGTGTGCGTGGTCGAGAAGGGCAGCGAGGTGGGGGCGCACATCCTCTCCGGCGCGGTGATCGAGCCGCGCGCGCTGAACGAGCTGATCCCGGATTGGCAGGCGCTGGGCGCGCCGCTGAGCACGCCGGCCACCGACGACCGGTTCCAGTTCCTCACCGCCACGCGCGCCTTCCGCCTGCCCACGCCGCCGCAGATGCACAACCACGGCAACTACATCGTCAGCCTCGGCGACGTGTGCCGCTGGCTCGCCGCGCAGGCGGAGGCGTTGGGGGTGGAAATCTATCCCGGCTTCGCCGCCGCCGAGGCGCTGATCGAGGACGGGCGCGTGGTGGGCGTGGCGACCGGGGACATGGGCATCGGCAGGGACGGGCAGCCGACCGACGCCTTCCAGCGCGGCATGGAGCTGCGCGCCACCTATACGCTGTTCGCCGAGGGATGCCGGGGGTCGCTCAGCAAGCAGCTCATCGCCGCGTTCGGGCTGGGCGAAGGGCGGCAGCCGCAGACCTATGCGATCGGCATCAAGGAATTGTGGGAGATCCCGGCGGAGAACCACCGGCCGGGGCTGGTGGAGCATTCGATCGGCTGGCCGCTGGATGCGCGGACATACGGCGGATCGTTCCTGTATCATTTCGGTTCGAACCTGGTGTCTTACGGCTTCGTCATCGGGCTCGACTACCGCAACCCGTGGCTCTCTCCGTTCGAGGAGATGCAGCGGTTCAAGACGCATCCGGCGGTGCGCGGGCATTTCGCGGGCGGCCGGCGGATCAGCTACGGGGCGCGGGCGCTGAACGAGGGGGGACTGCAATCGATCCCGCGCCTGTCCTTCCCCGGCGGGGCGCTGGTCGGGTGCGCGGCGGGCTTCGTGAACGTGCCGAAGATCAAGGGCACGCACACGGCGATGAAATCCGGCATGGTGGCGGCCGAGGCGGTGGCGGAGGCGATCCTGGCCGGCGGGCTGGCCGAGCCCGTGTCGTACGGCGCGCGGCTGCGGGAAAGCTGGGTGTGGGATGAGTTGGCGAGCGTGCGCAACATCCGCCCGGCCTTCGCGCGGTTCGGGCTGTACGGCGGGCTCGCCTATTCGGCGATCGACACCTATGTGCTGCGCGGGCGGGCGCCCTGGACCTTCCGCCATCCGCACGCCGATCACGATACGCTGATGGAGGCGGAGGCCGCGCCGCAGATCGCCTACCCGAAGCCGGACGGGGTGCTGACGTTCGACCGGCTGTCCTCGGTGTTCATCAGCAACACCAACCATGAGGAGAACCAGCCGGCGCATCTGAAGCTGGCCGTGCCGGAACAGGCGATCGCGGTGAACTGGCGGCAGTTCGCGAGCCCGGAAACCCGCTACTGCCCGGCGGGGGTGTACGAAATCGTGCAAGCCGAGGGGAACGGGCCGCGGTTGCAGATCAACGCGCAGAACTGCGTGCACTGCAAGACATGCGACATCAAGGACCCCACGCAGAACATCACATGGGTGACGCCGGAGGGCGGCGGCGGCCCG
This sequence comes from Acetobacteraceae bacterium, assembly GCA_035532755.1. Lineage (GTDB taxonomy): Bacteria > Pseudomonadota > Alphaproteobacteria > Acetobacterales > Acetobacteraceae > DATKQI01. The sequence continues at coordinate 7,404 of DATKQI010000090.1, forward strand.
AACTACCCAGGCGGGATGTGAACGGCCGAATGTGAACAGCGGGTGGGCCGGCGGCTGATGGCGCGGGCGGAAACGGGCTGCTAGGCTCGCCCGATGCATGATCGATGGCTCCTCCGCCGCCCTGCGCTGCTGATCCTCAGCCTGTTGTCCGCCTGCGCCGCCGCCAACCCGACTACCGGGGGGAGCGCGCCGCGGCCGCCGGGGGCGCTGAGCGTGGCGTTCGGCGATTATCTGATCGGCCGGTTCGCCGAGAGCCAGATGGATCTGCCGCGCGCGGCCAGCGCGCTGCGCGAGGCGCTCGCGGCAGATTCGTCGAACACCCATCTGCTGCGCCAGGCGTTCGGGGCGGCGCTGCTGGCGGGGAGGCCGGATGCGGTGGCGCTGGCGGCGCGGCTGCCGGACAACCAGGCCGCGCAGCTTGTGCTGGCCGACGCCGCCGCCCGGGCCGGCAACTGGGCCGAGGCGGCGCGCCGTTTCCAGAATCTGCCGAACGCGGGGCTGACGCAGTTGACGCAACCGCTGCTGGTGGCCTGGGCCGAGCAGGGCGCGGGCAACACGACCGCCGCGGAGACGATCCTCCAGCCGCTGGCGAGCGGGCCGCGCTTCCGTGGCGTGTATGCGCTGCATGCGGCGATGATCGCCGATCTGGCCGGGGATGCCGCGGCCGCTTCGCGGGACTACGCCATCGCCGAGGCGAATTTCGGCGGCACGAACCTGCGGCTGGCGCGCATCCTGGCAAGCTGGGAGGCCCGCCAGGGCAATGTGGCGAAGGCCGGCCACATCCTGGACGGTCTGGCCGGCGGCCGGGGTGGGCTCGCGATGGCGGTGCCGGCGCTGAAGGCAGCCATGATGGCCAGGCCGGTGAACAGCGCGGTGGACGGCCTGGCGGAGACATACCTTGCTCTCGCCGCATCGGTGCAGCAGCAGGATGGCGGGCAGTTCACGCTGATGCTGCTGCGGCTTGCCCTGTCGCTGCGGCCGGATTTCACCGAGGCGCGGCTGCTGCTGGCGAACGTGGTGGACGGGGGCAGGCATCCGGCCGCCGCGATGGCGGTGCTGGCGAAGGTGCCGGCGAACGATCCGCTGCAGCCGCTGGTGATGCTGCGCCGGGCCAGCCTGCTGGCGCGCGAAGGCCAGACGGCGGCTTCCCGCGCGCTGCTGGAGAAGCTGGCCGCCCGCTTCCCGCTATCGGCCGAACCCTATGCCGTGCTGGGCGACCTGCTGCGCGAACGCAGCCGGTTCGCCGCCGCGGCTATGGCCTATACCCAGGCGATCGACCGCACGCCGAACCCCGGCCGGAACGACTGGACGCTGTTCTACGATCGGGGCATCGCCTACGACCATGCCGGCAACTGGACCGCGGCCGAGGCGGATTTCAAGCGGGCGCTCGCGCTCGATCCGTCCCAGCCCTACGTGCTGAACTATCTCGGCTATTCCTGGGCCGAGAAGGGGCGGCACGTGACGCAGGCACGGACGATGATCCAGCGCGCCCTGCAACTGCAGCCGGGTGACGGCGCGATCATCGACAGCCTGGGCTTCGTGATGCTCCGCCAGGGGCAGACGGCGGCGGCGGTGCAGACCTTGCAGAAGGCCGTGCAGCTGATGCCGGAAGACGCCACGATCAATGGGCATCTGGGCGATGCCTACTGGGCGGCCGGCGATCGCCTCCAGGCGCAGTTCCAGTGGCGGCGCGCGCTGAGCATGAACCCGAGCCCGGCGGAGCGGGTGAAGCTGCTCGCCCGCCTGCAATCCGGGCCGCCGGCGCACGGCACCAACTGAAGCGGCGGAGCGACGATGCTGGAGGCGTTCGCGCCGGCGAAGGTGAACCTGTTCCTCCATGTCGTCGGCCGGCGCGCGGACGGCTATCACCTGCTCGACAGCCTTGCGGTGTTCGCTTCGGTGGGGGACCGGCTGGAGGCGCGGCCGGCCGGCGCGATCGGCCTTGAGTTGACGGCGGCGGCAAGCGGCCTGCCGGATGGAGACGGAAATCTGGTGCTGCGTGCCGCCCGCGCTCTGGCCGGGGCGGCGGGGGTGTCGGCCGGAGCGGCCCTGCGATTGGAGAAGGTGCTGCCGGTCGCATCCGGGCTTGGCGGCGGATCGGCCGATGCGGCGGCGGCGTTGCGGGTGCTGATGCGGCTGTGGGGCGTGGTGCTGCCGGCACGGCAACTGGCCGACATCGCGCTCGCGCTGGGGGCGGATGTGCCGGTGTGCCTGGACAGCCGGCCGGCGCGGATGGGCGGCGTGGGCGAGGTGCTGGCGCCGGCGCCGGCATTGCCGGAGCTGGGGCTGGTGCTGGTGAACCCGGGCGTGCCGGTGGCCACGGCGGCGGTGTTCGCGGCACGGGCGGGCGGGTTTTCCGCTCCGGCGGCGCTGCCCGCGGGATGGACGAGTGCCGCGGCGCTGGCGGGCGATCTGGCGCGGCTGTCGAACGATCTGGAAGCGCCGGCGATCGCCCTTGCCCCGCCGATCGGGGTGGTCCTGGCCGCGTTGCGCGCGCTGCCGGGGTGCCTGCTCGCGCGGATGAGCGGATCGGGTGCGACCTGCTTCGGCCTGTTCGCCGGTGCGGCGATGGCGTCAGCCGCGGCCACCATACTGGCGCGGCCAGGCTGGTGGTGCTGGGGCGGGGGGCTTTACGCTGCCGGGGCAGGAGCCCTATGACGCGCAGGGATTGGGGCGTCGCCAAGCGGTAAGGCAGCGGATTTTGATTCCGCCATGCGGAGGTTCGAATCCTCCCGCCCCAGCCAGCACCTGCCTTCGACAATCTACGACCTGCAAAAAATCATTCTTCAAAGCGTTAGAATGCTCTGCGAAATTGAACTATGGGGCTTTTTGTCGATTGGCAGCGCCAAGTTCTTCCGCTTCTACCCCGCATTCGCGCATATTGAGTGTCAGTTGACGTCCACCGTTCAGAGGCGCCGTATATGTCGCTGAATTTGTTCGGAAACTGATGCGTCCACCAACCCGAAAAAGCTTTGTCAGGGTTCCGGTCATCGCTTGCTGAACGGGAGCGAAGACGGAGTGAAAACCGTTGCCGAGGTGGCTGCGGCGAATAACCGCGAAGGTACCGATCAATGTGTGATCAATAGTGACTTCAATAGTAGAGCCAGCAACCGCGAGCGCGTTGCTATCTATGATCGCCACCCCGTCTGGCTGCCTTCTTGAGCGACACCCCAGATATAGCGTTCTTCTGTGTTCGGGTTCCGATAGCCGGTCATTGCCAAGCAGCCAAATCCGCCATCATGAAAAGGCGCGAGACCGACCTCCCACGCGCCAGTCTGCGGCCAAGTACGAAGCATTGCCCGATGTCCAGCGTTAGGCGTTCTCTGCTGCGCGTAGGCATCCCCATACACACACGTGCAAAGTGCCAAAGCAGTCAGAACGATCTTCCTCATATGTCCCCACTCGCAGACATAAATCTTGTCTCCTAGAGGACGTTACGACAAGAGAGCGATGCTGGTAAGTGGCGCCGATGACTGGCCGTCCAACGAGGCTCAGTACACCCGTTTACCCTCTGCTTGAACCTGCCGCTATCCGATCAGCACTTTGAGCTTGGCGCGCACCTCGGCGAGTTCTGCCGGATTGACGCGGCCTTTCCGTGTTGCCTTCCTGGCCCGCCAGTCCTGGCTTTTCACCTGATCCGCCAGCACCACGCTCGGTGGATCGCCGGCGATTGCCACTTCGAACGGGTAGCCCTTGATTCGCATCGTCGTCGGGCAGCAGACGATCATGCCGGCGCGGGCGTTGTAGCTCGCCGGGCTGAGCACCACGGCCGGGCGGTGTCCCGCCTGTTCATGCCCCGCCTGCGGATCGAACTGCAGCCAGACGATATCGCCAGCCTCGGGCACGTAGCCTCGCGGCATCACCAGACTTCCTTGCCGGTCGGCGCCCCCATCTCCACCGGCTCATGCCGGTTCTTCTCCGTGATTCCGGCGACCAGCTCGCCGAGATCATACTCCGCCGGCCGGATCGGTTCGATAACCACCCGCCCCTGCTCCTCGCGGACCTCGACCGGCTGGTCGAGCCGCAGTCTGGCTGCCGCCATGATCGCTGCGGGAATCCGCACGGAGGCGCTGTTTCCCCATTTCTTGACCACGGCCTTCATTGCGTGACTCCGTCATGCTTCTCCACTATCACAATGGCGTTTGATCCGCCGTGTGTCAACATTTGTAGCAACACTGCGTGCCTCTGGCTTGGCCATCAGGTTCATCGAGAGCGGCTCCCCTTCATCCCGATTTCTCTTATGCGACCGCAATTAGGGGCTTCTGCTGCCAGCGCTGTTTGCGCCACCATGGGTTGTGTTTTTTTTGCAATGCAACCGGACCGGCATGCTGCGCCGCGCGCGATGGGTTGGCTTGCTTGCCGCGACGCTATGGTCAGCGGGCATCGGCGTCGCGCAGGCGCAATCGCTGGACGGCTATCTGCCGCCGGGCGTGCCGGGATACGGCACCGCGCCGGGCGTGACCGTGCTTTCCCGCGCTCGGCCGGAATATGACAGCCTGGGCGTGCGACTCGGCGATTTCATCGTCCATCCGAGCCTCGATATGCGGATCGGCGCGGACAGCAACGTGGAGGGCCGGCAGGGCGGCGCGGGAAGCTGGATTGCCGGGGTGAGCCCCGGCATAGCCATCGCCGGCGGGCCATCCGGCACCACGATCGGGGCCTATGCGGGGCTCGACGACCGGCGCTACCTCGATCTGCCGGGGGACAGTTATACGAACGGGACGGCCGCGCTGGGCGTGAGCCATGATTTCGGGCAGGACCGGCTGACGCTGTCGGCCACGCATCTGAGCCTACATGCGCTGAACACCGCGATCGGCGCGGTTTCCGCCGACCGGCCCATCGCCTTCCGTGCCGAGGATGTGCGCGCCCGATACCGCATCGCGGCCGGGCCGTTGTCGATCGTTCCGGCGGTGGATTTCACCGCCTATCGTTTTGCACCCGCGCGCATCGGCGGCATGGCGGTCAGCCAGGCATTCCGGGACCGCAATGTGTGGGACGGCAGCCTGACCCTGCGCTATGAGCTGGCCCCGCAGCGCGCCACCGTGCTGGTGCTGCGAAGCATCCGCAGCGATTATCTCACCGGGCCGCCCGGCTTTTCCCATAGCGGGACCGGATACGAGATCCTTGCCGGGTTCGATGTCGCGGCGAACGCCGTGCTGCGCTATCGCGCCCTGGCCGGCTACGAGATGCGGCGCTTCGACAGCCGTGCTTTCAAGACCCATGTCGCCCCGATCGTGGAAGCCCAGGTGATCTGGAACCCGAGCGGGTTGACGACGCTGACCGGCACACTGTCCCGCAGCATCGAGGATGCGGCGGAGGAGACGATCGGCGGCTATACGCTCACGCGCGGCAAGATCGTGCTCGACCACGAATATCTGCCGAACGTGCTGCTGCAGGCGCGCGCCGAGGTGCAGCACGCGGCGTATCGGCAGGGTGGCGGCCGGCAGACCATCCTGGGCGCAGGCGGCGGGGTGGACTGGTTGCTGAACCGGCGCTTGCGGATTTCAGCCGATTACGATTTCGCCGACCAGCAGGCCAGCCGCGGCGGCGACTATGCGCGGAGCACCGTGAGCCTGCGGCTGCACCTGGGGTTGTAAAATCCCACCCGGTCCGGTGCGTTCAGGCCGAAGCGGGTGTGCCGACTTCCCCGCGCGCCATGTCGGCGCGCCCCGCTTCGGTGCGCTCCGCCTCCGCGCGCCAGGCATCCGACGACAGGGCGGCCAGAATCTCCTCCTCGCCGCAGATGCCGACGAACCTTCCCTGATCGACGAGCAGGACCGGATTGCCGGTCGATTGGCGAAGCTGGATCACTTTCTTCATCAATATTTCCGACGAGACGACGGCGAAATCGCCGCGCCCGATATCGAGCGCGGCATCCGCCGGCGCCTCGTGCGCGACCTCGATCAGGCGGGCCTGCGCCCCGGCGCGCATCGCGCTGTGCAGACTGCCCAGCCCGTTCAGCCGCACGCGCATCTGCCCGGCGCCATCAAGCGCCAGCGCGTCGTCCTGCCGGGCAAGCCGCTCCACCGGCGTCATCACCGTGCGCCCGCGCAGCACGTTCAGCGGGTTCATGTGCTGCACGAAATCCTTCACGTAATCGGTCTCCGGGCGCAGCACGATATCCTCGCATGTGCCGGACTGGATGATGCGCCCGCCTTCCAGGATCGCGATCTGGTTGCCGAGCTTCAGCGCCTCGTCCAGATCGTGACTGACGAAGATGATGGTCTTGCGGAACTCCTTCTGCAGCGCCAGCAATTCGTCCTGCAGCCGGTTGCGGATCAGCGGGTCGAGCGCGGAGAACGGCTCGTCCATCAGCAGGATGTCGGCGTCTGTCGCGAAGGCGCGGGCGAGGCCGACGCGCTGCTGCATGCCGCCCGACAGCTCGCGGGCGTATTTGTCGGCCCATTTGTCCAGCGCGACGAGTTTCAGCTTCTCATCGACGATGCGCTGCCGCTCGGCCGCCGGCACGCCGCGCAGTTCGAGGCCGAGGCCGACATTCTCTCGCACCGTGCGCCAGGGCAGCAGGGCGAATTGCTGGAACACCATGGCGATGCGGCGGGTGCGCATGGTGCGCAGCGTGGCCTCATCGCAGGTCACGACATCGACCGTGCTCTTCTCGTGCTGCACCAGCACCTTGCCGCGGGTGACGCGGTTGAGGCGGTTGACGGCCCGCAGCAGTGTGGACTTGCCGGAGCCGGACAGGCCCATCAGCACGCAGATCTCGCCTTCCGCCACCTTCAGGCTCGCCCCCGCCACACCGACGACGATGCCGGTGCGGGCCAGGATGTCATCGCGCGAATGCCCCGCATCGAGCAGCGACAGCGCCTGGGTCAGCGCGCCGGCGGTGCGGCGGGTGGTGCCGCCGAACAGGATATCGACATCGGCGAAGGCGACGGCCGGGGCCTTGATGTCCTTCATCTCAATGCGCCCTGCTGCGGGATTCGCGGGGCCGGCAGACGCGATCGAGCACGATGGCGAGCAGCACGATGGACAAGCCCGATTCGAAGCCAATGTCCACCCGCACCGAGTTCAGTGCGCGGACCACCGGCACGCCGAGGCCGCCCGCGCCCACCAGGGCGGCGATCACCACCATCGACAGGCTCAGCATGATGCACTGGGTGAGCCCCGCCATGATGGTGGGCAGGGCATAGGGCAGCTCGATCTTCCACAATTGCTGGGCGCGCGTGGCGCCGAAGGCCTGGCCTGCTTCCAGCAGCGGCTCCGGCACCGAGGAGATGCCGAGATGGGTGAGGCGGATCGGGGCGGGCAGCGTGAAGATGATGGTGGAGATCAACCCCGGCACCGCGCCCAGCCCGAACAGAACGAGCGTGGGGATGAGATAGACGAAGGTCGGCAGCGTCTGCATCAGGCCCAGAACCGGGCGGATGATGACGAACAGCCAGGGCCGGTGCGCGGTGGCGATGCCGATGGGAACGCCGATCGCCATGGAGGTGATGGTGGCGAACATGATCAGCGACAGGGTCTCCAGCGTCTGGCGCCAGTAGCCCTGGTTCATGATGAACAGCAGGGCGAGGCCCACGAACAGGGCGAGTTTCCAGGACCGCTGCAGCGCAAAGGTGATGGCGACGATCACGACGATCAGCAGCGGGCCGGGAACCGCGCGCAGCACGGTGGTGAATCCATCGATCACGCCGCCCAGCGTGTTCGAGATGGCATCGAAGAACCCGCCGCCGTTGATCGCGTTCACGAAGTTCGCGATCCAGATGCCGATCGGGATCTTGTAGTTCACGATCAGATTCTGCAGATGTTCCACGGTCAGCCTCCCCTTTCAGGATACGCCCGCAGGACGGCCGGACCGGGCGGCTCGCCCGATCCGGCCGCGAGCATCAGGCGCCGAGGCCGAGGCTCTTGTCCACGGCTGCCAGGGCGGGCTGCTTGCCGTCGAACGTCGTCACGCCGGCGAGCCAGGTTTTCAGGACGGCGGGGTTGGCCTTCAGCCACTTCGCCGCTGCGGCCTCGGCATTCGCCTTCTTGTACATGATCTGGCCCATCAGCGTATTCTCCATGGGCAGCGTGAAGACGAGATTCTTGAGGAATTTGCCGACATTCGGGCAATCCTGAAGGTATCCCGCGCGCACATTGCTGTACACGGTGGAATCGCCCCCGAATACCTTGTCTCCGCCGGAGAGATATTTCATGTCGAATTCGGTGTTCATCGGATGGGGCGCCCAGCCGAGGAAGACGATGGGTTTCTTCTGGGCGACATCGCGCTTGACCTCGGCCAGCATCCCCTGCTCCGAGGATTCGACGAGGCGGAAGCCCTTGAGGCCAAACTGGCCCTTCTTGATCATGCCGAGGATCAGACGGTTGCCGTCATTCCCCGGCTCGATCCCGTAGATCTTGTTGCCGAGCTGCTTGCGGAACTTCGCGATGTCCTGGAACGAATGCAGCCCCTGGGCATAGAGGTAGGCCGGCACCGCGAGCGTGTATTTCGCATGGGTGAGGTCCGCGCGCACCACATCCACGGTCTTGGCCTTGACGTAGGGGGTGATGTTCGCCGTCATCGTCGGCATCCAGTTGTCGAGGAAGACGTCGATCTTCTTGGTCTTGAGCGCCTGGTAGGTGACGGGGACGGAGAGGATCGTCTCCTTCGGCTTGTAGCCCATCGCCTTCAGGACATAGCTCGCGAGCCCGTTGATCGCATCGTTGTCCGACCAGCCGACGTTGGACATCCGCACCGTCCGGCAGGCCGCTGGATCGGCCGCCTGGGCGCCGGTCGTGGCAAGGCCGGCGAAGGCGAAGGCCATTCCGAAGATCAGTGATTTTCGCATCGTTCATTCTCCCTGTTCGTGTTTCCACGCCCGCGCGCGGCCGCACCCTGTCCTGTCGTTACGCTACCACCCGGAAGGTGGCCGCGCATCAAACTCCGGAAGCGGATGAGCAAGCCTTGTACCACGACGACTCGTTTTGCTTGGGACGTTCTATTGATTGTATATTCATTTAATAACGTCCGTCACGCCCTTTCTTTGTCACATTGCACCGATGTGATGTGCCATTTTTTTAAACTTTTGATTATAATATAGGCATATAAGCACAGAAACCTGCACCACCTCCATAACCCGATGCCGATTGAGCAAGGCTTCCGCAACAAGATTGAATGGACGTTCAATCATCGATTGCGCTAGGGTCTGTCACGGCGCGGGGCCGAATGTGGAGGATCGCCTTGTCTCGTCGGGAAACGGAGGACACGCGCCGGCGGCAGTTGATCGAAACCACGATCGACACGATGGCCGAGGTCGGGTTCGTCGCCACCACGCTGGGCCAGATCGCCCGGCGTGCCGGCGTTTCGGCGGGGCTGGTCGCGCATTACTTCGGCGACAAGGACGGGCTGCTGGAGGCCACGATGCGCGCGCTCGGCGCCCGCGTCAGCCGCGGCGCGGCGGCCCGGCTCGCCGAGGCTGCCACGCCGCGGGCGCGCGTGCAGGCGATCATCGATGCGAATCTCGCCCCGGAAGAGTTCGACCAGCGCACCGGCACCGTATGGCTCGCCTTCTGGGGGCAGACACTGCATTCGCAGCGCTTCAAGCGCGTGCAGGCCGCCTATCAGCGGCGGATCATCACCAATCTGCGCCACGCGCTGCGGCAAGCCGGCCCGCCGGGCGAGGCGCAGCGGCTCGCGGTTTCCATCGCCGCGATCATCGACGGGTTGTGGCTGCGCGCCACGCTGTCGGGCTGGAGCGAGACGGACGCGGTGGCGGCCGGGCGGATCGCGTCCGAGTTCGTGGATGGCGAGTTCACGAGACTGGGGCCGCAAAGGGCAGGATCGGGGGCGATGGCACCGAGCACAGGACAGGCGGGCGTTCGGCGGCTTGGCGCCCATATCGGCGGCCGGGCGGTGCGCGTGGAAAATGCGCGGACGTTCGAGACCCGCAACCCCGCCACGGGCGAGGTGCTGGCCGAGATCGAGATTGCCGGAGCGGCGGAGGTGGACCGGGCGGTGGCCGCCGCCCGCGCCGGCCAGCGCGTGTGGGCGGCGATGACAGGCTCCGCGCGCGGCCGCATCCTCAACCG
>DATKQI010000091.1:0-5169 GCA_035532755.1 Acetobacteraceae bacterium
GCGAATTGTTGACGCGGCCGGCCGTCCCGGGTACCCACGCGCCCGTGACAGCCGCAGCCAGCTCCCCACCCGCCATCCGCGTCCGTGGCCGGTCCTTCATGGCCCTCGTGCTGGCCCCGGAGCCGCCGGTCGAAGACTGGCTCGCCGCTCTCGACGCGCAGATCCGCCGCTCCCCCTCGTTCTTCGAGGGGCGGCCGGTGGTGATCGACCTCGCGGGCCTGCCGCGCCAGCAGCCCAACGTCTCCGGCCTCATCCAGGGGCTGCACGCGCGCAACATCCGCATCATCGGCACCGAGGGCGCCCACGCGGCGTGGGAGGGGATCGACACCTGGGGCCGCCCGCCGCTCACCACCGGCAGCCGCGCCATCCGGTCGATCGAAGTGCCGGACGAGCCCGCCGCTCCGGCGCAAGGGGAAACCGAACCGTCCTTCCTGCTGGTCGATCATCCCATCCGCTCCGGCCAGTCGCTGGTGTTCGAGGGCGGGGATGTCACCGTCGTCGGCTCCGTCGCCTCGGGGGCGGAGGTGATCGCGGGGGGATCGATCCACATCTACGGCACCCTGCGCGGCCGGGCGGTGGCCGGGTTCGCCGGGAACGCCCGCGCCCGCGTGTTCTGCCGCCGGCTCGAGGCCGAACTCATCGCGATCGACGGCATCTACAGAACGGCGGACGACATGGCCGCCGCCCTGCGCGGGCGCGCCGCCCAGGCCTGGCTGGACGGCGACACGATGGCGATGGCCGCACTCGACTGAATCAGTTTGGAGAATAGGCAGAAGATGGCACAAGTCCTGGTCGTGACATCGGGCAAGGGCGGCGTCGGCAAGACGACGTCCACCGCCGCGCTGGGCGCGGCCCTCGCGCAGAGCGGGAAGAACGTGGTCGTCGTCGATTTCGATGTCGGCCTGCGCAATCTCGACCTCGTGATGGGGGCGGAACGCCGGGTCGTCTACGACCTGATCAACGTCGTTCAGGGCGATGCGAAGCTGCATCAGGCCCTGATCCGGGACAAGCGGGTCGAGACCCTCTCCCTGCTCCCCGCCTCCCAGACGCGCGACAAGGATGCGCTGACGCCCGAGGGGGTGGAGCGCGTCATCGGCGAGCTGCGGGAGAAGTTCGACTGGGTGATCTGCGACAGCCCCGCCGGCATCGAGAAGGGCGCGGCCCTTGCCATGCACCACGCGGATGCCGCCGTGGTGGTGACGAACCCGGAGGTCTCCTCGGTCCGCGATTCGGACCGCATCATCGGCCTGCTCGATTCGAAAACCGTGAAGGCCGAGAAGGGCGAACGGATGGAGAAGCACCTTCTCCTCACCCGCTACGACCCCGCCCGCGCCGCGCGCGGCGAAATGCTGAAGGTGGAAGACGTTCTCGAAATCCTCTCGATCCCGCTGCTCGGCATCATCCCGGACAGCGAGGAGGTGCTGCGCGCCTCCAACCTCGGCAGCCCCGTCACGCTGAGCAATCCGTCGAGCGCCCCGGCGCGGGCCTATCTGGACGCGGCAAGGCGGCTGCTGGGCGAGACCGTGGCGATGACGGTACCGAGTGACAGGCGCGGCTTCATCGGCCGCCTGCTGGGGCGGAGGGCGGCATGAACCTGTTCAGCCTCTTCACCCGCCGGGGCTCCGCCCCGGTCGCGCGCGAAAGATTGCAGATCCTGCTCGCGCACGAACGCACCGTCACCGGCCGGTCCGATCTGGCGGCGATCCTGCAGGAGGAAATTCTCGCCGTGATCGCGAAGCACATCGCGGTCGATCGCGAGAAGGTGCACGTGAAGCTGGATCGCGGCAGCGCGGTCTCCACGCTGGAGATCGACATCGAAATGCCGGGCCTCGCCACGGCACCGGCCGGCGCCCGGCCGAGCTAGGCCGCGAACCCGCACGCGCAAACCGCCCCATCTTTCGCCATCCTCTCCATCCGCCATGCCGGCGCGGGCGGGCATCCAGGCCCGCCGTTCGGGCGGCCGGAAAGGCCGGCGATCAGGTCGGGGCCATCCGACGCGTGGGCGTGGGCGACATTCGATTGCGCCGCCGAGGACCACGATCGCTGGGTCAGCCATATCGAGAAGGAGGGTTTCGCGAAATGGCTCTCCGCCCTCCGTCTGTTCATGGGGATGCGTACCCCCGAGCGCCGATCAGGCCTTCCTTAACGCAGCATCATGTCCGCCAGCGCCTCCGGCCGCTTCACCTCGATCTCCACGAAGGCGATCGGATGCGGGGAGCCGTTCATCACGTCATGCCGGATGCCGGCCGGCCGCATATAGGCCTGCCCTGCCGCCAGCGGCACGTCCGTCACTTCCTGCCCGTCGTGCACGCGCAGGGTGCCCGCCACCAGCATCACCACGAAATACGGCCAGCCATGCTCATGCCAGCCGGTCACCGCGCCGGGCGGAAAATCCCAGCGGGTGATGCGGACCGTCTCGTCGTCCTGCTGCAAGGCGGGTTTTGCCGGAATCGTGCAGGTGAAGGCCATATCGCGAAACCCTTGTTCTGCCGGCGGCGGCCGCGCGCGGAAATCGCCGCCATGAACCCCGAGTATGTGCCTCGGGGCCGCACGCCGCCAGAGGGCGGCGTCCTGCTTGAATGGCCGTTTGCCGGCGCTCCCTCCGTCATGCCTGCGCAGGGGTGACGGGTGAGGGCCGGGGCATGCCGTCTCGCCCCTCGTACGCCCTGCCCCACCCGCTTCTCCACCGTCATGCCTGCGCAGGCAGGCATCCAGGCCCGCCGCCTCGGAAGACCGCAAGCCCTGGATTCCCGCTTTCGCGGGAATGACGGCAACGGCTCAACATTTTCGCCGATTGGTATAACGGCAACAGGCCGATGCTTTCGCCGGCAGCCAAGGCGGCCCTTTACGGCCCGCAACCGGTCGCGCCGGGCCTTCACCCCGCGAGCTGAAACCGCTCGAAGCGGTGCAGTTCCTCCTCGATGCGGCGCTTCAACCCCTTGCGCGGGCCGCTGCCGACCCACGTCCATTTCTGCACCAGCAATTCCTGCGTCCTGCGATCCGTCTTGAGATCGATGGCGGCGACGATGTCGTCTCCCACAAGGACAGGCAGGGCGAAATATCCGAACAGCCGCTTCTCCTTGGGCACATACGCCTCGAACCGATGCTCGTAGCCGAGAAAGAGCCGGGCCCGCTTGCGCTGGATGATGAGCGGATCGAACGGCGAGAGGATATGGATCATCGCCGCAGCAGGCTCGCCGGTCTCGAGCGCATCGGGGCGGACCCAGTGTTCCTGCTTTCCCGCGCCGTCGAGCGCGACCGGCACCAGCTCCTTGCGGCGAACCCCGGCGTCGATCAGTTGCCGGATGGCCGGCTTGCTTTTCGCATCGAGGTGGCAGATCGACTCCAGGCTCACGACCCCCTGCGCGCGCAGGGCCCGATCGAGCAGGTACACGGACGTTTCCCGCGCCGAGGCCGGCCTAGGCGCCTTGCCCCAGCCGAAATGCCGCTCCATGAGCTCATAGGTCTTGAGCATGCCGTTGCGCTCGCTGATCGTCAGCACGCCGGTGTAGAAGGCCAGTTGCAGCGCCCGCTTCGACGGCTTGCGGCTGGCCCAGAGATGCTCCTTCTCGACCAGCACGTCGTCCTCTATGTCCCGGATCGTCAGGCCGCCTTCCTTCCGGATCAGCGACAGGACCTTGCGCATATCCGCCTTCGTGACCGAGCTGAACCAGCTGGCCGGCTCCCGCCGGTGGCGCTTCATCGCACCGGCGAAGAAACGCAGATCCTCCGTCGGCACGTAGGACAGGGCATGCGTCCAATACTCGAAGATGCTCTTATCGACGGTCTGTGCCTGGTGCAGATGCGCGCGCCGATAGGCGGGGATGCGCGTCCAGAGAATATGGTGGTGGCACCGCTCGATGACATTGATGGTGTCGATCTGCACATAGCCCAGATGCTTCACCGCCGCGGCCGTCGCCTCCGGCCCGTCGCCGAAGGGCGTGGGGGTGTCGAGCCGCTGGGCATGCAGCCAGATGTGCCTGGCCTGGGCCGTGGTGAGGGGGTGGGATCTGCTTGCGGTGCGGGGCATCGAGCCGGAATGTAGCCCGATTCGCGCGCATGAGGAGGCGTGGAAATGGCAACGTCGCCGGCATGTCTTTGTTTTGGCGCGATGCCGCTCGCCCTTCGGGCTCGGCGGTATCAGAGGCCGACGCGGCGCAGCAGCGCATCCGGGTAGCGCGCGCCGGCCGCCGCACCCGGCTTGAAGACCTGCTCCAGGTCGCGCAGCGTCGCGGCCGAGATCCTGATGGAAGCCGCCGCGGCATTCTCTTCCAGCCAGCGCCTGTGGCTGGTGCCGGCAATCGGCACGATGGCGCGATCGCGGGACAGCACCCAGGCGAGCGCGAGCTGCGCCGGCGTGCAGCCCTCGGCCTCGGCCGAGCGCTTGAGCGCGGCAACCAGATCGAGATTATGGCGCGCGTTGTCGCCCTGGAACCGCGGCATGTTGCGCCGCGCGTCGCCGGCGGCCAGCGCGTCGCCGCCGCCAACGAGGCCGGTCAGGAAGCCGCGCCCGAGCGGGCTGTAGGCCACGAAGCCGATGCCGAGTTCCCTGCACAGCGCGAGCAACTCCACCTCCACGTCGCGCGTCCACAGCGAATATTCGGTCTGCAATGCCGCGAGCGGATGCACCGCATGGGCACGCCGGATGGTGGCCGGCGCGGCCTCCGAAATGCCGAGATGGCGGATCTTGCCTTCGTCCTTCAGCCGCACCATCGCGCCCACCGTATCCTCGATCGGCACGGTGGGATCGACGCGATGGATGAAATACAGATCGATCGCCCCGATGCCGAGACGGCGAAGGCTCGCCTCGCAGGCCTGCCGGACGTATTCCGGCCGCCCGTCGGCGCCCGGCGTGCCGTCCGCTGTGCGGATGTTGCCGAATTTCGTCGCGACGACGTATCGGTCCCGGCGGCCGGCCAGGGCCCGGCCGACCAGCTCCTCGTTCCTGCCCTGCCCGTACGCGTCCGACGTATCGAGAAAATCGATGCCGATCTCGGCGGCGCGATGAATGGTCTCGATCGCGCCGGCCGGGTCCGCGGTGCCGTAGATCGGCGTCATGCTCATGCAGCCCAATCCCTGGGCCGAGACTTCCAATGCTCCTAAGCGGCGGCGTTCCATGGCGATTTCCCTTTCCCTGTGAACGCAGTTGCACCAGCCGGCAAAACCACG
>DATKQI010000092.1:0-3459 GCA_035532755.1 Acetobacteraceae bacterium
ACGCCTGGGCGTCGCCCAGGGTATTGCGTCCTTGGGCACGGCGGCCTGACCATGAAGGGCATCCTGCTCGCCGGCGGGTCCGGCACCCGCCTGCATCCGATGACGCTGGCCGCCTCCAAGCAGTTGCTGCCGGTGTACGACAAGCCGATGGCGTACTACCCGCTCTCCACCCTCATGCTGGCCGGCATCCGCGATATCCTGGTGATCTCCACGCCGGTCGATCTGCCGCAGTTCCGCCGGCTGCTGGGCGACGGCTCCCGTTTCGGGGTGCACTTCACCTATGCCGAGCAGCCGCAGCCGGACGGCATCGCCCAGGCCTTCCTGATCGGGCGGGAGTGGCTCGCCGGCCAGGCCTGCGCGCTCGCGCTGGGCGACAACCTGATCCACGGGGACCATCTCTCGGTGCTGCTCCGCGCCGCCGCCGCCCGGCCGGAAGGTGCGACCGTGTTCGCCTATCAGGTGCGCGACCCCGAACGCTACGGCGTGGTCTCGTTCGATCACGCGGGGCGCGCCCTGGATATCGTGGAGAAGCCGGCCGCGCCGCCATCGAACTGGGCGGTCACGGGCCTGTATTTCTATGATGCCCGGGTGAGCGAGATCGCCGCCGGCATCGCTCCTTCGGCGCGCGGGGAGCTGGAGATCACCGATCTCAACCTCGTCTATCTCCAGCTCGGCTCTCTGCATGTGGAGCGGCTGTCGCGCGGCACCGCCTGGCTCGATGCCGGCACGCCGGACAGCCTGCTGCAGGCGGCCACTTTCGTGCAGACCATCCAGTCCCGCCAGGGCATGCTGGTCGGCTGCCCGGAGGAGGTGGCGTTCCGCATGGGCTTCATCGACGCCGAAACGCTGCGCACCCAGGCGCGCGGCATGGGCAAGACCGAACTGGGCCGCGTGCTGGGCGAACTGGCCGACGGGCTGCATGGCTGACTGCACGGAAGGCGCGCGCGCATGAACGTGGACTGTCTGTCGATCCCCGAGGTGAAGCTGATCACCCCGCCGCGCTTCGGTGATTCCCGGGGTTTCTTCTCCGAGACGTTCAACCGCAAGCGGCTGGAAGCGGCCGGCATCCCCGGGCCGTTCATCCAGGACAACCACAGCCTCTCCCGCATCGCCGGCGTGCTGCGCGGGCTGCACTGCCAGGTCGCGCCGCATGTGCAGGGCAAGCTGGTGCGCGTGGTGAAGGGGGCGATCTGGGATGTGGCCGTCGATATCCGCCGCGGCTCGCCCACCTACGGCCGGCATGCCGCCGCGGTGCTGAGCGCCGAGAACTGGCACCAGCTCTGGGTGCCCGGCGGCTTCCTGCACGGGTTCGTCACGCTGGAGGCGGATACCGAGGTCATCTACAAGGTCACCGGCGATTACGACCGCGCGAGCGAGCGCGGCGTGATCTGGAACGATCCGGACCTCGCCCTGCCCTGGCCGGTGGCGCCCGAGTCGGTCGTGCTGTCCGACAAGGACCAGGTGCTGCCCCGCCTTGCCGACTGCCCGGCCTGGTTCGAGGCCTGAGCGGGAATGGTCCCTGATCCCCGCCCGGTCCTGATCACCGGCAGCACCGGGCAGCTCGGCGGCGCGCTGGCCCGACTCGGGGCTGGCCGCGGGCTGGCGCTCGCTCCGTTCGGCCGGCCTGTGCTGGATTTCGACCGGCCGGACAGCGTGGTCGCCGCGTTCCGGGACGCAGCACCCCGTCTGGTCGTGAATGCCGCCGCCTATACGGCCGTGGACAAGGCCGAGACCGATGCCGATGCCGCCTGGCGCGCGAACCGGGATGGCCCCGCCCAGCTCGCTTCCCTGTGCGCGCAGGCCGGCGTTCCGCTGATCCATGTTTCCACGGACTATGTGTTCGACGGCGCCAAGGGCGCCCCCTATGTCGAAACCGATCCGACGGCGCCGACCGGGGTGTACGGCGCCAGCAAGCTCGCCGGCGAGCAGGCGGTGGTGGCGGCGGGCGGGCAGGCGGCGGTGCTGCGCACATCCTGGGTCTATGCGGCCACCGGGCGGAATTTCGTGCGCACCATGCTGGCTGCCGGCGCGAAGAACCCCGCCCTGCGGGTGGTGGCCGATCAGCGCGGCTGCCCCACCGCGGCGGCCGATCTCGCCGCGGCCATCCTCGACATCGTCGCGCAGATCGATCGATCCGGCTGGCAGAGCCGGTTCGCGGGCATCTTCCATGCCGCCGGCGCGGGCGAGACCACCTGGCACGGGCTGGCGTGCGCGGTGTTCGAGGAAGCCTCCCGCCATGACGGCCCGCATCCCGATGTCGTGCCGATCCGTGCCGCGGACTGGCCGACCCCGGCCCGCCGGCCGGCGGATTCCCGGCTGGACTGCGGCCGGCTGAAGGCGGTGTTCGGCATCGCCCTGCCGCCCTGGCGCGATGGTCTGGCCCGCACGATCGGCGAGATCTACGCCTCGCCGCACCCTTCGGGGGCGTAGGCAGACGCGATGGGCGAGACTCCGCCACCGGTTCCGGCCGAAGACCCGCGCGTGGCCATCCTGCTTTCCACCCGCAACGGCACGCGGTTCCTGCCCGAACAGCTTGAAAGCCTTCTTGGCCAGACCCGGCAGGACTGGGTGCTGTACTGGCGCGACGACGCTTCCGATGATGGATCGCCAGCCCTGGTGCGTGCATTTGCCGAGAAGCAGGCCACGGGGCGCGTCATCGAGATCGCCGGCCCCGCGGGGCGGGTCGGGGCGATGCGCAGCTTCCTGCTGCTGCTGGGTGCGGCACGGCATCACGCCCTGCTCGCCTTCGCCGACCAGGACGACGTGTGGCTGAAAGCCAAGCTCGCGCGCGGCGCGGCGGCACTGGAAGCGGTGCCGGCGGATCGCCCGGCGCTGTACAGCGCGCGGCAGGTGCTGGTGGATGGGGCGTTGCGGCGGATCGGGCTGTCGCTGCCCTCCGGCCTCACCCGCTCCTTCCCCGCCACGCTCACGCAGAACCTCGCCACCGGCAACACGCTGATGCTCAACGCCGCCGCCGCCCGGCTGGTCGCGGCCACCACGGCCCCGCCCGCCACGGTGCACGACTGGTGGTGCAACCTCGTGGTCTCGGCCGCCGGCGGCGAACTGATCGTCGATGACGAGCCGGTGGTGCTGTACCGCCAGCACGGCGGCAACATGGTCGGTTCCTCCGCGTCCTGGCCGTATCGGGCGGTCGCGGCGTTGCGGCGCGGGCCGGGCGTGTTCATGGGCGTGTTCCGCCAGCACGTCGCCGCCCTGCGCGCCCATGCAGACCTGCTGACGCCCGCCGCACAGGCCGAGCTGGAGGTGATCGCCCGCGGGCTTGGCGGCGGCGCGGCGGACAGGCTGGCGGCCTTGCGCATCCGCGGCCTGGTGCGCCGCCGCTGGCTGGAGACGCTGTTGTTCCGCTACTGGTTCCTGATCAGCTGATCGTTCCCGCCGCCGCGAGCAGTGCCGCCATGTGCGGCGGCACCGGCGCGGTGGCGGCCAGCGGCGGATCGA
>DATKQI010000093.1:0-2367 GCA_035532755.1 Acetobacteraceae bacterium
CTTCCTTGCCGGCATCCGGGCCGAGGCACGCAGCCGCGGCATCGGCCAGCGCGGGCTTGCGGGGCTTGACAGCCTGCAGCCGAACGCGCGCGTGCTGCAGCTCAACGCCCACCAGCCGGAATTCACCGAGACCTGGGCCCAGTACAGCGCCGCCACTCTGTCGGCCACCCGCATCAGCCAGGGCCGTGCGCTGTTCGCCGCCAACCGCGGCCTTCTGGCCGCGATCGGCCGGCGTTTCGGCGTCGATGCCGGTGTCATCATGGGCATCTGGGGGCTGGAAACCAATTACGGCCACTTCCAGGGCGGCTTCAACGTGCCGGACGCGCTCGCCACCCTTGCCTGGGACAGCGGTCGGTCGGCCTATTTCCGCAGCGAACTGCTGGCCGCGCTGCGCATTCTCGATCGTGGCGGGCTGCAGCCGGCGGGCATGCTGGGCAGCTATGCCGGCGCCATGGGGCAGCCGCAGTTCATGCCCAGCGTGTATCTCCGCCTCGCCGTGTCCTTCAACGGCAACGGCACGCCCGATATCTGGACATCCGTGCCGGATTCCCTCGCCTCGATCGCGAACTACCTGCACCAGTCCGGCTGGCGGCCGGGGGAGCCGTGGGGGGAGCCGGCGCTGGTGCCGAGCGGTTTCCCGCCGCATCGCGGCGCCCTGCCGCTGGCGGCGTGGGAGCGGATGGGCCTGCGGCGGCTGCCGGGCAGCCCGGCATTGCCCGCCAGCCTGTCCACGCGGCTGCTGCGGCCCGCCGGAGTCGGCGGGGACGCGTTCTTCGCCTATCCGAACTTTCGCGCGATCCGCGCCTATAACCCGTCGGATTTCTATGCGCTGAGCGTCGGCCTGCTCGGCAACCTCGTCACTTCATAGGCCGATGCGCAGCATTTCCCCCCTCCGTCGTCTGCTGCCGCTGCTCCTGGTGCTCGGCTTGGCCGGCTGCGCGCCCGGCGGATATCTCTACCGGCTGTTCCATCCAGCCCCGGCCGGTCCCGCGCCGACGGGCGCCCGCTATACGATCGGCGCGGCCTACCAGGCCGACGGCGTGTGGCACTATCCCGTTGCCGATTTCTCCTACGACCACACCGGGCTCGCCGCGGTCTATCCCGCCGGGCACCTGCCGGCGACGGCGGATGGCGAGGCGTTCAGCCAGGAAGCAATGGCCGCCGCCAGCCAAACGCTGCAACTGCCGGCGATCGCGCGGGTGACGAATCTCGCCACCGGGCAGCAAGTGCTGGTGCGGGTGAACGATCGCGGCCCCGCCAATCCCGGCCGGGTCGTGGAATTGACGCACCGGGCCGCAGCGCTGCTCGGCATCCCGGAAGCGGGCGGGGCCGCGGTGCGCGTGCATGTGTTGTCCGGGCCGAGCCGTGCATTGCAGGATTCGCTGGGGGCCGGCATGCGGATCAAGACCGCACCCGTGGGCACCGTGCAGGCCACGGCGCTGCCGCCGCCGGGTTCGGCGGCAGGCGCGCAGGGGCCAGCCGTGACGCAGACCTTCGGCCCGCGCGGCGGCCTGCCGGCGGTCGCCGTGCCGCCGCTGCGCCTGCCCGAGACAACGAGCCGCGTGCCGCCCCGCTCCTTTGCGCTGTATGTGCAGTCTGGCGCCTTCGGCGAAGTGACGGACGCGGCGCGGTTTGCGGCGCGGATCGGCGGGCTTGGCGCGCATGTGGTGTCCGTCGCCGGGCCGGGCCGCACGCTGTATGCGGTGCAGGCCGGGCCGCTGCCCGATGTGGCCCGGGCCGACGCCGCGCTGCGCGCGGTACTCGCAGCCGGTGGCGCCGACGCGCGGATCGTGGCGCGATGATGGAGGGGAAGATGCTGCAAACACGCCGGTCCCTGCTGCTGGCAGGCGCTGCCGCCGGCACGCTGATGGCCTTGCCCGCCGTGGCGGCCCCGCCGCGCGGCAAGCCGGTGCCGAAGGCCGGCCAGAAGACGGCACCGGCCGCCACGCCGGCGCAGACGCCTGTCGGCCCGGTGGACACGCTCGCGAAATACGCGGTCGTTATCGACTACAACACGGGCGCGACGCTGCTTGAAAAGAACGCGGATACGCCCAATCCGCCGTCGTCGATGACCAAGCTGATGACGATCTACCTCACGTTCAAATGGCTGAAGGAAGGCAAGCTGAAGCTCGGCCAGGGCCTGCTGGTCAGCCGCCGGGCGTGGCGCAAGGGCGGGTCGAAGATGTTCGTCCCCCTCGGCCAGACGGTGAGCGTGCGCAACCTGATCCGCGGCGTGTTCGTCGATTCCGGGAACGACGCGGCGATCGTGCTGGCCGAGGGCATCGGCGGCACCGAGGAAGCCTTCGCGCAGATGATGAACGCCGAGGCGAAGAAGCTCGGCATGACGCATTCGCATTTCATGAACGC
>DATKQI010000094.1:0-12613 GCA_035532755.1 Acetobacteraceae bacterium
GGACGGCCAGGCCGCCCGGCACGCGATCAGATCTGCACGATCGAGTTCAGCGAGAACGTGACACCCGGCGGGTTCTCGCCGATCCGCAGCGTCTTCGCGTCAATGAAGTGGTACGGCGGCACCGGCAGGTTGTCCGGCGCCGGCACGCCCGAATACACTCGCCCGGCCAGATCGTATTTGGACCCGTGGCAGGGGCACAGATAGCCGCCCGGCCAGTCCGGCACCGGAGTCGTCTTGCTGGGGTTCGGATAGAAGCCGGGGAGACAGCCCAGATGGGTGCAAATACCCACCAGCACGGCGTATTCCGGCTTCACCGACCGGTGCCAGTTCTCCGCATAGGGCGGCTGCTGCAGCACCTTCGAATTCGGGTCGAGCAGCTTGTGGATAAGGTCGGGCGATTGCAGGGTCTTCAGCGCCGCCGGGGTGCGGTTGACCACCAGGATGGGCTTGCTGCGCCACAGCAGCACGATCTGCTGGCCGGCGGGAATGCCCGACACATCCACATCCACCGGCGCGCCGGCGGCGAGCGTATCCTTCGCCGGGTCCATCGAATCGATGAACGGCCACACCACCGCGCCCACGCCCACCGCCGCCATCGCGCCGGTCACCAGCGTCAGGAAATCCCGCCGCCGCGGTCCGGCGCCGCCGGAATGCCCCGATGCGGCGCCGCCGCCGGGATGGGTGGTCGATGACATGGATCCGATCTCCTTCAACAGTCATACCCGCCCAGGTCGCGTCCGGGTAGCAGGCCGAAAGCTCCGCTCGGCCGACGGCACCCGTATTGCCGAATGCCGGCGCCGCCGTCCAGAGCCGATTTCTCTGTTCGGCAGGATGCTCAATCCGCGCCGGATGTCGCCACCGCCTGCTCGCCCATGGGCACATTTCGTGCCTCCCGCCCGAAGGCGACCATCACCGCGATCACCACCGCCACCACGCCCGCCACGCCCGCCAGTGCCCAGCTGTAGTTGTGGTGCATCCGTGCCCCGATGCCCGCCTGCAACGTGGCGTTGTAGGAGGCGAGGAAGTTGCCGAGCTGATAGACGAAGCCCGGGAAGGTGGCCCGGATGGAGGGCGGGGACAGCTCGTTCAAATGCGCGGGAATGATGCCCCACGCCCCCTGCACGCAGATCTGCATCAGGAACGCGCCCAGCCCGATATAGAACGGGGAGCTGGAGAATGCCCACAGCGGCAACACCGGCAGCGCGAGCACGCAGGCCAGCACGATCGCCACCCGCCGGCCGATCCGCTGGGACAGCGCGCCGAAGGCGATGCCGCCCAGGATCGCCCCGGCATTGTAGGTCAGCGCGATCGTGGTGATGGTGCCGTGGGAGAATTTGTGCTGCACGCCCAGGAACAGGTTCGGATAGATGTCCTGCGTGCCGTGGCTGAAGAAGTTGAAGGCCGTCATCATCACCACGGCATAGACCGTCAGCCCCAGATGCTGGCGCAGCACCGTGCCGATCGGCACCCGCGGCTGCGCCTTGCGCGCCACCCAATCCGGGCTTTCGGGCACGTGGCGGCGGATATACAGCACCAGCAGCGCCGGCACCGCGCCGATCATGAACAGCCCGCGCCAGCCGACCAGTGGGAAGAACACGTAGAACACGATGGTGGCCAGGAAATATCCGCTGGGGTAGCCAGATTGCAGCAGGCCGGAGACCCAGCCGCGCCATTTCGCGGGAATGGTCTCCATGGTCAGCGAGCTGCCGATGCCCCATTCGCCGCCCATGGCGATGCCGAACAGCGCGCGAAGCACCAGGAAGGTCGCCAGCGTGGGCGCGAGGCCCGAGGCGAGTTCCAGCACAGAGAAGCACAGGATGCTGGCCATCATCAGCGGCCGCCGGCCGTACCGGTCCGCCAGCCGCCCGAAGATGTAGGCACCCACCGCCCGGCAGGCCAGCGTGAGCGTGACCGCGACCGTGACCGCGGTGATCGACACGCCGAACGTCTTGGCGATGTCGCTGAACACGAACACCATGATGAAGAAATCGAAAGCGTCGAGCGTCCAGCCGAGGTAACTGGCGATCACGACCTTTCGCGCGCGGGCGATGTCGGACATTCTTCTCCCTTCCAGCGGCGCCCGGTTTGGCTGGCTGCCGCAAGCTGGCTCTTGCGGCAGCCGTTTTGACCTTTATTGCGGCCGCTGCCAAGCCTGCCTCCAGGCTCCTACCGCCGGCCGCGGTCAGGACACGGAAGCCGCCCGCCGTGCCAGGAACGCGCGCATGGCCGGGTCTTCGCACAGCCCGATGGCGCGGCTGTAGGCGGCGGCAGCCTCTTCGGGCCGGTCCAGGCGCTTGAGCAGGTGGGCGGCGAGCGCCCAGTAGGGTTGATAGCTCCCGACCGCCTCGTCCGGGATGGCCTGGAGGAATGCCCAGCCCGTGGCCGCGCCGCGCACCTCGGCGATGGCCGCGGCCCGGCCGACCAGCGCACCGATGGTGGGCGCGTGGCGCACCAGCCCCTCGTACAGCAGGGCGATCGCCTCCCAGTCGGTCCGACCGTTCCCGGCACGCCGGGCGTGCATCGACTGGATCGCCGCTTCGAGCTGGAAGCGCCCGATCCGGCCTGCCTGTTCGGCCGTCGCCAGCAGCCGTTCCGCCTCCTCGATCATCGGGCGGGACCAGCGCGCCACATCCTGCTCCGACAGCGGCACGTAGCCGCCCGCAGCCGTGCGCCGCGCCTCCCTGCGTGCCTCGCAATGCAGCATGAGCGCCAGCAGCCCCTGCACTTCCGGCTCCGCGGGCATCAGTCCCAGCAGCAGCCGGCCCAGGCCGATCGCCTCCATGGCCAGCCCCATGCGGCGCGGATCGGCGCCAGCCAGATCGTCCCAGCCGCTGCCGTAGGCGGCGTAGATCGCCTCCAGCACCGCATCGAGGCGAGAGGGGAGCATGGAGGCGACAGGCACGTCGAACGGAATGCCCGCATCGTGGATCTTCGCCTTGGCGCGGGTAAGCCGCTGCCCCATGGCGGCCGGCTGCATGATGAACGCGGAGGCGATGCGGGCCGCATCCAACCCCAGCACGGTCTGGAGCATGAGCGGAGTGCGGGCCGCGGCGTCGATCGCCGGGTGGGCGCAGATGAACAGAAGCTTGAGCCGCTCGTCGGGAAACATGCTCTCGGTTTCCGCCAGTTCCTGCGCCTCGTCCGCCGCCGCGAGCAGGGTCGGCGTGGCGGCTTCGCGCACGCGCGCGTGGCGGGTGCGGTCGATCAGCCGCCTGCGCGCCACAGTGAGCAGCCATGCCTCGGGCTTGTCCGGCACGCCGGTGTGCGGCCAGACTTCCAGCGCGGCGCGGAAAGCATCGGCCAGCCCATCCTCCGCCGCCGCGACGTCGCGCGAGCGGGCCGCGAGAAAGGCGAGCAGCCGGCCGGTGGAATCTCGCGCCACCTGTTCGATCGCACGGCGCGCGTCCATGGCCGGTTTCAGTGCTGCATCGGCGGCAGGTTGGGCCGCACCTCCACCGCCCCGCCGGGTGTGGCCGGATAGCGGGAAGCCCAGTCGAGCGCGGTATCGAGGGTCGGCGCATCTATGATGAAATAGCCGGCAAGCTGCTCCTTGGCTTCCGCGAACGGCCCGTCCTGCACGTGCCGCTGGCCGTTCCGCCGCCGCAGGATCGTGGCGGTCTCCGGCGGTTCGAGGCCGGCGCCACCGACGAACACGCCCGCATCCTTGAGCGCCTTGATGTAGGGGGGCAGCCGCGCCCAGTAGGCCTGCTGCTTCTGCGGATCGGTTCGCTCGGCGAAATCCGCAGCGGTTTCATAGATCAGGATGGTGTAGTTCATGGCTGTTCCTTCGGTGCTTGGGAGCGAAGGATGTCCTCGCCCGAAGCCATGACGCGCCGGCGCCCGGCGTTTCGACACCGTTTGCAAAAATATCGCCTGCCGTGCCGGAATGCCTACGGCTTTCGCGGTAAGGCTTTCCTGCCGGGGCTTCCCGCGAGGAAGCGCGCCAGCACCACCGCATGATTGATGTCATGATCCCGCGCCGCATAGAGCAGTGTCACAACGCCATGTGCGGCAAGGTCGCGGATCGGCGCAAGATGCTCCGGGTGGGCAGCCAGTTCCGCATGGTATCGGCGGGCGAATTCCTCCCACCGGTCGGGTCGGTGGCCGAACCATTTGCGTAGATCGGGGCTCGGCGCCGCATCCTTTGCCCACAGATCGATCTTCGCGACGACCCGCGCGAGCCCACGGGGCCAGAGCCGGTCAACGAGAACACGCGTACCGTCTTCCGGCTCCGGCGATTCGTAGACCCGCTTGAGACGCAGCGCCTTCATCGGGCATCGCCCGCGCTCATGTCCTGGCCGCCGGCACCGCGTCGTTCCGCACGGCAATGCCCATTGCGAGGCTTTCGGCGATCCGCCCGGCCAGGGCGATGAACCGGCTCGCCGCGGCGGGCGGACACTCCGCCTCGGCCGTTTCCCGCCACACCGCGAGCCAGCGCGCGAAATGTTCGGGGCCGATCGGCAGCGACAGATGCGCGCGCATCGGGGTGCCGTGGTAGCGCCCGCTCATCAGCGCCACGGAGGACCAGAAGGCGCACATGCGGGGGAGGTGCGTGTCCCAATCCGACACGCGCGCCGCGAAGACCGGCCCGAGCAGAGCATCGCTCCGCAGCTTTCCGTAAAAGGCATGGACGAGGCGGGCGATCATCGGCTCGTCGATGCCGATCTCGGCGGCGACCTCCGCGGCATAGGCGGCTCGGCGGAGATGTGGATCCGAATCCGGTGATACATCCATCGACATTTCGGTAGCAATTTACCGCCAGAAACAGGTATTGTAAATACTTGTTTCGGAGAACCTCATGCGCCTGACGAGCTTCACGGATTTCGGCCTGCGCGCGCTGATGCGCCTTGCGGCGACCCCGGGCGCGCTGATGACGAACGACGCGCTCGCCGCCGCCCTCGGCGTATCGCGCAACCATCTGGCGAAGGTGCTGCAGGATCTGGGAGCGGCGGGCTATGTGCGGACCGTGCGGGGCGTTCACGGCGGCGTGGCGCTGGCGCAACCCGCCGGGGCGATCCGTATCGGCGATGTGGTACGGCGGCTGGAGCGCGACCAGCCGATGGTGGAATGCTTCCGCCCCGACGGCGGCGCGTGCTGCCTGATGCCGGATTGCCGCCTGCGCGGGATGCTGGCCACCGCGCACGCCGCGTTCATGGATTCCCTGAACGCCTTCACCCTCGCCGATTGCGCCTTGCGGCATGCCGCCTAGTTGCTATCGCGTCTTCACCCGTTTGCAGACCGTGCGGATATAGGCCTTCTTGCCCACCTCCCGCATGTCGCTGGACCGGCCGATCACGTCCTGCCAGCCCTGGGTGCACCCCAGTTCGTTGTGAACGAGGGTGGACAGCACGTCGATCGCCGTCTTCTGCGTGCATTGGTGCACCGGCGTGGCGTTCAGGCAGATCAGGATGATGGCCTGGAACGCCGCCATCCCTGCCTCACGGATGCCGATGGATCGGATCGACCCAGTACACGGCCTCCGGCTTCTCCACCGGCTCGATGTCGAGGTTCACCACCACCGCCTCGTTGTCGCTGCGCACCAGCACGCATTCCAGCGGCTCATCCGCGCTCGCGTTGATCTCCTGGTGCGGCACGAAGGGCGGGACGAAGATGAAATCCCCGGCTTCGGCCTCGGCCACGTATTCCAGCCGCTCGCCCCAGCGCATCCGCGCCCGCCCGCGCACCACGTAGATCACGCTTTCCAGTTCGCCATGATGGTGCGCGCCGGTCTTGGCATCGGGGTGGATCGTCACCGTGCCGGCCCAGATCTTCTGCGCGCCCACCCGTGCGGCGTTGATCGCCGCGGCGCGGCTCATCCCCGGCGTCTGCGCCGTGTTGGGATCGAGGGTGCTGCCCTTGATCACCTGGACGCCATGCGTGCGCCAGTGGTCCGCGGCATCGGGATGGGGGTGGTCGTGATGATGCCCGGTGCTCATGCGTCCTCCGTTCCTTCGCGTGAATCTATCCTGCCCGGCCGCGCCGGGCCAGCGCAACGCTATGCCACAGCGCCACCACACCCAGTTGTGCGGCCAGCAGCAGCAGGGGCAGGCGCCAGCCGCCGACAAGCGAGATCAGCGCCGAGAAGCCGGCCGGGGCGATCACGTAGGTGGCGAAGATGAACATCAGGCTGCCGGATGTGGCGTCCGCCACCCGCCCGGGCGGGGCGAGCCGGGCGACCTCGGCCAGGAAGATCCCGTTCCAGCTCGCCGCGAACAACCCGGTCAGCGCGCAGACCGCCAGCACCATCGGCATCGGCGCGCGCACCGGCAGCAGCGCGAACAGCGCCACCATCGTCGCTGCCCCGACACCCTGCCAGGCGAGGTTGCGCGCCGGCCTGGCGGAGCGGTCCGCCGCCAGCCCGAGCCCGATGCGCGCGACGATCCCGGCACCTTGCAGAACGGCATAGGCCAGCCCCGCGCGCCGGAGGCCGAACCCCAGCACGGTGGCAAGATACGTTACGGTGAAGGCGAACAGACAGCCCTGCGCCACCGCGTATGACACGGCGAGCACGGTCAGCCGTGCAAGATCGCCATCCTCGCGCAGCGCGCGAACGGGCGTGACCAGCGTCTGCCAGTGGAACAGGGCGCCCGGATGGATCGGCCGCGCCGGCTCCCGCCCGCGATCCAGATGGCCGCGCAACGGGGCGATCACCACGGCCGCGACGAGCCCCACCACGCCGGCCAGCGCCAGCGCGAGGCGCCAGCCCAGCAGCAGCGCGGCCGGGGCGACCAGGAGCCCGGCCAATGCGTTGCCGGCCGGGGCGCCGGACTGCTTGATGCAGAAGATCAGCGCCCGGTGCCCGCGCGGCGCGGTTTCGGCCAGGATGCGGCTCGAAGCGGGCGCCACCGGCGCATAGCCCACTCCCTGGACCAGCACCGCGAGCACCAGCACCGGCCACCACCCCACGCCGGCCAGAACCATGCCGGCCGCCGCCAGCGCCGCGCCGACCTGCAGCATGCGCACCGGCCCCAGCCGCGCCAGCACTGGCCCGCCGAAAGCGAAGAACAGCAACGTGCCCAGCGCGGACAGCGCGGACAGTTCGCCGATGCGCTGCGGGGCGATGTGGAGGGAAGCGGTCAGCACCGGCCCCGCCACGGCGATGCTTTGTCCCACCATCGACCCGGTGATCTGCATCAGCAGCGTCGCCCCGAGCGGGGCTGCCCAGCCCGGCAGCCGGGCGGCGGCGCGCGTGGTCACGCGCCCGGCCGTGCCGCGGCTGCGGCGAGGCCGCCATCCATCCGCCAGCCGGCGAAGCGGATCAGCCCCCATGCGCTCGGCACCGCGATCACCACGCCGCATCCGCATACGACGACGGCAGGGCCGAACAGCCGGAACAGGGTCGGAGAAATCAGCATCGCCACCAGCATGCCCGCATAGTTCGCGACCATGAAGGCCCGCACGGCCGCCGCGAGATCGGCCCCCGGAAGCAAGACCTGCCGCAGGGTGACAAGCGTGATGTCCGACATCGGCCCGCCGAGCGCGGTGAGGCCGGCGATGGCGGCCAGCAGCAGCGCCAGCGTGCCGCCCTGAAGAGAGGTGCCGGCCGCCAGCCCGAGAAGGATGACGCTGACCCCGATCAGCAATTCGCCCGCGAAAATCAACCGGGCCGGATGCTGCGGCGGGGGAAGGCTGCCGATCACCAGGTTGGAGAGCAGATTGGTCGCGCCGTAGGCGGCCATCACCAGCCCGTAGGTGCCGGCGCCGGCCGCCCCGTGATGCTGCAGGATGAGCGGCAGGCCAAGATAGAACACGGCGAACCAGGCACCGTAGATCGCGCCGCTGAGCCATAATATGTAGCCCAGCAGCCCGTGCGCCTGCACCGCGCGGAAGCCGCGAAAGATCGCCGCCAGCAGATGGCCGCCGGCGCGCGCCCGGCGCGCGGGAACCCGCTCCGGCAGCCGGCCGAGGCCGAAGACCGCCAGCGCCGAGGCCAGGAAGCTCACCGCATCCAGGGTGAAGAAGTGCCGCGTGGCGATCAGCCCCGCCAGCAGGCCCACCAGCGCCGGGCCAACCAGCCGGGCGATGCGGCTGGTGGCATCCAGAAGGGCGTTGGTCGCGTTGAGCAGAACCGGCTCCTCCACCAGATCCGGCAGGATCGCCTGCAACGCGGGCTGGAAGAATGCCTGCCCCCCGGCGATCACGGCGACCAGGGGCAGCAGCACCCACAGCGGCGGCAGGCGCACGGCCAGCGCCGCCAGCACCAGCAGGGCGAATGCGCGCACCAGATCGGCGCCGATCATGGCACGGCGATGATCCCAGCCCTCGGCCCAGCGGCCGCCGAACAGAGCGGCGACCAGCACGGCAGCGGCCTGCAATGCGCTCAGATAGCCGGCCGCCGGCCCCAGCGTGCCGACCGCGAGCCAGATCAGCGCCACGCCGTAGAGCTGGTCCCCGATCGCCGACAGGGCGAGCCCGCCCCAGACCAGGGCGAGCCGGCCCCGGCGCAGCGGCGTCAGGATGCGCACGGGCGGACAACCCGATCGATACGGTCCGTTTCAGACCGAATGGCAGGCATCACCCATCGCACCTCTTGCCCCATCCCAGCCTGCGTGCCACGCGCGGCCTGCACAACCCCCGCCAGCGCGCGCCACCTTCCCGCCAGGGGCGGCGCGGCCATGCGTATCGTCTGCTTCTCGCCCCCACCGGCCCGCGCCAGTCTGATGAGATGTCCATCTCTGCCCGCACCGATCCGATCGAGCGCGTCCGCCCCCGGCAGCCGCCTGTGCCTTCCACCCGGCTGACCGCCCTGATCGTCGCGAGCGCGCTGTTCATGGAGCAGCTTGATTCCACGGTGCTGTCCACCGCGCTGCCGGCCATGGCGAAATCCTTTCACGTGGACCCGCTGCACATGAGCGTGGCGCTGACCGCCTATCTGCTCAGCCTCGCCGTGTTCATCCCCGCCAGCGGCAAGATCGCCGACCGGCTGGGCTCGCGCACCGTCTTCCGTGCGGCCATCGTGCTGTTCACCCTGGGTTCGGTGCTGTGCGGCCTGTCGCAGACGCTGCCCTTCCTGGTCGTCTCGCGCATTCTGCAAGGCCTCGGCGGGGCGATGATGGTGCCGGTGGGCCGGCTCGTGCTGCTGCGCTCGGTGCCGAAATCGGAGCTGGTTTCGGCAATGTCCTGGCTGATGATCCCGGCCACCATCGGCCCGGTGGTGGGCCCGCCGCTGGGCGGCTTCATCGTCACCTATCTCTCCTGGCGCTGGATCTTCGATATCAACGTGCCGATCGGCATTCTCGGGATCGTGCTTGCCACCCTGTACATCGAGGACATCCGCGAGCCCGAGCCTGGCCGGTTCGACCTGATCGGCCTGATCCTGTCCGGCATCGCCCTGTCCTGCCTGATCTTCGGGCTCGACCTGGCCAGCCGCGGCGTCATCCCGGTCGGCGTTACCGGCAGCATGATCGCGGTGGCGGCGATCTGTGCCGTGCTGTACTGGTTCCACGCGCACCGCCATCCGGACCCGATCCTGAACCTGCGGCTGATGCGCATTCCCACCTTCCGCATCTCGGTCGTGGCCGGGGCGCTGTCGCGGATCGCGGTGGGGGCGGTGCCGTTCCTGCTGCCGATGATGCTGCAGATCGGCTTCGGGATGTCCGCCGCGCAGAGCGGGCTGATCACCTTTTCCAGCTCGGCCGGATCGCTGCTGATGCGCGCGACGGCCCAGCCCCTGCTGCGGCGGCTGGGCTTCCGCAACACCCTCGTCTGGGTCGGCACGGTGTCAACGCTCATCATCGCCGTCTATGCCGCGTTCCGCCCGTCCTGGCCGATAGCCCTGATCTATGCCGTGCTGCTGGCTGGCGGGTTCATCCAGTCGCTGCAGTTCATGGCCTACAACACCGTGGCCTACAACGACGTGCCGCGGGCGCAGATGAGTGCCGCGACCAGCTTCTACACCACCTTCCAGCAGCTTTTCCTCACGCTCGGCATCTGCATCGCGGCTACCACACTGGCCGCGTCGGAACTCGCCGGCGGGCATGCCCATCTGCGGCTGCCGGATTTCTCCATCGCCCTCCTGGTCGTCACCACCATCGCCATGGCCGCGCCTGTCGTCTCGCTCCGGCTTCATCCCGATGCCGGCGCGGAGATGAGTGGCCACCACATCTCCGCCCCGCACTGATCGCTCGCACCTGCCGCGCATCGGGCTTGCCAGGCTGAGGCCGCATCGCTATCTTTGAATTAACGATAATTAAACGAGATTGAGGAAATGTCCCGCCGCGGTTCCCTCGTTGTCACCGAAGTGCGCCGCCGCATCATGCTGAACGAACTCGCCCCCGGCGCGGTGTTGACCGAGCTTGGCCTCGCCGCCGAGCTTGCCTGCAGCCAGGCGGCAATGCGGGAGGCGTTGCTGCGGCTGGAAGGCGAGGGGCTGGTGCGCCGGGCCGGCCATCAGGGCACCACCGTGACCGACCTCGATGCCGAGACCGCCGCCGAAATTCTTGACCTGCGCCGCCGGATCGAACTGCGCGGCGCCCGCCGGGCCGCCCGCCGCGCCATGGCCGGGGACCTCGCCCGCCTCGTCGGCTTGCAGGTGGCGATGGACCGCGCCGCCTCCGCCGGGGACGTGTGGGGGCTGATCGAGCAGGATATCGCCTTCCATCTGGAGCTGTTCCAGATCGGCGGCCTGGACGCGCTGACGCCGATCCTGGCGCGCTGCATCCTGCACACCCAGCGCTTCAAGCTGTGGGCCCCCTGGCACCACCGCCCACTGGTGGAGACCGCCGCGCGCCACCGCGTGCTGATCGAGCAGTTGCGCGCCGGCGATGCGGCCGGCCTGTCCCGCGAACTCGCGCTGCACCTCGATACCATGGTCGATCAGGCAAGTGCCGCGTGACGCACGCGCCGCACCCCGAGATGGAAGTGATCCTGGCCGAGATGCGCGCCGCCGCCGTGCCGGACCCGCAGACGATCCCGTTGGCCCAGGCGCGCGCCGCCTTCATCGCCAATGCCGCTGCCTGGAACCGACCGCTGCCATCGCTGGCAACGCACGAGACGGTTCTGGGCGGCATTCCCTGCCGCATGCTGACCCCACCGGACGCCGCAACCGACGATCTGATCGTGTTCATCCATGGCGGCGGCTGGACCTTCGGCACGATGGACACGCATGACCGCTTCGCGCGGCTGCTGGCGCTGGCGACCGGCCGAGCCATGCTGGTGCCGGACTACCGCCTTGCCCCGGAGCATCCCTGCCCTGCCGCCATCGACGATATTCTCGCCATTCTGTCGGCCATATCCGCGCGCCGGGTGGTGCTGAGCGGCGATTCCGCCGGTGCCAACATCGCCCTTGCCGCGGCCCTGGCGCGACCGGATGCGGCCATCGCCGGCCTCTCGCTGTTCTACGGCTGCTTCGGCCCGATCTTCGATACCGGGAGCCACCGCGCGGCTGGTGACGGCCGTTTCGGCCTCTCCACCACACGGATGCGGTGGTACTGGCAGAACTGGCTGGGGCCGCGACAGGATGCACGCGCGGCGCCCTTGCATGCGGATCTGCATGGGCTGCCGCCCGTGCATCTGCTCGCCGCCGGCCTCGATCCGCTGCGCGACGACAGCCTGCTGCTGGCGGACCGGCTTGCCGCGGCCGGCGTGCCGACGCGGCTCGACCTCATTCCCGGCGTCATCCATGGCTTTCTGCAAATGACGGATCGCCTCGCGCCCGCGCGCGCCGCACTCGGCCTCATCGCGGACCAGATCCGTGCGGTCTTTCAAGAAACGAGAAACAGGGAAAATCATCCATGAAACGTCGTACACTCCTTGCTGCCGGCGCGGCCCTCGCCGCCGCACCGCTCGCCCGCGTTCACGCGCGGCGGCCAACCGAAGTGCGCTGGTGGTATCACTTCGACGACCCGACCGCCTCGCCGGCGCACCTGATCGCGACCTTCGAGAAACAGAACCCGAGCATCCGCGTCCGTGCCGAGAACATCCCCTGGGGCGGCGGCAGCGATTACGACAACCGCCTCTACACCGCGCTGATCGCCGGGAACGGCCCGGACGCGGCGATGGTGAAGCTTGAGAACATGCAGCGCCTGCAAGAGATGGGGGCACTTCTCGACCTCGACCCGTTCATCAAGACCTGGGACGGGCATGGCGACATTCCGCAGGACATCTGGCGCATCAATGCCGCGCCGGACGGCAGGCATCCCTACCTTCCGGTGCAATACGTCATTCTCTACCTGTATGTCCGGCAGGACTGGTTCGCGAAGAAGAACCTGCCTTTGCCGAAAACCTTCGACCAGTTCCTGGCCGGCGCGAAGGCGCTGACGGGCGGCAACCGCTGGGGCTTCGGCCTGCGCGGCGGCCCGGGCGGCCATGATTTCTGGTGCAGCTTCGTTCTCGGCAACGGGGCGAAACTGGTGAAGGGCGGGCTGCTGACCCCGCAGGCGCTGGCCGCGAACCGCTGGTTCATCGACCTGTATCGCACGCAGCATGTCTGCCCGCCCTCCGCGCCGACCGACGGCTTCCTGCAAACCATCAACAACATGAAGGCCGGCCTGACGGCGATGACGATCCACCACATCGGATCGGCGAACGAGCTGTCCAAGGCCCTGGGCGACGCGATCACCGCGGTGCCGGTGCCGCGCGGGACGCACGGCAAGGGCTGGGCCACGTTCGGCGA
>DATKQI010000095.1:0-62230 GCA_035532755.1 Acetobacteraceae bacterium
GCGTGCTACAGGGGGCCGTGACGGATGGAGCGTAATCCCTTTGTCTTCCAGCTCTACCCGGGCCTCGGGGTAGGCTGCGACTGCCGCCGCCAAGGCCTCAGTGAATCGGGGCTTGAAATGGAAGAGCTTTTCGAACCCAGCCCCGAACTGAGCATGTATAGCCGCCCAGGAAATCGGCGTTGGCTTGCTAAGGGTATGTAACCGCCAAGCAAGCCACACATAGAGATCAAGGGACATAGACCGATCTCGAAGCTGTCTAATGGCAGCCTCTTGGACTGGCACGGGGTGGTCTCGTAACGCCTTGTAGAATATTGGGTCGAGCGTCACCTGGTCTTCCCAGAGGCTACCTTGGGCGCTATCGCCGATCGCAAACTGGAGCCCTGAGTCCACGATTGCTCCACGCTTGAAACCCCGTGACATATCGTCGCTGCC
The DNA here is from genome assembly GCA_035532755.1 of Acetobacteraceae bacterium. Taxonomy (GTDB): domain Bacteria; phylum Pseudomonadota; class Alphaproteobacteria; order Acetobacterales; family Acetobacteraceae; genus DATKQI01. The sequence goes on from DATKQI010000095.1 coordinate 433, forward strand.
ATCCCAGAAAAACTTGAGAGTGCAGGCTGAAATCCTAGCAGATTGTTCGCGTAAGCTACGGGCCGTCTCGCCACCGATGGCAAGCCCCATACGCTCCATCCAATTTCTCATGCTGCTACCCAAAGCAACTTGAGGACTGCCGGATCGCACAGCCTGCGTTTGCAGATACAGCAGTATCATTCGGGCACGGGCTCCGTACGGGACACCGTGCAGTCTCATCTCTCCCTTTGCCGTTTTAAGGCGACCTGGCTCTACGAGGAGAGTGACTTTGTGGCCGTGTCTCTCCCAGGCTTGCTCATCGGGCAGTCGCTTGTGCGGGAGGGAAGTCAGGCAGAAACCAGTGTAGCTGATCCCAATTTTCTGTTGTTCATCAGCGAGAACCTCGGCCGCTATATCAACAAGCGCGCGCTGACGTTCCGGAACCATCTCCCGCGCCCGCTGGTGTCCGTGCGCCAAGACAAGTTGGGGAATACCGTAGCCTGCGTCTCCGCCTTTCATGGGCCTCTTCATGAGCAATCTTCCTTGCCAGGATGTCGCTCACAGGCTTTTCGGTCAAGGGCTAAATGGCGTGGGGTAAAGCGATGGAGCTATTTGTATCTAGTTGTAGCCTACTAGTAGTTCTTTATCGCCTTTCCCCACGGGATAACCCCGAGTCGCATCGCTTGTCCCCACGAATATCTCTCTTCTCCCCACGGGGTGGCTCCTGGCCAGAGTGGATAAACCTCGGCCCATCACTTAACCCCACGGCCTATTGTGGATAAATAGTGTTCCGAGTCGTGGTCAATCTCATCGGCGACTCGGGCAAACAGCGGCGACCTTCCTGGAGGCGCGAAGGATCACTCACAATCCGCTATACGGCGTTACGTATGCACGCCGTTGCATCGCTGCGCCCCTACGTAGTTATGTCATGGCCCTGCGACCAGGATCCTTTCGGCGCGGCGTTCGGTCCTCAAGGTCGGCCGGCGCGACGAACACGCCAGCCGTGGCTAGGGCTTGGCAGACAACCTGCTTCATAGTGAGCTGGCGTTCATGGGCCGTCCTCATGAGGGCATCTATCGTACTTGAGCGGACACGGAGATTGAGCGTTGTCGGCCGGTCGTCTTCGCCAAGTCTGGTTGGAGGAAGGGTAGGGGCCGTCTGCGTCGCGATTGCCAACGCGTCCTCTGGGGATGGACGTTGTGCCCGGGGCTTTAGATTTTTCACGTCGTTACGTCCCTACGGCAGGACATTCTTACGTGCGGCCGTCCTCACGGGTACCCATCCAAGCCCCCGCAGCTCGGCTATAAGAGCTGCGACCTCGGCACCCGCCGGTCCGCTTGACGGTACCCGCCCGCTGTAAGTCATCTCGCCATAGGCTACGAGGTCGCTGAGAAAGCTGACGAGCTTAGGCAGCCCGGCAGACGCTACCTCCGACGCGGCATGACGGGCCAGGGTGGTCTTGCGCACCCGGTTGAGTAGCACCCGGGTGGGAATGTCTCGTCGGGCGGCCCGCGCCAATGCCTCTCCTAGCCGGATTGTTTTTTCGGCCTCGGTTACATCCGCCTCGCCCGAAAGGGCGGGAACGATGACGGCGTCGGCCGAGGTCATGGCAACAGACGCCGCGCGATTTCCGAATCCGGCCGTGTCGACGATAACCAAATCGGCGAGGTCCGCTTTGGCAGCAATAAGGTGAGCTAGGCGTGTCTCATCAGGCTCGGGGAGTGCCTCAAGCGGCGGCCCTTCGTAGGCCGACTTTGCCCAGCGTGAGAGAGCTTGGCTTGGGTCAGCATCAAGCAGGACCACGCGCAACTCCCCGGCGAGGCTGCCGGCCAGGATCTGCGACACCGTGGTTTTTCCCGGCCCTCCCTTCGAGCTGGCAATTGTCAGCACCGACATCCCTACGCCCTCGCGACCATACGTCGTTACGTAGCGCCGTGCTTACCTCATAGACAGGGGGCTGTAAATGATTCTCTGTTTGGCTTCCGCGCCGAGCGCCCGTTAAGCCCTCGTTGCGGACGGAAGCGGGGTTGACGCGGTGACGGCCGGTCGGATTTACTCCTACCAAATACCTGGGGTCCCCGATGCAAACCGCGGAAAAGATCTCGATCACCCTGCCGCCCGACATGCTGCGACTGATCCGCGAAGCGGTGGAAGGGGGCGAGTACGCCTCCACCTCCGAGGCGCTGCGCGACGCGGTGCGCGCCTGGCACCGCCAGCGGCTCGAGGACGCCGAGCGGCTCGCCGCCTTGCGCGCTCGTGCCCGTGCCTCGCTCACCGATCCCACCCCGTCGCTCACCGAGGCGGAGGCCGACGCCCGGCTCGCGGCCCTGTTCGCCGGCGCCGGCGCCGGCGATGCCGCGCTTTGACCTCCGTTACCGCCCGGCCGCGCTCGCCGACCTCGAAGACATCTTCCGGGGTGTGCTGCGGGTCAGCGGCAGTCCCGTGGTGGCCCGGCGCTACGTCGAACGCATCCGCGTCCGATGCCGGCTTATCCCCACACTGCCGCATGCCGGGCGGCCGCGCGACGACCTCGCCCCAGGCCTGCGCACCGTCGCCTTCGAGCGCCGTGCCGTGATCGTCTACCGTGTGGTCGGCGCGGCGGTGGAGATCACCAACGTGTTCCACGGCGGTCGCAACTATGCCGCCCTCTACCGCCGCGGCGAGGCCGAGGGCGATGACTGACACGGCGACTGTCATGCCAGTTCCGGCGGAGGCCGCCGACGGCGGGTTGGTGCGGCAGACCGGCCTGCTCGGGCCGCTGACCGTGCCGCACGGACTGGGCGATCCTGGTGAATTGGACGAGTTGTCGCGTCGCGCAGCGCTCTATGCCACCCGCGCCCGCGGCGAGGGTACAAGGCGGGCCTACCGAGCGGCGTGGCGGCATTTTTCCGCCTGGTGCGAGGGTCTCGGCCGCACGCCGCTGCCGGCGGATCCCGACACGCTGGCCATGTATGTCGTCCGCCGCGCCGATGACGGGCTGGCGGTCAGTTCTCTCCGTGTCGCCTTGGCGGCGATCAAGACCGCCCATCTGCTCGCCGGGCTATCGCTTGATCTGCGCCACCCACGCCTCGCCATGGTGTTCGAGGGCATTACCCGGTCGAAGGGCGTCCGCCCACGGCGCCAAGCCACCCCCGCGGTGCCGGGTGCGCTGCGCTTGATGCTTGCTGCCTGCGCCGGCCCGGACAGACCACTTGGGGCGCGTGACCGGGCGATGCTGCTGCTCGGCTTCGGCGCGGCGCTGCGCCGCTCCGAACTGGTCGACCTAGCGATCGGTGACGTCGCGCCAGTGACCGGCCGCGGGCTGATGCTGACGATCCGCCAGTCGAAAACCGACCAGCAGGGCAGGGGACAGGCAGTCGCCATCTGGGCCAATCCAGCCGAACCGGCCTTCTGCCCGGCGGCGGCGCTGGAGACCTGGCTGGCATTCCGGCGGCCGGGGCCGGACCTCGCCGGCGCCGCCTCCGACGGCGAACGACCGCTGTTCTGTGGCCTGACCAAAGCCGGGCGGCTGACGGGGGAAAAACTGTCGGATAAGGCGGTGGTGCGGCTGGTGAAGCAGGCGGCTGAGGGAGCCGGACTTGATCCGGCACTGTATTCCGGCCACTCGCTGCGCGCCGGCTTGGCCACCGCCGCGAGCGAGGCCGGCGCCGGCCTCGCCGAACTGATGCGCCAGACAAGGCACCGATCGACCGAGGTGGCGCTCGGCTACCTGCGCCCGGCCGATCTCTGGCGCAACAACGTCACCGAGCGGCTGTTCACCGCCGCCGCGGCGTCGGACGCGGGGCAGGGGAGGGGAACGGAAAGAAATGTCGATTCGGCGTGAGCTGCGGCCGCTCTATCCGCCGCACTAGCGTGAGCTGAGCCGCAAAGTCCGCTTCGAACGAGCGGCCGGCAAATGCCAGCGCTGCGGCCGGCGGCACGGCGAGACCATCCGCGTGCTGCCGGACGGGCGCTGGTTCGATCCGCGGGCAAAAACCTGGCGAGACGGTCGGGGGCGGCCGGCGCGTTGGCCCGATATCGAGGCGGCAATCCGCATGCAGGAAACCCGCGTGGTGCTCGCCGCGGCGCATCTCGACCACGACCCGCGCCACAACAGGTGGCGCAACCTGAAGAGCCTCTGCCAGCGCTGCCACCTGATACACGACCGCGCCTACCACTTGGCGCAGCGGCTGATCACCTACCGGCTGCGCTATGCCGGCCGGGAATTTGTTTCTCGGGTTGTCCCGCGCATCGATCCCAGGTCTTTGTGTGCTGGAATGCTGGCGACGCGGGGCGCGATCTCACCAATCGGATGACAACGCTGGCCCGCGGCGGCAAGGATCCGGAGCCAACAGAAGATCCCGAGTGCGGTAAGTCGGCCGGACCGGTTGGGTGATCAGCACCAGCAGAAAACTAGCGACTGCATCAACGGGCGGATACGGCTGGTAACCGGAGGTCGACGAGGTTGAAGCACAGCCGGTGGAGTGCGGTCGCGAGCCAGCTTGCTGCTCGAGGTTGCTCCTGATTGTTGGAGCGGTTTTGCCCGCTGCACCTATCGGTGGCCCGGCTTGACTTCGTCGGCGGCCACAACCTAACGAACCGCGTCCGCGATCTCGCCTCTGTTGATCTGGCGCAGCCTCCTGTCAGGTGGCCGTCATTGGCACCTTGCGCCGCCGAACATTCGGGCCGTCAGCAGCGTCGTGCCAGCACAAGCCGTTTCGCATTGCGCTTGACTCGCTGAACTCGAACCACCTCAATCCCTCTCCTAATCGCGCGCCTTGGAGACAAGCATGTCCAACCCACGCATTCCGTATCAAATGGCATCCAACCGCAAGCGGCTGCCGCCGCCTCAGCCCGGAAAGCCGCTGATCGTCCACGTCATCGTCAATGTGGAGTACTGGCCGTTCGACCAGCCGATGCCGCGCAAGTTGCTACCTGGTCCGCACGGCAACGACAAGATCCCGGACGTGCCGAATTTCTCCTGGGTGGAATACGGCATGCGCACCGGCTTCCCCCGTATTGTCCAGGCACTGGAATGCCGCGACCTGCCTGCCTCTACCACCATTAATGCCAGTGTCATCGACGTGTATCCACGCGCCGCCGAGGTGATGCTGAAGGCAGGGTGGGAGTTCATGGGCCATGGCTGGACCCAGAAGGCTCTGCAGAACGAACCGGACGAAGCTGCCGTGATCGACCGTTGCATGGACCGCATTCAGGGCTTCACCGGACGCAAGATGCGCGGCTGGCTCGGCGCCGGCCTGAGCGAAACCATGGACACACCGGACGTACTGAAGTCACGCGGTGTCGATTATGTCTGCGACTGGGTGATCGACGATTTGCCGACCTGGATGCGTACCAAACACGGGCCGATGATCGCGGCGCCCTACTCTCTCGACATCAATGACGGCCCGCTATGGGCCGGCTGGGGAATGCACTCCAACGTCCAGTATGACCGTGTGGTTTGGACGCTGGAAACCTTTGAGGAGGAACTGAAGACCAACTGCCGTGTGCTGGTGCTGCCGCTTCACCCGCACCTGGTCGGGGTGCCGCATCGCATGACCTGGTTTAACCGTATCCTGGACCTGCTGCTCGCGCGGGAAGACACGGTGTTCATGAACGGCTCGCAGATCGCCGACTGGTACGCGTCTGTGGAGTCGGCTCCGGCCGACATGACCGGGTGATCGCCGGCTTCGCCCATGTTGTCACGGCCGGCCCAGGCCGGATAAATGAGCCGCAGGCCCTGCCTACCACGTCATGGTGGACGACGGCCATGGGCGACGGCCCGCCATCCACGATTGCGTCATGCGTAAGCATCAAGCGCGCGGAAACCACCCGGACGATATGATAATGGCTTCGGCCTGAGACCGGCGTGGATGGCGGGCTTTGCCCGCCATGACCAAGGAGGCTACTTGGCTAAATGACGCCGCGCGCACGCAGGTCGGCAATCCCAGCCTTGCCGTAGCCGAGGCTGGTGAGAACCTCGTCCGTGTTCGCGCCAAGTCCCGGTGTCGGCCGATACTGCACCGCGGCATCCGCGGCACTCAGATGGATCGGCTGCCCCACCACCGCGATGTCGCCCAGCTTCGGATGGTGCACCGGCTTGGCGATGCCCAGGTGCCCCACCTGCGGTTCCACAAACGTCTGATCGATGGAGTTGATCGCACCGCAAGGCACGCCCGCTTCGTTCAGCAGCCTCACCCATTGCGCGCTCTGCCTGCGTCGGGTGATCGCCCCGATCCGCTCATTCAGTGCACCGCGATGCTGCGACCGCAGCTCGTGTGTCGCATGCTCGGGATGCGACAGCAGCTCTGGCGCGCCGATCGTTTCGCAGAATCGCCGCCAAAGTGTTTCGCCTGACGCAGCGATATTGATGTAGCCATCGGCGGTAGGGAACACGCCGGTCGGAATCGCGGTGGGGTGGTCGTTGCCCGCCTGCCGTGGCACCTCGTGCGCGATCAGCCAGCGCGCCGCCTGGAAGTCGAGCATGAAGATCTGCGATTCCAGCAGCGAGGTATGCACCCATTGCCCGACGCCAGTGGACTCGCGTTGCAGCAACGCCAGCAGAACGCCCTGTGCCAGGAAAATCCCGGCGCACAGATCGGCAATCGGAATGCCGACGCGCATCGGCCCCTGGCCGGGGGCGCCAGTAATCGACATCAGCCCACCCATGCCCTGCGCGATCTGATCCACGCCCGGCCTGGTCGCGTCTGGCCCGCTCTGACCGAAGCCCGAGATGCTGCCATAGACGATGCGGGGATTGCGCTTTGACACCGTTTCGTAGTCGACTCCCAGCCGGTGTTTCACATCCGAACGGTAGTTTTCGATCACGACATCCGCCCGTTCGGCAAGTTGCAGAAAGATCGCCCGTCCCTCCTCGTTCTTCAGGTTCAGTGTCATGCTGCGCTTGTTGCGATGCAGGTTCTGGTAGTCGAACCCCAGCCGGTCGCCGCCGATCACGTCGCCCTTGGCGCCGCCCGGCGCCTCGATCTTCAGAACCTGCGCGCCCCAATCGGCGAACTGCCGCGCACAGGTCGGACCGGCGCGATGCAACGTCAGGTCCAGCACGGAAAAGCGGGCAAGCGGCAGATCGGTCATTGTCAGGCTCCGAAGAAGGGTGACGTGGTCACGCGGGCAGGGAACCGAGCGGCGGGGGCGTCAGGTTGATGCCCGCTGCCGCCTCATAGCTGGCTGCGATCCGCAGCACGCGTGTCTCCTCGTGCAGCGGGCCGATGATCTGCAGCCCCAGCGGCAATCCCTGCTCAGTGGCACCCATCGGCACGCTGATGGCGGGAAATCCGGCAAAGTTTGCGAGAATGCAAAAGCTGCCGGCGCTGTCGTGGGCCGGCCCGTCGAACGCGGGCGCGGCCTGCGGCGTAGTGGGTGACACGATCGCGTCCACAGCCTGGAAGCATTGCGCCAGTTCGAACGCGGCGACATCGATCCGGCGTTCGGCGGCAAGCAGCCGAAGCGCCGCCAGGTCGCGGCCATAATCGAGATAGCGGCGCATTTCCAGCGAGAACCGCTCGGGTTCCCGCTCGTAGAGCGGCCCGTGTACGAAGGCCGCTTCGGCTTCGACCCGCACGAAGCCCGCCCGCCTGCCCTGCACCACATCATAGCTGGGCAGATCCAGCAGCCGTGTGGTTGCCCCAAGTGACGACAGTTGCTGAAGCGCCCGGTCAAACGCTTGCCGGACCGCGGCTTCATGCACTTCCGCGCTGTAGTTGCGGATGATGCCAAGCCGCATGCCGTCCAGCCGCGCCGGCCCTGTGCCATTGGGCCGGAAATCAGGCCCATGCCGCGATTCCGGGCAGCGCGGATCGAAACCGACCAGCACGCCAAGCATAATGGCGGCATCGGCGACGGTGCGTGTCAGCGGCCCGGCATGGTCCAGGCGATAGCTCAGCGGCACGACGCCGCGCGTGCTGATAAGGCCGAAGCTGGGCTTCAGTCCGACCACGCCGCAATACGAGGCAGGAATTCGCACGGAGCCGCCGGTGTCGGTGCCGAGCGCAGCACAGCACAGCCCGGCGGCGACCGCGGCACCGGACCCGCCGCTCGAGCCCCCCGGCGAATGGCCAGCGCGATACGGGTTGATGGTTCGGCCGTGGTGCGGATTGTCGGTGGTCGCGCCGAGTGCGCCTTCGTGCATGTTGAGCTTGCCGAGGATGACGGCCCCTGCCGCGCGCAGTCGGCGGACGATCTCGGAATCCTCGCTCGGGATGCGCCAGGCAGGCCCGCCGAACCCGTTGCTGGTCGGCACGCCGGCAACGTCGATGTTGTCCTTCACTGCGACGGGGATTCCGTCCAGGGCTCCGCGCCGGCGTTTCGCCGCCGCGCGCTTGGCCGCGGCACGTGCCTCGGCCAGCGCGGTTTCTTCGCACAGCGTAATGTAGCAGTTCAGCACACGGCCCTCGCCATGGATACGATCCAGGAGTACCCGGGTCAGCACCTCGGCATCGGCATCACCGGCATCCAACATTGCGGAAAGTCGGGCGATCGGCAGAAGCGCCAGTTCGGTCATGCGTGCGAAGCCCAGGTCTGCTGCGGGCCGACGCTACCCAGAATTCGAGCGAATTGGAACGCCACGCATCGGCTTGCCACTCACGCATCGGGCAGGCACGGTGGACTGCGACGTGGGAGCAATGCCATGCTCGCCGCCAAGCGCCAGCAGATCGGGACGGAAGAGGATGCCGCATATTCGCACCGACGACGGGGTTCAGCTCTATTACGAGGAGGTCGGCAGCGGCGACCCGATCCTGTTCGTGCACGAATTCGGTGGCCATTACCTCAGCTGGGAACCGCAGCTTCGGCATTTCTCCCGGCGCTATCGCTGCATCACCTACGCCGCCCGCGGTTGGCCGCCTTCCGACGTGCCGGAGTCGGTCGCCGCCTATTCGCAGGCGCGCGCCGCGGATGACGCAGCCGCGGTGCTGCGTGCGCTGCGGATCGAGAAGGCGCATTTCGTCGGCTTGTCGATGGGTGCAACCGCCGCGGTGGAATTCGGCATCCGGCATCCGGCCATGGCCCTGTCGCTGACCGCCGCCGCCTGCGGCAGCGGCGCCAGTACCGATCCCGAGCACAAGCGCAAGTTCTACGACGATTGCATGGCCTTCGCCGATCGCATCGAGCGCGACGGCATGCCGGTCATGGCCGAACTGTACTGCGCCGGCCCGGCCCGCGTGCAGTATCGCGACAAGGATTCGCGCGGCTGGGAGGAGTTCAAGCGGCAGTTCGCGGAAGGCTCCGCCCGCGGGCACGCGTTCACCATGCGCGGCGTGCAGGCACCGCGGGTGCCGCTGTTCGAGCGCCAGGCGGAGCTGAACGCGATCGACGCACCGGTGCTGGTGATCGCCGGCGACGAAGACGATTCGACGCTGGACCTGGCGCTTTTCCTCAAGCGCAACATCCCGCGCTGTGGCCTGCTGATGCTGCCCAGGACCGGGCACACCATCAACCTGGAGGAGCCGGCGGCATTCAACGCGACGCTGGAGAGTTTCCTGCACGACGTGGAGCGCGGTCGCTGGCAGCGGCAAGCCGCGCTGAGCGGGCACCGCTATCTGCTGGTGCCGAACGATCGTTGATGCACGCGGCCGCCGCGCTACACGTAATGGTTGAACATGCCAGCTGAAAACGTCGCTTGCGATGGGGTGGACGATTCGGTGCCGTGGCGATAAAGTGAGGGTACAATTGCTTTCCTGGTATCCCGGCCGTTTGATGAAGGCGTCCCGTCGGATGCAGGATAGCGAGCACAATACTTGTCCAGGGATGTTGGGGGAACTTCGGATGGCATATCGGGGATGGCCGCGGCTTGCGTGCGCGATCGCGCTGCTACTTGGGATGTTCGGCCAAGGGAAAGCGGCGCAGCCCGCGGACGCAGGGCTGACTCCCGCCGCGAAGGCCGAGTTGGAGGCGATGATCGCGGGCAATACCGGCGAGACGCATTTCACCCCGCCGGGTCCGGCGATCGACCCCAGCACGCTGAAGGGCAAGCTGATCTTCACCATTCCCAGTTCCACGTCGATTCCGTTCTGCGACGTGGTGGACCGGCAGATAGATGAGTTCGCCAAGCGCCTCGGCATCCGGCACGAGGTATGGCAGACCACCGCGCAGATCGGCCAGTGGGTTCAAGGGTTCACCACTGCCATGGCGCACAAGGCAGACCTGATCAACGTGGCATGCGGGCTCGATCCCTCCACGGTGGCGCCGCAGATTCAGGAGGCGATCAGCAAGGGCATTCCGGTTGTCGCCGCCCACACCTACGCTTTCGGACAACCGCCGCTGGCGAACCTGAGCGGTGTCGTCTATGGCGCCTATATCCACGCGGCGGAACTCGAGACAGCGTGGGTGATCCTGCAGACAAAGGGCAAAGGCAACGTCCTGGTCATCACCGCGCCGAGCACCGCGAACAGCCCCTATATCGAAAAGACGATCATGGGGATGTTCAAGAAGTACTGCCCGGATTGCAAAGTGCGGGTATCCGGCGTGAATGCAGCGGACTGGGCAACGAAGGTCGGCCCCACCGTGCAGAGCGCGATCCTGGCCGACCACAACCTGGACTACATCATCCCGATCTATGACGGCATGGTGCAGTTCGTGATGCCGGCGATCATCACCACCGGCGCATCGGACCGCGTGAAGGTCGCATCGTTCAACGCCACCCCGGCGGTGCTGGACATGATACGTACCGGCAATGTGGTGACCTTCAACTCCGGCGAAGATACCACTTGGCTGGCCGGCGCGATCCTGGATCAGGACATGCGCGTGCTGCTGAAACAGCCGCTGATCAAGGACTATGCTGCCGGAATCCGGGCGTTCACCAAGTCCGATGTCGATGCTGCCGGCGTTCCGGCGAAATTCGGCGTCGGTTACGGCGACAGCGCCGCAAACGGCTACGACGCGCTATGGGGATTGAAGTGAGGCGAACGCCGGGACCGTTTCGCGGCGCGAAGTGAACGCGGCAACCCCCGTCCTGGAGGCGCGGCACTTCAGCAAACGTTTTGGCGGCACGCTGGCGCTGGACGATATCGGACTGACCATCGACAGCGGCAGCGTGCATGGCATGGTCGGCCACAACGGCTCCGGCAAGTCGACGTTCATCAAGATCCTGGCCGGCTATCACGCGCCGGAGCCGGGGGCCGAACTGACGATAGGCGGCCGTCCCGTGCGGGTCCCCCTGGCCCCCGGCCGCTTCCGTTCGCTGGGCATGGCCTTCGTGCATCAGGACCCCGGCCTGATCGCGTCGTTGTCGGTGGTGGAGAACCTGCGCATCGGCGCAATCGCCCGAGGTCGCCTGGGCCGCATCGCCTGGCGCGACGAGGTGCGGCGCTGCGAGGAGTTGCTGGCGGAATTCGGCGTCTCCTGCGATCCGAGGGCAAACGTCGAGACGCTGCGGCCGTGGCAGCGGCCGATGCTGGCGATCATCCGTGCGGTGGATGAGATACGCAGGCTGCTGCGAGAGACCGGACAGCATCGCGGCGTTCTCATCCTCGACGAACCCACGGCCAATCTGGCCGATTCCAATGTCGGCCAGTTATTCGACGTGGTGCGGCGGGTGCAGTCTGCCGGTTTCGGCGTGCTGTTCGTGTCGCACGACCTGGACGAAGTCCTTGCCGTTACCGACCACGTGACGGTGCTGCGCGACGGGCGGATCGCCGGCAGCGGCGCTACCTCCAGTTTCACCCGCAGCGATCTCGTGCGGCTGATCGTCGGCCACGATATTCCACCGGCTGCGCCGGCGCCGGCACAGGCGGCGCGGCGGACGGATCATCTTACCGAGGTGCATGGCCTGAGCGGTCCCGGCGTGCGCGATGTGGACCTGTCGGTGGCGCCAGGCGAAATCGTCGGTGTGTCCGGCTTGACCGGTTCCGGGTTTGCCGAACTCGGGCCGTTGCTGATCGGCGCGCTGCCGGCCTGGAAGGGGCGGATGCGGCTGGGCACCACGACCATCGATCTGGCCACGATCACGCCTGGCGCGGCGATTGCAGCCGGGGTCTGCTACGTACCCGGCGACCGGCTGAGGGAAGGCTGCATCGGCGAACTGACCGTGGCGGAAAATGTCGGCCTGCCGGTGCTGCGGCGCTTCTTCCGCGCGGGCTGGCTGCATCGGCGCGCGCTGGCGAGCCATGCGCGGGCGCAGATTACCCGCTTGGGCGTACGCCCGCCGGACCCCACGCTGACACTGGAATCGCTCAGTGGCGGCAATCAGCAGAAGGTGCTGCTGGCCAAATGGCTGCAGCTGGAACCGCGTCTGCTGATCCTGCAGGAGCCGACACAGGGCGTCGATGTCGGCGCGCGGGAGCAAATATTCGCCATCCTCCGCGCTTTCGTCGCGCACGGCGGCAGTGTGCTGTGCCTGAGCGGCGACCACGAGCAGCTTGAGATGCTATGCAGCCGGGTGCTGATCTTCCGTCGCGGCCGGGTGGCGTGCGAGCTGGCCGGGCCCGAGGTCATAAAGGATCGTATTGCCCATGAATGTCTCGGATCCGACTTCGCCAGCGCCGCCTGACCACGCGGCCGCACTCCGCCCCCCCGAAGCCAGTGCCGGCCCCGCTCACCAGGGTGCGTTCGGAAAGTTCTGTCATCGCTATGCCCTGCTGTTCGCTTGGGCGATCCTCATTGCCGTCTTCGGCGTGATCGAGCCTGACAGCTTCCTGCAGATCCAGACCTTCACGTCCATGTTCAACTCGCAGGCGGTGCTGGTGGTGCTGACCTGCTCGCTGGTCGTGACGCTGACGTCCAGCGAGTACGACCTTTCGGCGGCATCCGTTCTGTCACTGTCGGCGATGTTAATCGCGGTACTGAATGCGCAGATGCAGGTTCCGATCGGCTGGGCCATCCTGGCGGCGCTGGCGGCCGGGCTGGTGGTGGGAACCATCAACGGCATCCTGGTGGTGGTGGTGGGGGTTGAATCGATTATCGCCACACTGGGCATGGGTTCGCTGGTTAGCGGGATCACGCTGTGGATCAGCCACAGCAATCTGATCTCTGGTATTTCCAACACGCTGGTGACCTACGTGATCGTGCCGCAGTTCTTCGGCATCTCGCTGGGCTTCGTTTATGCCGTGGCGATCGCAGCCGGGCTTTGGTACTTCCTCACCTACACGCCGCTTGGCCGGCAATTGCTGTTTGTTGGCCGTGGGCGGCGCATTGCGCGGCTGTCCGGGCTTGCCGTTGGGCGGCTGCGCTTCGGCGCGCTGATGGCCGGATCGTTCCTGGCGGCGATGGCAGGGGTATTTTACGCAGGTACCAGCGCATCGGCTGACCCAAATTCCGGCGACAGCTTCATGCTGCCAGCATTCGCCGCTGCATTCTTAGGATCCACATCGATCGTTCCCGGCCGCTTCAATGCCTGGGGTTCCTTCGCCGCAGTGTATTTTCTGGTCACCGGCATCTACGGCCTGTCGCTGATGGGCATCCAGGTGTTCATTCAGAACCTGTTCTATGGTGGGGCACTGATCATTGCCGTGGCGCTTTCCATCATGGTGCGCCGCTCGGAAACCCGAGAGCCGGACATAGCGAAGGAAGGGAACTAGTACTGCGTTCGCGAATTGCCGACGAAACCGTCCAAAACCTGGGGGGAGAACAAAGCCGGGATGCCGTCGCGGCCCTGATCATCCCGCTTTCGCTGCGCTTCGTCCGATCGGCCGTGCGTATCAGTGGTCGTCAGACCCCCCAGATTTTGGACGGTCTCACGGCCGAGAGGAGAAGGAGGTCGAGCGATTCGGCCTGTTCCAAAAGGCTCCGTAGCCGGATTTCGATCTGGTTTCCTGGCTATTGGGTGTCCGTCCGGCGAAGTCCTACAATCGCCACCATGCGGCGACTGATCTGCCGTGATCCACAGCGATCAATGACGCAACCTGGCCGTGGGATACACGGTGGGAGCAGGTCTGAGTGGAGGGCGACGATGAACAAAACGCTGGCAGCAATCGTGTTGATCGTTGGAGCGGCGACGCTCTCAGGATGCGCCTATGACCCCTACACAGGGGCTTACGTGCCGTCTGCGGGATATGGCTACGGCTACAGCGGATATTCGACCTATGGCAGCTATGGCTACCCGACATACGGGACATACGGTTATCCCGCCTATGGCTATCCGGCATACGGCCCGTCCTATGGCGGGTCAGTGACGTTCGGCGGTGGCTACTACGGCGGCTACCGTGGTGGCGATTGGGATCGGCATTACCGACCGGAAGGCCACCAGCGAGAGCATCCGCAGGGCGGCTATAGAGCGGCACCTCCGGGCGGCAACCATCCGATCAATCTGGGCGGCGGTTATCGACCACCTCATCAGGAAGGTGGATATCGACCCGCGAACCCCGGTGGCGGACAACGACCCGCAAATTCAGGAAGCAGGCACAGGGGCCAAGACCGGGATAGGGAGGATCAGCATCGCTGACCCCGGTTCACCAATTCTCTTCGAGCAGGTGCTTCACCATCTCCGAAGCGCAGCCCACCCAGACCGTCCACTGATCCGGCTCCGAGGTGCCGAGCTTGCGGATCTTCACCTCCGGGCGATCCTCGAACTGCCGTTCGAACTCGTGCCAATCCGCAGGGTCGATGACCAGCTTGGCGAGATGGGGGTGGGTCTTCGGTAGCTTGATTTTGGGTTCATCGTTGTTGGTCATCCTGCCGGTTCCTCCGGCAGATATTTATGTGCCAAACGCTGCGTCAGCCGGCTTGTCAGCGGCGGTGAGAATCCGCGTATAGATGGCGGCGGGCGTCACTCGGGAGTGACGCCCCGGCGGGCGGCTGGGTTTGGGGGGTGCTGGAGCGCGGTCGCCGATGCACACCGGTCGGGAGCATGTTGAATGAGGCAACGGGTCAGCGTCCGGGAGCATTTCAGGCGAGGCAATGCGCCCCGCCAAGGATGTGTGACCACCCGTCGGTGTGCTCGCGCGGCCGGGCGTGGATACGCTACCGTTGGTGCGATGACGAGGGAGCCGCCGATGCGCCACAGAGAGCCTGTTCCGGAGATTCCACCCGTCCCAGTCCGGCGGGCCGGCCGTGACGCGCCGGACACACGGCCAACCCCCGCCCGGGTCCCGCAGCAGCCCCAGCGTGAGCAGCCGGCGCTGCCGGATCTGCTGGAGGCATTCTGGGGCGATGGCGCAGAAGCAAGGGCGGCCGAAGCTGACGTGAAGCGGCTGGCCTCCCCCCGGAAACGCAGTCAGCGGCGCAACGTGGCAGCCGCGCGTTCGACGCAGCGCTCGAAGACCGCGAGCGACGTGTAGCGCTCGGCCGGCCGCACGGTCGCGGTGATGAGGCAGCCGCTGGATGCCGCCACGCTACCGGCGAGCATCAGGTTGTCGTGCAGCGTGAAGGGCTCGATTGCCATGCCGTCCGGATCCTCGTGCTCCCCGGTCGGCCGCCGCCGCACCTTGCCGCCACAGAAGGCGGTGACGCGATCGAGGAACGGGCGGGCGTCGTTGGAATAGGCGAAGACCGGCCGGCCGAGCGCGCGCATGAACCCCATTTCATAGGCTGAGCCGACATCGGCACTCGGGCCGCGGAACGGTGTAAGGTTGACGATCATGGCGTCGCACTCCCGCATGGCGCGTTCCATGGCGCGGCTGATGGCGAGACCTCGCTCGGGGAGGGGCATGGCCGAATCGAAGGCGTCCTCTTCATCAGCAGGGAACACCCCGACCAGGCCGTGCCGGGCGCACATGGCCCGCTTGCGCGCGCCGATTTCGCGCGCATTGGCGAGGAACACCTCCGGTCCGGCCAGGTAGACCCGCTTGCTCACGGTGCAGTGGACCATCTGTCGTAATTTTTGTGCCGGCTGCAAAGGCGAATCTGCGAAACGCGCGCCTGGCGCGCAAGGTGCGGCCCCCGCAGCCTACGCGTTGGCATCAGACCTGCTGCCGCGTCGCACATCGAGACACCTCTGCCACTCCGGCGCACGGCCATCGGTTGCACCGGGCCACACGCGCCTACCCGCGACGGCGCAAGATGGCCCGGCGCGTTTTGAAGATCACTGCCGCGGCGGATGCCATCGCCAACGCAAGCACCAGATCAATCGATCTGCCGTCCGCGTGCATCGCAACGAGCAGTAGCGCGCCGCTTCCGCCGAGCATGAGCACCGCCGCCGGCAGCCAAGCGAGCCACGCCAATGGCAGGATCAGCAGCCGCAAGCCGGGCCACGCAACGCGTGCCAACGTCGTCATCTCCCACCTCCAGCATTGAGCCAAACCGCAGGCGAGCACACGCGCTCGCCCTTCTGCTGCCAGCACACGGCGATCGGGCCGGCGCGCGACTGCCCGGCGGCTCCCACGGCATACCCGATCGCGCCGCCGATCGTCGCTGCGAAGAACAGCGCGGCGGCGACTGTGATCGAGGCCCGGCGGTCGATGTGACCGGCCACGCGCAGGGCAATTCCTGTGCTCGCCCGCTCCACGGCGGCGGTCACCTGGTTGTCCAGCGGCTGAGAGCCGAGCGTCTCCAGCCGTCCCGCCGTGTCAGCCATCGCCCGCGCCAGCGATGCGGCTGCATGCAGCAGCGTCGCCAGCGGGTCATCAGCCAGGACCCCAGAGCGCTGTGCCTCGGTCTCAAGCCGATCCGCCGCTTCGTGGAGCGCGGTGGCCATGTCAGGGAAGCCACGCGGCGATCGGCTCGAAGGACCGCTCCATCTCCCGCAGCCACATGAAGACGCGCTGTGCGTTCGTGAGGCCGAGCTTGTCCCCGTTCGCTTCGGTGAAGCGGAGCCGCTGGTCGTCGAGCAGGGTCATGCAGGCAAGGCGCGGCATGCGCACGAGCTGGGCACCGCGGGCGATCGCAGCGCGGAGCCCAGCATCGCCCTCGTGCTTGGCCCAGGCGGCGTCCAGCGATATGCCGGCCGGCACCACCCCTGCGTTGAAGACGATCGCCGTCTTCTCCGGCGCGAGCAGCCCGCTGCGCTCGGTCTCCCGCAGATAAGCGAGATCATCGCTGTCGGCGCCGACGAAGTGCAGCACCACCGGGGTCACCCCGTTCTCCGCCAGGAAGCCGGCCAGATCGAGTTCCAGGGCCGCGTGCTTCAGGAGTTGATCGCCACCGCCGAGATCCACGATCAGGGACTTGCGGTGCCCGATAGCCTGTTCGAGCAAAGTGTCCAGCCAGGGCCGCATGTCATCGTCCGCGGCGCTCGGCGGACTGACCACCAGATTGCCGAAGAAGGCCGCCAGGGTCTGGTTCGTGCGGTCCGCGTCCGCCACGATGATCTGCCGCCCCTGATTGAGGGCGCGATCAACCATCCAGCGATAGGCGACCGTCTTGCCCCGGCCACCGCGGCCCACGGCGAAGATCGCCTTCGGCTGGTCAGTGCTACCCGTGTCCGGTGCCCGGCCCAGCTCCATCACGGCAGCGTCATCACGTCTCGCCATCGGCGTTCCCTCTCGGATTGGCAGGGTTGATGGGTTCGGGAATGCGGACCTTCCCGGCGTTCAGGCCCGCGCGGAATGCGCGAAGGCGCGCCTCCACCGTCGTCGCCGCGCTTGTGCTCTCCGACAGCTCTGGAGGTCGGGGAGGGGCGGCGCGCGAAATCAGCGAGACTGCGCCAGCGGCGGGTTCCGCGGCGCGACCTGCCCCGGGACGGAACAGTTGAACCGCGACCGGCGGCCTGGCCGGCTCTGCGCGGCCGACGGCTTTGCGCATCACCGCCCTGCGGACCCGATACCAGGTCTGTGCGACCGTCCCCGGAGCGGGCGGGTTGCCGTCCCGGTCAGTCAGGCCGCCCTTATCCAAAGCCACGGCCACCGCGCCCCAGTTCGGACTGTCTTGCTCAAGCGCCTCCCGCAGTTCGGCATAGTTGCTCAGCATCCACTGATAGACCGGAGAGCGTCGCGGATCTGTTTGCTGGCGGGCCGCGGCCATGATCTTGGCCACCGACCGGGACGTCGGCGTCGGCGCCGACGGGGGTGGAAGCGGCGGAAAATCCCGCGCTGCGCCGTCACCGGGAAAGACCGTGGCGGCCCATTTTTCGGAATCGTAGCCGCATTGCCGGACACTGGCGCACACCTTCTTCCAGGTTGCGGCGATCTGCGCCGGGGTCGGGGGCTGAAAGACGTCCGGGCTGCAGATGGCTTTGCCTGCCTCGTAGGCGATTTCACGCCATGCGAACCCAGGCTCCGCCTGCGCTTTCAGCAGCGCCTCGTACTGGCGGTAGAGCCACACGTACACAGCCCCGCCACGCTTGAAGCGCGATCCGGCGATCCGTGCCGGTTTGGGGAACGGCCAGGAGATGGCGGTCTCGGGCGGCGGGTCGGTCGTCTCTTCGGCCCTACGCGAATCCCGCAGTTCGACATTGGGACCAGGGGCTGGATGGCGTGTCATGTCTCCTCAGCTCCGCCTCAGGACGCGACAGTTCCACGACAGATCCCCGTCAGTTCTTCGACACATCGACGACACTTGCGCGACGGGAAGAGTCAGGGTTTCCATCAGACCAAGGCATTCATGAATGCGGTCAGGCGCGTATCCGCGGCCATTTGCGGCGCGGCTGTTTGGTTTCCGGCTGGCGTTCCTCGGCCTTGGCCCGCTGCCGGTCCCCGCGATCTTGCGCGACCTGCGCGCGCTCCCCGGCCCGCTCGTGCTGCACCTCCTGGGCCAGCCGGGTCCAGAACGACCCGGCTTTCTGTTGCTCACTCATCGCACTCTCCTCGACTTCGATTGGCGTTGCCTGGTCCGCGCCGCGATGACTTCCATCGCCGGTTGCAGCACCCGCGCCCTGATCGCCTTGGCGGCGGCCTGAAGCCGCTGGCGGGCGAAGGTTCGGTTCAGCGTCGTGGGCTGCTGGCCAGCCTTGCGGCGTTCCTCGGCCGGGCGCAGTCCGCGCTGCAGGCCCCGCGCGCTCTGCCGCACGGCCTCACTGGCGCGTTCCAGGAAGAGCAGCGCGGAGGGCTTCTCCGGCTGGCGGGACAGGTTGCGGGCCATGTTCGCGAGCACGTCTTTCCGCGTGATCGGGCGCGCGTCCCCGAGCGGCCGGCGGCCGGCGATTTCCTGGCGCTCGGCGCCGTCCGACGTCACCAGCCAGGACTGCCGGCGATGGCGGCTCTCCGCGACATAGACCGTGTTGGCGTTCGCTGTCCGGCTGCCGCCGGGCAGCGCGTTGATGTGTTCCGTGCTGGTGATGCCCTGGGCGGCGTTGATCGTCAGGCAGTCGCCGTAGGACAGCCGGACGCGGCCGGAGAGCGGGTCGCGCAGTGTCTCCCACCTGACCAGGCCTTCGGTCCCACGGGCGTTCCGCATCCGCACGCCCTCACCGGAGATGTCGAGCACGGTCAGCACCGAACCGTTCCGCCCGATACTGCCTGCCCGGCCGCCGCTCAGCGCGGCCCCTGTGTTGGCGAACAGGCGGATCTGGTCGCCCTGGGCCAGCGGGAGCGCATACTCGGCGCCGTTCTGGTCCGTGGCTTTCAGGATGGCGACATCGGGGCCAACCTCCCCGGCGGCCCGCCGTCGCTCCCGGATGGCCGCGGAGACGGCGCGCGCATCCTCATTCGTCGGAGCGGTCACGGTCAGCCGGTAGGACGGATCAGCGGCGTTCGCACGCTGCCGCTCAGCCCAGAGGTCCGCCACACGCGCCACGGCGTCGCCATAGCCGCCTGGAACCAGCGCCAGAGTGCCGTCCTCCCCTTTCCGGGCAAGCGCCTCGTCCGCCCGGGCTTCGCGGAACATCAGGGAGGTCTCCCGCTCGCGCTGCGACTGCTGTCGCACCGTGGTCAGCAGTTCCGGCATCTGATCCGGACCCAGCGCCTTCCGGAGCAGATCGACCGTGGGCCCCGCTTCGACCGACTGGCACTGCAGCGGATCGCCCAGGCCGATCACCTGCGCGCCGGAGGCCGCCTGAAGCCGCAACAGCCGGGCCATGTCCGATGTGCCGACCAGTCCGATCTCATCGACCACGACCACCGTCTGCCGGTTCATGGGCACCCTGCCGGCCTCGGCCCGGTCCAGCAGGACCGAGAGTGCAAACCATTGGCGAATGCCGGCCCCGGCGAGATCGTCGGCCTGACGCCACGCGACGGCGGCCCCGACTACCGTGCGCCCATCCTCATTCCAGGCGTCGACCAGCGGGGAGAGCAGGGCAGTCTTCCCGGCGCCCGCCACGCCGATTGCCACGCCGAGCCTGCCGCCAGTGCCGAGCCGGCTGATGACGGCGCGCTGCTTTTCTCCGTGGCTGGTGGACAGGTCGAGATCGGTGCGGCTGGTGGCGCGCTCGATCGCGGCCGGACTCAGCGCCGCCGACTTGTCCGCTGCCGCGGCGCGGGCCAGCGCGACGAGTTCGTCCTCCCGACCGAGATGCTTTTCCGTGGTGACGCGCGCCCGGCGTCCGTCCCTGGCCGCAATCAGGCGCGTGTCCTCGCCTTCCTGGCGGACGCCGCGCGTGCCAAGCGCCCGCACGATGTCGGTGATGTTCTCGGGCCCGGTGACGCTCGCGGCGACCAGCCCCCGGGTGGCGGCCACGCGCAGGTCGGCCATGTCCACCACGGCGGACCTGGCAAACGCCCGCTCCACCAGCGGCAGGGCGGCCTGATAGGCCTGCGCCGTGCGTTCGTCCGGATTTTGCGGGGCGGGTGCGGCACCTTTCCCCACGACACCGGCATTTTGCCACCCGAGCTTGTCGGTCTGGCTCCGCCAGGCAGCAAAATCTGAGCAATCATCGCGCCTGGCGTCCTTGGATTTGCGCCCGGCGCCGGCGCCGCGCTTGGCCAGCTCGACCCTTTCCTCCGCGGTCAACAGATCCCAGTCGCGCCCGCTTTGCTGCGCCCAGCCGCGGGCAATCGCGTTCGCGTCGATTGTGCGTTTCGAGAACGCTGTCCGCACCCGCTCCGGAATTCCGGTCAGCCGAGCCGCGCCGGTTTCCTGATCCAGCGCGACACCCGCGCCGATCGCGCGGAGGTTCTGGGCGAGATGGGCCTGGTAGTACGCGCCGAACTCGTGCACGCGGCCCTCCAGGCGCTGCAGGTCCAGTGAGCCGAGCCGGCCGGCGTCCGTCAGGACCGCATTGAACAGCGCGACGTGCGTGTGCAGGTTCGGATCGCCCGCGACCTTCAGCGACACCAGCTCGGTCTGCGCGCCGTTCGCGATCTCCAGGGTCGGGCGGCTGGTGTAGTGCATGAACTGCGCCCAGCCCACGTGCCCGGACTCCCATCCGTCCCGGCCGCCGTTCCCCTTGCGCGCACGTCCCAGCTCCGCGGCGAGGTACGACATGGCGGACGCAACCGCATCCCGATGCGCCTGCGCGATCTGATTGCGCTCGGCTTCCGTGGGCGCGAAGGCCCAGGCCAGAGAGACGCTCTTGTCGGCGGAGAAGCAGCAATCCACGAAGCTGATCGTCTTGCGCCGGCTGACGCCTTCGATCTCTGTGCCGTCCGTGCGCCGGCCCGCCAAGAGGCTTGCCAGTTCGTCGGCGACGAGCGGCCGCACCGGGTCGATGCCCAGCCGGCGGGCAAGGCCCGGGTGCATGTCCCTCCGGGGTTCGGCCACAGTCGCCGTGTCACTCCCCTGGGGGGCATCGGGCTGCGCAAGCCGCGCGCCGGCCTGGTAGTAGGCCGCCAGCTCAGCGGCTTCGCGCGGCAGCGTCGGCTCCATCAGATGCGCCGCCATCGCCTTGCCGCTCGATGGCGCGCCGACCGCGCCGGTGCGGTATGTCAGCATCTCAATGAACAGGCGCGTGCAGCAGCTTGATGATCTCGCCCTGGCCCTCGACAATCTGGTGAACTGTTGCGAGGAGTTCGATCAGAAGGGCCTGGAGTGGGCTTTCTCCCTGGTCCGCTTCCCCGACGGCCGCTTCGAGAATGCAGTTCAGCTTCTCGTCCATGATCCGCAGCGTCTCCTGCTGCGTCAGCAGTCCCTGCGTGAGCGCCTGCACCTCGGTGCGAAGGGCGCGGACTTCATCGGCCATCTGATCACTGCTCATCAGGAGTTCCTTCGTTCGACGGGATCAGGCGGCAAACCGGCTTTCCTGCACGACAGCCTCCGCTTCTGGCCGGCGGAAATAGATCGCCCGTCCGCAGCGGATGGGCCGGCCACCGGCGATGATGAACAGCTCATCCGCGCGGGTGTCCTGCAGCAGCTCGTCCGCTGCGATCAGCCGCCGCTTGATTTCGTGACGGTTGGTGTTCTGCCCGCGGGATCGGCCGCCGATCGCGGCGAGGCTCTGCCCGCTGTGGCGGCCGGCGTTGTCGCCTTCCGAGTAGGCGATCACGCCATAGGTGCCAAACGCGTCCGACAGCTCGCGCGCCGTCTTCTCGTCGCGCACCGCGGCGTAGGCGCGCCACGACACCGAATCATACCAGGCACGCTTTTCGTGCTGGCCCCAGGCATCTTCAAGCTGGCCGGCGCTCTGATACAGCAGCTGCAGGGTGATGCCGTATTTCCGGCCGGCGTCGCGGGCCTGCTGAAGCACCGCCATGCGGCCAAGACGCGCCGCCTCATCGAGCAGGAAGAGCACGCGCCCGGAGGTGCTTCCCTCTGCGCGATAGACCGCATTCAGCAGTGCACCAACCAGCGCGCGTGCCGGGCCCGGCGTGGTCAACAGCGCATCGAGCGGGATCTGGATGAAGACCGAGAGGTGGCCGTTTGCCAGATCGGCCGTGCGGAAGGTGCTGCCGGAAACCAAATCCGCATAAGCGCGGATCGAGAGCCAGCCGGTCAGCTTGGCGGCGTTGGCATAGATGCCGCTGAAGGTCTCCTCTGCCGCCATGTCCATGAGCGATCCGGCGATATCCCGCGCCATGGGGCTGCCGGAGTCGCGGTGAATCGCGGCAAACCGGGCCTTCAGCTTCTTCTCCGGCTGCACGACCGCCTTGCGCAGCAGGCGGAGCGTCTTGTGTTCCGCGGGCAAGGCTTTGTCCCAGAGCATGTCGGCCAGCAGGCAAGCGACAAGCTGGCGGCCCCAGCTATCGAAGAACGCGCCCTCCTCGCCGCTGTCCCGGCTCGGCTCGCCGCAGACCCAGGACACCACGGACTGCACATGCGACTCTGCGAGCGGTGCCGTGATGTCGATCCAGTCCAGCACGTTCAGGCCGATATCCGGTGTCGCGGGGGACAGCCCGACGACCCGATGACCCATACCCTTGCGGGCATCGTGAAGCATCGGAGCGAGTTCGCAGGAGGGATCGAGCACCACGACGGACCCCGTCCAGTGCAGCAGCGTCGTCACCGCGGTGGTGGTCTTGAACCCGCCTGATCCGGCAAAGATCAGGGAATGGGTCGAACCGTCCCGGCACGGGTCGATCAGCAGCGGTGTCCGCCCGCCCTGGCCCCAGCTCCGCCTGTCGCGCGGATCGAATCGCGCGCCGGAAACCGTGTCCTGATCCACCCGGTACGCCTCGCCCACGACGACGCCCCCATGCTTCGGATCCGGGCCGGGAAACAACTGGCGCAGCTCTGGTAGCGCCATCCACGCCGCGTGCCCGTGGTTGTCGGAAGAACCGCGCTCGACCTGGCGGGGACGCCAGCGCAGCGGCGCCACCTTGGGCATCGTGCGCAGCCGATAGATGACCGCACCCGGCACGAGAACGACCGTCCCGAGTCCGCCCCAGAAGCTGCGGTGCAGCCACAAGGCGACGACGGGATTGCTCGCGTAGGGCCGGTATATCCACCAGGCCCAGCCACGCTCCGGCCAGGCAAACGCGGCCCACAAATGCGTGCCCAGGAGGAAGATGCAGCTTGACGCCACGGTCCATGCAACCGCGGTGGCGAGGATGGTCAGGGCGAGCCATGCCGCCCGGGTGGGGGTCAGCATGGTCAGTCCTCCATCAGCTCGGCAATGGTCTGCCCGCGCCGTTGCGCGTCCGGCCGCAGCCATACCTCGCCGATCGAGAATTCACCCCCGTGCTCCTGAAACGGCACGATCACGTCGATGGCGCCGGCGAGCAGCGATGTGATGGTCGCATCGTCGTAGGACTTTCCGGCCTCGCTGCCTTTCACCAGGTTGAACAGCCGGCGAAAGGCCTGCCCGGCATCTTTGCCGTGGATCGTGGTGGAGCTGCCCGGATGACCGGTGCCAACCTCGTGCACGAAGACGTAGGCGGCCTCAGGATCGCGCAGCTCGCCGACGAATCCCCGGTCGGGGCGCATCCGCAAATAGGCTTCGAGCAGATCCTTCTGGGTCACCTTCGCGGTGCCCTGGCCGCCGTGGGAGTAGAGCAGGCGAACGTGGTTCGGCTGCGTGATCGTCAGCTCCGGCGCATTCTCGATCGTGATCAGCCGCTCATCGGGGTTGATGATGCTGACCAGGGTTTTGAGCATCGTGGTTTTCCCTGACCCTGTGGCGCCGGTCAGGAGCATGGTGCAGCGCATGCGCACCGCCTCGGAGAAGAAGTCCACGATGTTGCCGGCATCATAGAGCTGGAGGAGCCGGCTGCTTTCCTGTGCGCGCGCCTCGTGCCGCTGCGCCCATCTGTTCCACTGGCCCGTGCGATAACGGCGGGCGACCGCGTCCAGTGGGGCGATCCTCTCACTGTGCCGGCGGATGGTCAGGCTGACCGTCCCGTCAGGCACGCAGGGCGGGATCACCGCCTGCAGCCGCGACCCGTCGGGCAGCTCGGCGGCGAGCAGCGGACGATCCGGTCCAACGTCCTGGCTCGCGTGGGCGGCTGCCAGGACGGCAATGTCGTAGAGCTCGTCGTATGCGAGCGGGATGTTGTGCCGCTCGAATCCGCCGGCGCGGCGCACGAAGCATTCCCCCGGCCGGTTGATGCAGATCTCCTCCACGCCGGCGTCGGCGAACCGCTCGAGAGGCGCGAGCAGCTGGGCCAGGAGCGGGGCGGCGTGGTGCGCATGCATCATCGCCCGCTCCTGAAGCGCAAGGCGTAGACACTCGCGAAGCTCAGGTCGCGCGCCACGAAGATGCTGCACGAGGCACCCTGCGGCCGGGTGAGCGTGTCCGGGATTTGAATGGTCGATTGCAGCAGCGTGCTGACTGCCTGGTCGCCCGCACTCTGGAACTGGTAGAAATTGACGCTGCTGCCGCCGTACCCGCCGTTGCGGCCGGCAAGCGCATTTGTGGCGCCGAGTGCCGCCGCCTGGATGCCGGTATCCACGGTCGAGAGCAGCAGCGCGCCCTTGATCTTCTCCCAGAAATGCCGGTTCACCTGGCCGTCCAAACCGGTGCGGCCAAGCGCATCGGCGGCCGGACTGTCGAGTGCGATGCGGACGAAGTTCGGCGCGGGCGTCGTGATCTGCTGCCAGAGCACGAATTCGCGCGAGAGGCCGCTGACAATGCCCTTCTGCATGGTGCCGACCACCTTGGAGCCGGCATCGATCAGGACGGTGTGACCTCCCGCACTGTAGATATCCTGCGGAATGACTGCCGTAATCAGACCCGGATAGGAGCTGTCCAGGGCGGTCTGCTGGATGCACGGGATGATGGTGCCCTGCGCGATCGTCAGCTCGGGATCCGGCAGGCGGGTCGCACTGGCGCCGCCCAGCCCGGTCGGCTGCAAGCGGGCGGACAAAGCGTCCTGCCTGCCCGCCGCGCGCGGCGGGCCTCCGGAGGCTGCCGCCGGCCGCCCCGCGCCATCGTCGTGCCGGATCATGTGCGCAAATTCCAGGGGCGAGGACGCCGCGGCCCCCGCTGTCGTCGGCATCGGTGGGAGCGGTGCGGTGTTCAGGGCTGGCATTGCCGATGAGGCCGTCGGGTGGAAGGCCACCGGCTCCGTCTTGGCCCTGGGCACCGCCGGCGGCACCCACGGCTCGCCCGGAGCCGCTGCCATGGTCTGTGCCGGCATTGGCGCCGGCCGATGGGCATCGAGCGCCCTGACCAGCGATGGAATCGCGATCAGAGCGCCGACCCCGGCCACCCCGAGCGTGATCACCTGCCATGGCCGGAGCGGCGGTTTGCTTCCCGTGATGGGGCTCATTTCGCGGCCCTCAACACGCGCTCGACGTCGGGGCTGGTGGTGCCGGTGCCTGGATTTTGCCCGATCGGGTCGTAGTGATGGTTCGTGAGGCAGAGGACCGAATCGCCATCGCGCAGGCGGAACTCCGGTGCGGTCTGATGCACGGTGACGATGTGGGTTTGGGCGTTCACCGTGTAGTCGGCGGCGGCTTCCTTGCCATCCGGATTGATCACGAAAAACGCCGGGATTCGCATATTGCCGGGGAACCGGAAAAACGTGCTTTGCCCGTCGTCCCAGACGTCTGGCCGCGGAGAGGATGGATTCACCGACCATACCGGGCCCGCGCAGGCCGCAAGCTTTGGCCCCCCCGTTGCACAGGCACCAAGTGGAAGGACTACCAGCAGGAAGCGAATGGTCTTCATGACGAACCTCAGCGGCCAAGCAGCCCGAGGGGACCGCGCGCGGTGTAATCGGTGTTGATTCGAGGGGGTGCAGGCGGCTGATCGAGTTCGGCCCTGATCGCGGCCTGCTGCCGCGCCGCTGCGGCCTTCTGCGCTGCGGCTGCGCGCGCTCTGGCGGCTGCCCCGGGGTCGGTCACGATGACCGCGATCGGCTGGGTGCCGGTCGCGTCTGCCGTGGCATCCAGCTCGAATTTATAGATCCGCTCGCCATCACCGACGCGCGCGTAAACGAATAGCGGCCCGGCAGACATCGGAGCCTTTGGCTTGAAGGTCACGGAGTTCGCCACGATGACCGGCGGCAGCATGTCGGCGGTATCGGACAGCGTGACATCGGTCACGGTCTCGCTCTGGGGCAATTGCACGAGCAACGCCTTTCCGACCGCCGCATGCAGCGCGATCACGTCCTCTGCCCGATACGGGGCGGTCTGCACGCGTGCGTCCTGCGGACCGCCCTTCGGCGTGGTGAGGGCGTATGCAGCGCCAGGAACAACCGCCAGCATGATGCCAAGCAGCACGGCTCTCATTGGCGACACTCCGCCAGGTCCGTGGTCCGTGGCGCCTCAGGCTCCGGCCGGGGGTAGCTGGTGATGACGATGCCGGCCGGGTTGAAGGTGACGCGCTGCGTGACCGGAACCGAGGCGACCGGCCGGTAGGCGAACAGCACCGACATTCGCTGGCACGTATCCGGGTGCCCCTCCTCGGTCACCCGGGCCGCAAAGCGGATCTGATAGCGGCCAGAGCTGTAATCCGGAGCGTGCTCCAGATACGCACCGCTGATCCGGCGCACGCTGATGATGGTTTTCTTGCCCAGCGTGTTGACCGGCGCGTTCGGGTTTTTCGGGTTGACGGCGGACTGGTATTGCGCGCGCACCGCCGGGGCGGACATGCCGCTGACCACCTGATAATCGTATGGCGCCTCTGCGAAATTGTAGTGCTCGCGGTGCCGCACGTACTCCCACAACTCAGCCTCGATCGCAGCCTGCTGCGTGCTGCGCGGCAACGCCGACATTGACGCCGAGGTATCGACGACACCGTCCTTGTGGACATCGATGAACACCGGAACGATTTGCTTCAGCGGCAGGGCCATATACAGGGCTGCCGCCTCCATGAAGCAGATCGCCCCAAGCCCCGCCGCGAGCCGTCCGTAGTTCCTCGCGCGCTGCACGGCGTGGCGCGCACGCTCGGCCTGGAACGAAAGCGTCTGGTGGTAGTGCTTTTCTATTGCCGACGTCGGAACCGGGACAGCGAGTTCATTGATGTCCATGTCAGCTGACCCACGCAGCCATGCGGGCGGGTGCGGCAACAACCGATGATACGACGTTCATGGAAACGCCACCCCCGATATACGCCGCCACGCTCGGCACCAGCACAGCCATCAGCCCTGAAATGCCGGCAAACGCTGCGATATTGATGAGCGTCATGATTTGCTCTTCGATGCCGGAGCCCGGTGTGCGCTGCGCTTGCAGGATATAGGCCGTATTCCCCGCAATCAGGACTTGCAGAAGAACCGCAACCATAAGCTGCAGTACCAGCAGGCCGATAAGCTTGCTGACCCATCGCTCGGTGATGGGGCGGGTTGCGGCGAACAGCAACCCGATGAGCACGAATGGGCCCACGCAGATGACCAGCCCGGTCATGAAGCTGGCGAGTTCCCAGATCACGAACGCAATCCCGATGGCGGTTACGTCAAACACAACTGCGACCGCCACCTCAATCCGAGTGCCGATCTGAAAGACACCCGTTGCCTGCTGGAGAATCGCGGCCGCGAAGTGGTCCGTTGCTGACAAGAGAGCGTCGAATTGCTGCGCGCCGGCCTGCGGGCCAGACGCTCCGTTGACCACATGGGCGATCCAGTTTGGCAACGTGGTCAGGAATGGCGTCTGCACGTACGCTGCGTAGTAGCCGGCCGTCAGCAGCAGCCCAACGCACGCCGCGCGCAGCATGTTGGTCAGGCCCCGCCAGTAATCATAGCGGCGGAAGGCAATGAGCGCACCCTGGACAATGATGAAGATCACCAGAGCCGCGCCGAGTTCCTGGGCACATGCCGCCAGTCCCGTTGTGATCACGCGTGAGACTGCGGTGTTCAACCCGGTGTCGAACTGCTGCGCAAATGGTGCGAAGAGCTGAATCATGGGTTCAGCGCGAAGGAGGCTCGAATCGCGGAGCAGTAGGGTAGCATGAGGCCCTTTCCGGCTTGGCACTGCACCCAGGCGTCATCGCGTGCCACGCGGTTCGCGGCCCAGTACTTCGGATCGTACATGTAGTTGAGGCCGGAGTTGGGATCACCCTTGCCGAACATGACGCCGGCCGCCGCTGCTTCGGCATTGTTGCAGTCCGGCAGATTGGCGAACCGCGCGTCGCTCTCACAGAGCTGAACGGTTGCCTTTCGCGCGGCGTCGTGCGCCTTGTACCACGGCACGTCGTGAAGCACCCGAGCTTCGGCATGCGCCGCAGCGAGCGACGCCAGCGCCACAACAGCAAACAGGATACGCCTCACTGGCCCGCTCCGATCGGCTGCGTGTCGTTGAAAAGCTGGTCGGCGTCCTCCCGCTGCTTCTGGATGACCTCCTGCTCTTCGGCCTGTTGCTGGGTGCGAGCCAGGGTCGAGAGCAGGGATGCCTCCGTCGTCTGCGTCGAGACAAAATTCTGCTCGGACTGGATGCGCGCGCCGATGGCCGAGACCTCGGTGACGTCTTGGGCGTTCGCGAGCTGGCTTTGCAGATCAGCAAGCCCGGCCTGCCGCTGCTGAAGGCTCTGCAGCATGGTTTCGGCAAGCGCCTGGACGCCCGCATTGGAAGCTGCGGAACGGTTGATCCACTGCGCGGTCCAGTCGCTGCCGCTGGGCCGGTATGCCTGGTTCTGCTGTTCTATCTGATTGATCAGCGCGCCGAGCTGTGATCCGCCACCATTGCCCGAGAGGATGCCCGTCAGCTGGCTTCCGGCAGGAAGCGGGTTGCGGACAGCGGGCGTGAACAGCTCGGGTGCCATGCCGAGCACGCCCGTCGGATGCGCGAGCGACCCATAAACCGCCTGGAGTTGGGAATATTGCTGTTGCAGGATCTGGATCTCCTGCACGAGATGCTGGATCGAGGTCATATCGATGACCGGCAGCGCCGCACGGGCAGAACCCGCGCCGAGGAAGGCGGCCAGAAGCCCGGCAAGCCGCATGCACCTCATGATCTCTCTCCTTGTCCGCGGGATTCCTGGCGCAGCACGTCCCGCACCCGGCTGAGGAAGACCGGTAGCCAATCCTCGGGATCGTCGCCGTGCTGCGCGCGGATCTGGTCGAGCACCCGCACCGTCGCGGCGCGGCCGGACAGCACAGCGATCTCATCCGCCATGCCGGCGAGCTCCGTCTGCAGGATGACCGATCCGGCTTCGCGCTTCAGCAGGACCGACCGCACCGGCAGCGCTGGCATTTCTTCCACCACGGCGCGCAGCTCGGCATCGGTGCAGCCGAGCCCGGCGAGATAGGCCTCCCGGTCAACTGACTGCTGCGGGAACAGAAACCGCGTCTGGCACTGCGCCACGAGCGACGGCCCGACCGGACTTTGCAGAATGTGTTCGGGCTGCTGCGCGGCGAGAAAAAGTGCCCCCTCCTGCTTGCGCAGGGTGAGGGCGAAATCCTCGAACATCGCCGCGAAAAACCGGTCGCGCAGGTAGAACCGCGCCTCATCCGCCATCACCACCACGCGGCGGCCGTCGAGCAGCGCGCTGATGCGATGCAGCAGGTAAGCCCCCACCGCGGGGCAGGCCTCGTGTTCGAGCAGCCGCGTCATATCGACGCCCGCCAGCGTGGCATCAAGGCGCAGCTCATCCTGCCCGCCATCGAAGACCCAGCCCAGCGCACCGCCCCGGCACCAGCGATCCAGGCGGGCGCCGGCGCCCGTGGCGTCCGTGACCCCCATGAACTGGCGCACGCCGGCCAGGGACCGAAGCGATGGCTCCAGCGCCATGACGCGGGCGACGCCGCGCGACAGGCGCTTCTTCTCGTCCGGCAAGAGTGCAGCGCCGTCGTCCAGCCGGATCAGCCCCTCGATCCACTCTGCCAGGAAGGCGCGGTCGGCCGGCGCATCCGTGAGGGCGCGAAGCGGCGCAAGCCCGGAGTCCTCGCCCGCCCGGAGCGGCAGGTACCGGCCTCCCATGGCGCGAATGGCGATCTCGTTGCCCCGGTCCTTGTCGAGCAGGAACACCAGGCCGTTGCCGACGGCTTGCGTCAGGCCGATCGCCAGCCAGGCCATGAAGAGCGTCTTGCCGGCGCCGGTCTTGCCGATAAGCAGGGTGTGCCCGACGTCGCCGACATGCGGCTCATAGTCGAAAGCGGTCCCAGCCGTCGTGCGGAAGCGGAGGATCGGCCGATCCCAGTAGGCTGTTCCACTCGCACAGCCCTCGGGGAAGCCGTCCAGCGAGGCGAACGCGGTCAGGTTGCGGGTGCTGATCCGGCCGGGCCGCGTCCGGAGCCAATCGGCCGCCCCGGGAAGCTGCGACCAGTACGCCGCAAAGCAGCCACGGCTTTCCGGTACAGGGACGATGCCCGCCTGGGTCAGCCGCTTTTTCGCGTCGGCGGAGGCCTGCTCCAGCGCGGGCCCGTCCAGGGCGAACACCGTGTAGGTGATCTGGTGCTCGCCACGCACGCTGTCGCCGCGCGCAACTTCGTCCTGTGCCGCGGCAAGCTGCTCGAGTTGGGAGACCGCGGCGTCCATCGCGTTCTCCATCCGGATTTTCTTGAAGTGCAGCGCCGACTGCGCCTGCGAGCGGGAGAGGAACCGGAAGCTCTGCGCGAGGACACAGGGATAATCCACCGCGAGCAGGGCGGAGAGTTGGCTGGTGATGGTGCGCTCCGGATAGTCCCGGAACCCGAAGACCCGGCCGTAATAGGGGGTGCCGGCCGGTTGAACCTCGATGCCGCGCCGGCCGCACACCACCCGGCTTGTGTAGATCGCGGACCCGAGCCGCCCGGACGTCACCGGGACCAGCGCGTGCCGAGCGGTGAGGATGAGCTGCAGCGCCTCGCCGATCTCCGAATAGGCGAAGCCGCCTTGCTCACGCAGCCCGAGGCGCTGCGCGCCGGCCTGGCGCAGATAGGCCAGCACGATGAACGTGGCGTCCTCGAGTTGCGAGAGCGCGGAGTCGCTGGCTTGCCCGGCCCGGCGCAGTCGGCGCCCGATGACCGGCAACTCCGTCAGCCGGGAGCGCACCTGCCCGGCTGACTGCATGCGGGGGCTGACCACAACCGAGAGAAGCCAGTCATTGCGCCACAGGCCGGACAGGGCGTTCTGCGCGTAAGCATCGAAGAACCGGCGGGCGAAGCCATGCCGCGGCGGATCCCGGTGCGGACGGTCCTGCCGCGCATGGCGCACGAAATGAACGCCGAGGGTCAGGTTATCATCGGCGATTGCGCGCATCAGGGTGTTGAGCTGGCGTCGGCGTGCGTTCCGGATCCCGGTGTCCTCCAGTTCGAAGGGGAAGCCGGAAAGCCGGATCATGGCCATGACCGAGCCGTCCTCGAGCAGCACGGTCCCGGGGCTGACGTGCCCGACATACGGGAGGAACGACTCTGCCGGCCGCTCCCAGGCGCCGTTGTCGAAGCGATCCGGGGCACCGGCATCAAATGGCATCGGCCATCTCCCGCTGCTCGCGGAGACGGGCGGGAAACGGGGCGACGGACGCGCCGCCCCACAGATAGCTGTCGAACGTCACCGCGGACGTCCGCAGCCAGACGAAGAAAACACGTACGCCGTTGTAGTCCGTGCGCACCAGAACCGCGGCGAGGAACCAGAACGGAAGCACGGCAAAGCCCCAGAAGGGGGTATGCAGTTCGGTGTCGATCGCGAAGAACGCACTGCCGAAGATGACCGCGAGTTCCATGGGAATGCCGAACATCAGCGCAGGACGCGTGTCGGCCACATGCAGCGGCTCGGCTTCGAGCGGTTCCGGCGCCGGCCTCATTGCAGGTAGCCGAGGATGGTGTTCGCGTTGAACATGATCCAAATGCCCGCGCAGACCGCAACGATGGTTACGAAGTGGAACCGCAGAAAGAACAGCGAGGCCCCGACGGCGATGATCGCCAGCACCGCGATGTTCGTGATCACGCTGCCCTGCAGCCAGTTCACGACACCGCTCAGGAGACCGCCGCCACCACCACCGATCGCCTGGGCATGCGCGGCCACCGGAGCGAGCGAAAGGGCGATCGCGAGTGCCGTTGCGCGCCGTTGATGGATCGTCATCGACTCGGGTCCTTGCTGATGTGGCCTTCGCTCACGGCGGGATCGGCCAGGTTCACCGCCGGGTCTCGGTCGGCCGAAACATGCCAGCCCGCGTTTGCAGGACAGGCTCTGTCACCGGCAGAGAAGTGCCATCCGTCCGGATCGCAGCGCCGGGTAGGCTGAGAAGGGGAGCGGGGTGGGAGCACGAAAGGCACGATGCCAGGCAGGCGCAGCGCGGGGATCACCCGGCGTGCTGCGGCGAGGACCAACGGTGCATACGTATCGAGCCCGGCATCGGGGGAGCCGGTGTTGTACTCGGATATCGCATGCAGGATGGCGGATTGCCGCTGCGCCGCAGTCGCACCGCCCTGGTAGCCGCCGAGCAGGATGTGAGCACCTGCGCGCATGGAAGCACACGGCTCGAACGCCGTAGCCACCGTCAGGCGGGTGCGCGCCAAATTCGTGGCGTTGATTTGCAGCAGGCCCAAATCCGGCTGATGCCCCTCTGCGATCAGCCGCGACGCAGTTCGCACCGCCGCCGCTTTGTTCGCAGGCAGAATCGTCTCGCCCGTGCGATTATCGTGGATCGCCAGCGGGTTCCAATGACTCTCGGCATAGGCCACGGACAGTAGCACATCGGGCGATACGTGCGGCGCGCACGACAGCGCCAGAGCCAAGGCAGTGACCGCGGTCAGCATGAGGCGTGGCTCGCGGTTTCCAACTGGTGGGCAAGCTGTGACGTTCGGGTCGCGGTTGCCACACGGCGGCTTCGAACTGTCGCGTTGTCGTGGATCGGGTGCGGCGGCCGCTCCGTGTCCGGGGAATTTGAGAGAGACCTACTCTCTCGTGCCCCCATCGATCGCGAGAATACCTCGGAATCGCCCCAACTCCGGGGCGCCGGCCCGATAAATGACGACCGGGCCCGGAAAATCGTACCGCCATGCAAGCTGAAGCACGGCATCCGCGGTTCGAAAGCACCGCTCTTCTGCGCCGCGCCACACACGGAAGATATGATAGCCCAACTTCCAGCTGAGTCGCAGGTACGCGACGAATTCGGGATTGCCCGAGCTCTGCCTGACCACCGCCACGACGTTTTGGATCTGGCCGCCGTCACGCAGGCCGCTGCGCAGCTCCATCTCCCGTATCCCTGTCTCTTTGGCCACCGTTGCCTCTCCCTGCCGGCACACTGTTCGGCCGGCAGAGCCGGAGAGAGGGGGAGAGGCTGTCCGGCACGGTCTCTCAGGCCTGCGCCAGGCAGTTCGTCTTGCCGTGCCTTGCAAGCGCCTCGCAGCCAACCCTCAGTCCCAATCTCGCGCCGGGCAGGCCTATGACGGCAGAATTCACCGGAGTCTGACAAGCCAATCACGCCCGATGTGAAGCACGGTCGCAAGACCGCTGGGGAGGCACCCGCAAGGCCGATCGATTCGGCTCTTCGAGACGGACGGTCTTCTGGCGACAAGAGTTCTGTTGCGATGAGGGAGTCCAGAATCAACACGGTCATTGCGTCCTCTCAGCGCAGTCTAGTAGTCGCGTTAAGTCGTATGCAAGTCGGAATTCCGGGTCAGGCGCACGGAATTCTGCCGATCTTACGAATGATCGCACCTCTGTGAAAAATATGTCCGATTTTCAATGTCGATATAAGAACTGTCACATATCATGGTGATTCGGCTTTTCCTCCGAATGCGTCGCACGTAACCTGTGACCACGCCGGGGAGGCTGTGAGCCAACTGGGATCGACCGTGCCAGTGAGCCACAGCAAAGCGATCCTGCCGCCGGAGGTCGCTGGCGGCTGGGGGATTCTGGTCAATGACGGTGACCAGGTGCGGGCAGGCGACACACCGGTTTGCGCTGAATCCGACCGCGGCCGGCGCGCGGCTCGATGACTCCCGATCCGGACTGCCACGCGAAGATCCAGGAAGGAGCCGCGAGAGCCGTGGCTCCCCGCGCCACTACCGGACCGCGACCGGCAAGGCTGGCGCCATCTCACCGGGGCTGAATCGCGGCCGGTCGCTGCGGCGCCGGTTTGAAACGGTCCGCAGCGGTTTCATGGCCACGCGCACAGCACTCTCGCCGCCATGCTTCCAATGAAACACGAGCTGCTCGTGCTCCCAGTCCACCACGACCTTGGTAAGCAGCGACCGCAGGATGGAATGAAGCTCCACGCGATCCACCACAGTTGCCGTTGCTGTGGCCCGCAGTTTGTCCAGCCTCGCCGACAACGTGATGTCCAGCCATTTCGGTCGATCGATCCGCAGCCGCTTCCGCTGCGCAAGCAGTCTCTCGATTTCCGACTCTACGGATTGCCGCGCCTCACGCACGGGGCGTAGCGATTGCCGCACCTCCGCATGTTCGGCGATCATCGAAGCCCGCCGCTGGCGAAGCGCATGCAACTGCCCCCGAATCTGCTTCAGCGTGTGGCTTCGAGCCTCAGAGCTGAGGGCGGGCTTGGGACAGCTGCGGATCACCTCCTCGATGTCAACGGTCAACACGTCCTCGATGCCGGGATAGCGCACCCAGCGATCGGAACAGCCGGCTCCGCCGAATGCCCGCCGGCACATCAGGTAACGCCAGTTCGGCCGGCCGCCGGCCAACAGAACCATCGGCCGGTCGCAGAACGGGCATCGGGTCAGACCCGCCAGCAGATGGGCACGGCCGGTCTTAGGGACGTTGTTGTGGAAGTGGTCCGACCAGGCTGCGCGTCTGGCCTGCACGCGGTCCCAGTCGGCGCGGTCGACGATGGCCGGGTAGTAGTTCTCGACCGGCGCCCGCGGGCGCGACCGCATGACGCCGTCCACCCATTCCGTGGTGAACGGCGCGTAGGTGCCGATCACGGTTGGCGTTCGCAGCAGATGCCGGATCAGGCTCTTCTGCCAGATCCTTCCGCGCTGATTGCCCTGGCCGAAGAGCGGAACCTGCTCTTCGTTCAGCCGGCGGGCGATGGTCGGATGGCCGACGCCCGATAAGGCCTCGCGATAGACGCGCCGCACGATGTCGGCACGCTCCTCGACAACGATGAATTTTCCCACCGCCTTGTCCAGGCGCAGCCAACCCGGACACCGTGCCGACCACGGCCTGGTGGCCAGGTTGGCGCGTTTGACGTCGAATGCCGCGCGAATCCGATGCGACTTCATCTCACTCTCCTCGTTGGCGCGCATCATGCTCACCAGCGAGATGATGAGATCGAGCGGGTTCTGGTTGAGGCTTTCGAGGGAGTAGGACCGCTGATCCACCAGCGTGACGATCGTCACGCCCGCCTGGACGATCTGAAGGAAAAGCGTTTGAGCCGCCAGGATGCGGTCGCGGCTCAAACGGTCGAGCGACTCGATCAGCAGGAAACTGCCCGGCGGGACCAGGTTGTGCTCGATGGCTTCGAGAAACGCGCGCAGCGCCCCCTCCTTGGCGTTCCGCCCGCGAAAGGCACTGACGCCGAGATCGCGGAACGAGAGCTGCTTGTCGAGCCTGAGATGATGGTCAGCGGCGTATTTCTCCGCCATCGCGAGCTGACGCCGGCGGCTGTCGCCGGCGGCCTGTTCCGGTGTGCTGAATCTCAGGTATGAGTATGCGACGCTCGCCATGGCTGGTTTTCCCCTGCGCTTCGCGGACGCGGACTCATCCCATGGCGGCGCCGGCTACCGCGACAGTCTCGGCGGGCGGCGCAGCGCCTATAGCGTGCCCTGCGGCGTTGCGCCGTTCCGCTTTCCGCAAGATGCGGCCGTGACCGCCGACTGGCGGCGGACACACCATTGAAGGGCTGATCAGCGACGGATCACGCGCGCTTTGGCCGCAGCTCGCCGGCAGGAACGTCCTCCTTGCGGCTTCCATCCACGACGGAAAGCCTGGCGCCCGGGTTGATCAGGTCCAGGTTGCGGGCATCCGGATAGCGAGCCCGGAACGTCGGCGATTTTATCCGTGCCGCAGGCTCGACCGTCGTCTTGCGTCCGGCCAGTGGAAAATCCGTCAATACGCCCTCGCCCATTGCTCGTCCGGCTGCTTGCGGTATGAACCACGATCGCCTGGCTGTTCTGACGAGAGCATATCAGCGGATCCCGGGTCCGCGAATCAGGTTCTCCGTAGCGGACCTGGGTTGCATAAGCTGTCGCAGCCTCCGGGCACCACTGACGGGCGAACGATCACCATGCGGCCCACTTTGATTGCCCTCTGTCTGGCTATCCTCTGCGCCGCGGCACCGGCCGCAAGCAGCTGCGGCCGCGAGCGTTGGCCGGTCAAGACCGGCACCGACAAGGACGTGCAGGCTGTGGACCCGGTCCCAGCAGGCAGCACGATCGCCCGACTGAGCGCGATTCCGGCGCCTGTTCATCCCGATGGACGGCGCGATCGCCGGTTCCTGCCGACAGAGGGACGGATCTTCGCAGTGACCGGCACGGTGGTCCTCGTGAGGCGTGAAAAGGACGACGACTATCACATCGTCCTGTCCGATGGCGGCCAAACGATGATCGTCGAGGCGCCAGCGCCGACGTGTGCTCACGGGTCACGCTTCGAACGGGAGATCGCCGCAGTTCGGCGTTCGCTTGATGCCAGGCTGGGCGGTCCGCTCGTGCGGCCCGGCGAGGCTGTCAGGCCGCACTGGCGTGTCACCGTGACCGGTATTGCCTTCTTTGACACCATGCACCACCAGACCGGCGTTGCCGCGAACGGGATCGAACTCCATCCAATGCTGAATATCTGGTTCCGCTAGCCCCTCCCGCTTCTTCGCCTTCCCGGCAAACGCCTCGAGCTGCTCCGCCGACCACACCAGCGCGCTCCGCATCCACTCCGGGCTGGCGGTCTCCGACATGGTGTACAGCTCCGCCGCGCGTTCCAAAATCTGACCTGGCGTGAGCTCTGACAACCTTGGGCGATGGTTCATGCGCGCATCCTGGCGCGGCAGGGTTAAGAAAGGGTTAACGCGCCCCGCCAACAGACGACCCTGCGCACCCGAAAACCGGCCGCCGGTGGCGATGCGCATGCAACTGCACGCGAATCCGCGTCAGCGTGTGGCTTCGCCGCGCTTCGTCACCTCGCCGCCTTGCCTGCATGGCCGCGGCGATGCGGCTTCAGCGGGGCATCGCCGGTAATATCGGCCAGCGCAATCGCCACCGGATGCCGGTTCGGGAATTCGGCGACCAGCCGCAACTTGCCGCCCATGGCGGCCACGTAGCTGCTCAGCGTTGAAAGCAGGAGGTCGGCACGGCGCTCCAGCCGGGACACGTTCTCCTGCTCGACGCCCATCAACTCGGCCATCCGCTCCTGTGTCAGGTGCTGTGCCTGCCGCAGGTCGCGCAACGTCAATTCCTCCTCGACCAGCTCCGCCGTGCGAGCTGCAACCCGTGCGCGTTCCTCCGGGGTGAAGTCTTTGGTGAATTCCTCAAGCGAAACCGTCACTTTTTACCTCCGTCTTTGGGCGGCAGCGTCTCCAGATGCGCGTCGAACCGACCATCCGCCACCCGTATCAAATCCCGATAGAACTGCTTCTCGTTCGTCCCCGACTTGCTGCCGCCGACCAGGAGAATCGCCTGTCGCTGAGGGTCGAAGGCGAACGCAACCCGCCATTCGCCGTCCGGCAGCGTGAGCCGAAGTTCCTTCATGTTCGCGTGCTTCGATCCGTTCAGCGTATCGCAGTGAGGCCGCCGGAGCTGCGGCCCGAATTGCCGGAGCAGGCCGGCTAACGCTGCAATTTCAAGCTGGACGGCTCGCGAGAACCTTTTGGCCTCCGCCGCGAAGGCAGGGTCGAACCTCACGTCCCATTCCATCCGCTTTCTATCCTATCGCCCAAAAATATGCTGTCAAGAGAATATGACCTATAGAGCATATTCACCTACGGCACGTCTACTCGCGGCTGCCGCTGGCGCCCGAGCCGATACCGTCCCGGCCTCCGAGTAACGGATCGCTCGCGCAAGGAAGCGGAGAGAAGGGCATGCAGGGGCGCTGCCGCTTGCGCCCGGCGCGCCACAAGGGTGCGTCGCGCTTCGCGCTCCCGTGCTGCGCCCGCCCTTGTCCCGCGCCGGCTTCGCGGTTGCCGGCCATCGGGCGGGTGCAGAAATGGCTCGGCCAAGCCAAGCTCACCACCACCGCCATCTACGCCGATGTCGTCGGCGGCGAGGAAAAGGACATCGCCCGCAGGATGTGGGGGCAGGAGCAAAGCGGCCCGTTGCTCGTAACGGTCAGGCTGCGCCTTCTACCATACCGCGTCGCACCTGTACGACCGGACTGTCCGGCTTGTTTGGGTCCAGCACCTCCAGCAGGCGCAACGCCGGTCCTGACGGTCGCTTGGCACCACGCTCCCATTGCGCGACCGCAGACTTGTCTACACCCAAAAGCCGAGCGAATACCGGCTGGTTCATCCGTGTCGCAGCCCTGATCCGCCTCACTTCCGCGCCGCCATAGTCGGGCCGCGGCGGCAGGCAAAGTCGGTCCATGTCACGCATGCTCAGCGCGTCCATGGCGCCAACGCGATGCAGCGCCGCCGCAAGCCCGTGTGCGGTCGCGAGCACATCATCTTCCACGGCCCGCGTTCCCATGCGCTTCGCGGGCTTAGCCCTGTTCGTCGCCATTGCACTCCACCTCCCTCACGTCACCTGAAGCCAGCAGCGTTGCGACCTTCCCATCGTCTGCGGTCAGAAACGCCTCCGCGACCTTCGCCAGTGCCTCGTGCCCTTGTGGCGTCAGCGTCGAGGCGGCGTTCTTCGCGAAGGCATACGTGAGCAGAACCCTTTCCGTCCTCGGTTGGCGGTAGGCGACCATCACCCGATAGCCGCCACTCTTGCCGCCACCCGGCTGCGCGACGCGTTTCTTGAAGAGCCCTCCCCCCGAGATCAGCCTCGCCGGCGCCGAGTGTGCCAGTCAGTACTTCGCGGGCCGTTCGGCACAGTGCCACCTCGGGGAGACGCCCCTTGCGCATCAGCTTGGCCACCTGCGGAACCAGAAAGACCCTCATGCCGGAACCATAGCACAAAGTGCTATATAGGGACTTGCCGCCGGTCGGGAGTCTTTTTCTCATGTCAGGGCTGAGGGTCTCTTCCGCGGGAGGCCCTGGTCAGACAGCCCGCTTGCGATCGCGGCCCCCGGAGCCCCTGTCACTTCCAGGCCGATCGGCTATTCCCGCGCCAGAAGCGGCTCAGTGACAGGCCCGGCCCGCGCGCGAGGAAAGCGAGAAAGAGAGAAAATGGAGGCGCGCGGACTGGCGCTACCGCTTGCGCCCGGCGCGCCACAAGGGTGCGTCGCGCTTCGCGCTCCCGTGCTGCGCACGCCCTTGTGCCGCGCCGGCTTCGCGGTTGCCGGCCATCGGGCGGCAGAGTAGAATAAAAAGAGAACAAATAAACGCCTCCTCTGCCCAGCCATCCCCGAGAGGAGCATGCAGCCATGAACGATTACGATGAAGAAGTCGAACGACTGAAGGCCAGCGTGAGTTGTGCCGTGGTCCTGGAGCGGCTGCCGCCGGTGTGGCAGCTCGATGTCGCGGAGAGCACCCGCCGCAGCCTGAAGTACCGCCGCGGCGCGGGCGAGATCGTTATCGTCAATCATGACGGTCGCGGCTGGTGGGACCCCTTGAGCGAGGCCAAGGGCGACGTGTTCACCCTGGTCCGGCACCTCGACCCAGGCCTCGACTTCGGGGCGGCCCGTCGCGTGCTGCGCGGACTCGCCGGAATGTCGCCGAGCTTTCCTGCGGTGCTGCGCAAGCGGCGGAGCCGGGCATCCCTCATCCCGGTCGCCCTGCGTTGGGAGCGCCGCCCGCGTCTCTCGCATGGCTCGGCGAGCTGGCTCTACCTCACCGGCGAACGGGGATTGCCACGGCACATCCTGCTCGCCGCACGCGCGGCCGACGCAATCCGGGAAGGCCCGAATGGCAGCGCCTGGTTCGCACATCGCGATGGGGTGGGCTGCATCGTCGGAATCGAAATGCGCGGTCCGGCCTGGCGGAATTTCTCCGCCGGTGGCGAGAAGACGCTGTTCCGCCTGACGGGCGGTCCTGGCTTCCTGCCCCGCCTCGCGGTGTGCGAGGCGGCGATCGATGCGTTGAGCCTGGCGGCGATCGAGGGGCTGCGCGGCGACACGCTCTATGCCGCAACCGCCGGCGGCATGGGGCCGGCAACCGTCGAAGCGCTGCAGCATCTTTTGCGCACAATCGCGGCTGACCCGGCCGGTGTGCTGGTCGCGGCGACCGATGCCGACGTCGCCGGCCGCCGCTATGCCGCCCGGCTGGCAGAGTTGGCAGCCGAGGCCGGCGTGCGGTGCGCCGCGGTCCTGCCGCCGGACGGGATCAACGACTGGAACGACGCGCTACGCGCATTGGCACCTGCCTCGTAACGCCGCATCGCGCACCGGCGTAGCACGGGCCGGCCGCCGTCAGAGCGGAAAGCCGCCCGAAGAGAAAATCCGAAAGATCAAGGCGGAATAAGAAACCTTACCGCATCACCGCCTGTCCGCCGCAAGGGTGCGTCGCGCTGCGCGCTCCCGTGCTGCGCACGCCCTTGCCCCGGTCAGCCGGGATGCAAGGCGGGAGGGGTGTTCCAGCAACCCATGAGGGAAGGACACCCCGATGAACAGCACCAGCAGCAGGAGCAAAACCACGCATCGTGGCGCATCGCGCGACCACTACCAGGACGTCACCGATCGGATCATCGCGGCCCTGGAGGCGGGCACCCCGCCCTGGCGCATGCCATGGGATCCCGACAAGACAGGAGGCCCGGCGATG
The DNA here is from genome assembly GCA_035532755.1 of Acetobacteraceae bacterium. Lineage (GTDB taxonomy): Bacteria > Pseudomonadota > Alphaproteobacteria > Acetobacterales > Acetobacteraceae > DATKQI01. The sequence goes on from DATKQI010000095.1 coordinate 41,573, forward strand.
CCGCGCAACGCCGCGACCGGCCAGCGCTACCGCGGCATCAACGTGCTGACGCTGGGAATGTCGGGATTGGCCTTCAGCAGCGGCGATCCGCGCTGGGCGACCTACAGGCAGGCCGCGGAACGCGGCTGGCAGGTGCGCCGGGGCGAACACGGCACGACCGGGTATTTCTTCAAGCGGATGGAGGTCCGCGACGAGAGCCGGCCCGATGACGACGAGGATGCGGTGCGGCGCATTCCGCTGCTGCGCGCCTTCACCCTGTTCCATGCCAGCCAGATCGATGGCATCCCACCCTACGTGCCGCCCACGATCGCGGAAGCACCGTGGCGTGCGCCGGAGGCCGCGGAGATCATCCTCGCCAACAGCGGTGCTGTCGTCAGAATCGGCGGCGAGCGCGCGTTCTACTCGCCGGCGACGGATCACATCCAGATGCCGCCGCAATCGGCCTTTGCAACACCGGAAGGGTTTTGCGGTGTCCTGATCCACGAGATGTCGCACTGGACGGGCGCCGAATCACGGCTCAACCGCGATCTGCGCAACCGGTTCGGTTCGCATGACTACGCCCGCGAGGAACTGCGCGCGGAGATCGGCCAGGTGATGGTCTGCGCCGAGCTTGGCATTGCCGGCTGCGATTTCAGCAACAACGCCGCCTACATCGCCTCCTGGTTGGAGAGGCTGCGCTCGGACCGCAAGGAGATCTTCCGCGCGGCGACGGACGCGCAGCGCATCGCCGATTTCCTGCTGGCCTTCCATCCCGCCTACGCGAACCGTCAGGCCGGACCGCCGGACAGCACCCCGGCCGATGACGGCGACGCGGCCGAGACGCCGGAAGCGCTGCCGGCGGCCGCGTAGCGCCACCTCGCCGGGCGAAGGCCCGCCCGCCCCTTTCGGACAACCCATTTTCGCCGGCTGCCCGGTTCGACCGCCTCCGTGCGGGCGAGGCCGCGCGGCCGGCCGAGGAGACCGCCATGCCGACCGACGCATTCACCCTCGGCCTGTTCGACCACACCGCCCTGTCAGGCTGGACCTCTCACACGCTCCCCGCCCCGCTGGCCTCGGACGAGGCCGAGCAGAAAGACGATGATACGGATGACGTCCCACCGCCGCCCGCGGCTGATCCGGTCACGCGCGGCAGCAATTTTTATCTCACCGGCGATCGACACCTGGCCCGCGGCTGGCCCGCCCGGGCGCGCGACAACATCGCCGCGATCCTGCTGTCGAAGGCGCTTGAGCAATCGGGCCGCGCCCCGGCTGCGGAGGAGCAGGCGCAACTGCTGCGCTTCACCGGTTTCGGTGCGACCGAACTGGCCCAGAACTGCTTCCGCCGTCCCGGCGAGGACAGCTTCCGGTCGGGCTGGGAAGAGACCGGCGCGGCGCTTGAAGCCGCCGTCACCCCGGCGGAATACGCCGCCCTGCAGCGCGCCACCCAGTATGCCCATTACACGCCGGAGACCGTCGTCCGTGCGCTCTGGCGAGCCGCCGAACGGCTGGGCTTCAGAGGGGGCCGCGTGCTGGAACCCGGCATGGGCACCGGCCTGTTCTTCGCCCTGCTGCCGGAGCCGCTGCGCGAAGCCTGCCGGCTCACCGGCATCGAATACGATCCGGTCACTGCCCGCATCGCGCGCCTGGTGCATCCGGAAGCGCAGGTGCGTTGCGAGGACTACACGCGAAGCGCGCTCGGCGGCGGCTTCGATCTGGTGATCGGCAACCCACCGTTCGCCGACCGTGTGGTGCGCGCCGACCCCGCCACCCGCGGGTTACGGCTGCGACTGCACGACTACTTCATCGCCCGCTCGATCGCCCGGCTGCGCCCCGGCGGCGTCGCCCTATTCGTCACCAGCACCGGCACGATGGACAAGGCCGGCACCGCGGCGCGAGAGCACATCGCCAGCATGGCCGACCTGATGGGCGCGGTGCGCCTGCCCGAGGGCAGCATGCGCGCGGCGGCGGGGACCGAGGTGGTGATCGACGTGCTGGCGTTTCAGCGGCGGGCCGAGGGGCAGAATCCGGCCGGCGCGGCATGGATCGAGCTCGCCCCGGTGCCATGCGCCGCGGACGACGAGGGTGACGAGGGCGACGGGGCAGCCGGCTCGGACGCGGCCTGCGTTCAGGTGAACCGCTACTTCGCCGAGCACCCCGAGATGGTGCTGGGCGAGCATGCGCTGCGGCACGGCATCTATGGCCCCGGCCTCACCTACACCTGCCGGCCGCGCCGGGATGGTGCCGATCTCGAAAGCCAGCTGACCGCGGCGCTCGACCGGTTGCCCGCCGGAATTGTCACACCGCGGACAGACTGTGCCGGCGACCCTGGCAGCGATAACAGCCCCGTTGAGGCCATGCGCACGGGCACCGCGGCCGACGGTGCCACGATCAAGGAAGGCTCCTACCTCACCGGCGAGACGGGCCGGCTGATGCAGATCGTGGGCGGCGTGCAGCGGCCGGTCGTCGTCAAGACCGGCAAGGACGGCGATGGCATCACTGCGCGGGCCGCACGGACCATCCGCGGCCTGCTGCCGATCCGCGACGCGGTGCGTGACGTGCTGCGCGCGCAGGCCGCCGATCAGCCCTGGGCTGAGGCACAGGTTCGGCTGCGCATCGCCTACGCCAGCTTCGTCCGCAGTTTCGGCCCCATCAATCACACGGTCGTCTCGGTCGCGGCCGACCCGGAGACCGGCGAGGACCGGGAGACGCATCGCCGTCCCAACCTCGCGCCCTTCGCTGATGACCCCGACTGCTGGCTGGTCGCCAGCATCGAGGACTACGACCTCGAAAGTGGCCTCGCCCGCATGGGGCCGATCTTCCGTGAACGCGTGATCGCGCCGCCCGCCACGCCGCTGATCGCGACCGCATCCGACGCGCTTGCCGTCACCCTCAACGAGACCGGTCGCGTCGATGTCGATCACCTGGCCGAGCTGCTCGACCGCGATCCGGACACCGCGCTCGCCCAGCTCGGCGAGTCCGTGTTCCGCAATCCGGCGACGAAAGCCTGGGAGACGGACGATGCATATCTGTCAGGTTCTGTCCGCACCAAGCTGGCGATCGCCGAGGCGGCGGCCGGGCGCGATCCGCAATACGCGCGCAACGTGGCTGCGCTGCGGCGCGTGCAGCCCGAGGACCTCCGCCCATCGGACATCACGGCCCGGTTGGGCGCGCCGTGGCTTCCCGCCGCCGACATCGAGGCCTTCGCCGCCGCGGTGATGCGCACCAGGACACGGGTGCGGCACACCGTCGAGATCGCCGCCTGGTCGGTGGACATTTCCCCCTTTGCGGGCACCGCCGTCGGCACCTCGGAATGGGGCACGTCGCGGCGCAATGCCGGTTGGCTGCTGCATGACGCGCTCAACAGCGCCACGCCGCAGATCTTCGATACCGTCATCGAGGACGGCGTCGAGAAGCGCGTGCTCAACAGCGAGGCAACGGAGGCCGCCAAGGAGAAGCTGGCGCGCATCAAGGAGGCTTTCACCGCCTGGGTGTGGACCGATCCTGACCGCACCGACCGGCTGGCGCGCCTCTACAATGACCGCTTCAACAACCTGGTGCCGCGCCGCTTCGACGGCCGGCACCTGACCCTGCCCGGCGCAAGCTCCATCATCCGCCTCTACGCGCACCAGAAGCGGGTGATCTGGCGCATCGTCGCGTCCGGCTCGACCTACATCGCCCACACGGTCGGCGCCGGAAAATCCTTCGCCATCGCCGGTGCGATCATGGAGCAGAAGCGGCTCGGCCTGATCAGCAAGGCGATGCTGGTGGTGCCCGGACACTGTCTGGCGCAGGTATCCCGCGAATTTCTGCAGCTCTATCCGACCGCGCGCATTCTGGTCGCCGACGAGACCAATTTCGTGAAGGCCAAGCGATCCCGCTTCCTGGCGCGCGCGGCCACGGCGAACTGGGACGCGGTGATCATCACCCATGCTGCGTTCCGCTTCATCCCGGTGCCCTCCGGCTTCGAGTGCGAGATGATCGAGGAACAGATCGCCACCTGTGAAGGCATTGCGGCACGCACCGACGGCGAGGACCGCATCACCCGCAAGAGGCTCGAAGCGATGAAGGAGAAGCTCGGCGAGAAGCTGGCGGCGCTGAAGGTGCGGCGCGACGACATGGTGACGCTGGAGGAGATCGGCATCGACCAGATCATCGTCGATGAGGCGCAGGAATTCCGGAAGCTCAGCTTCGCTACCAACCAGGCGAACCTGAAGGGCGTCGCGCCGGACGGTTCGCAGCGGGCCTGGGACCTGTTCGTCAAGGCGCGCTACCTCGAGCGCAAGCGGCCCGGCCGCGCGCTGATCCAGGCGTCGGGCACGCCGATCACCAACACGCTGGGAGAAATGTACACGTTGCTGCGGTTCCAGGCGCCGGAGGCGCTGCGCGAGCGCGGCGTGCACGAATTCGACGCCTGGGCGTCAGCCTTCGGCGACACCACGACCGAACTCGAATTGCAGCCGAGCGGTGCCTACAAGCCGGTGACCCGCTTCGCCGCGTTCATCAACGTCGCGGACCTCATGATGATGTTCCGCTCGGTCGCCGACGTGGTGCAGAAGACCGATCTGCGCGGCCTCATCACCCTGCCGCGCATCCGCGGCGGCCAGCGCCAGTTGATCACCGCCGAGGCGAGCCCGGCCTTCCGGGACTACCAGACGTACCTGGCGGAGCGGATCGAGGCGATCGAGTGCCGCAGGGGCAAGGTGCAGAAGGGCGACGACATCCTGCTCTCCGTCATCACCGACGGGCGGCACGCTGCGATCGACATGCGGCTCGTTTGGCACGGGAGCGAAGACGAGCCGGCGAACAAGCTCAACAAGCTGATCGACAACGTCCATCGCATCTGGACCGAGACCGCGGCGCAGCGCTACCGCCGGCCCGACGGCACCGCCTATCCGCTCCCGGGCGCCGGGCAACTGATCTTCTCCGATCTCGGCACGATCAGCGTCGAGGCGACGCGCGGCTTCTCGGCCTATCGCTGGATCAGACGGCAGCTCATTTTGCGCGGCATTCCCGCCGGGCAGATCGCGTTCATGCAGGACTACAAGCGTTCGGCGGAGAAGCAGCGGCTGTTCGCCGACTTCCGGGCCGGGCGTGTGCGGGTGCTGATCGGCTCGTCGGATACGATGGGCACCGGGGTCAACGTGCAGCAGCGGCTGAAGGCGCTGCACCATCTCGATGTGCCGTGGCTGCCCAGCCAGATCGAGCAGCGCGAGGGACGCATCGAGCGGCAGGGCAACCAGCACGAGGAGATCGACATCTACGCCTACGCCACGCTCGGCTCGATGGACGCAACGATGTGGCAGAACAACGAGCGCAAGGCGCGGTTCATCGAGGCGGCGCTGTCGGGCGACCGGACGGTCCGCCGGCTGGAGGATGCCGGTAGCCAGGCCAACCAGTTCGCCATGGCCAAGGCCATCGCATCCGGTGACGGGCGGCTGATGCAGAAGGCAGGGCTGGAGAGCGAGATCGCGCGCCTCAAGCGCCAGCGCGCGGCGCATATCGACGACCAGCACGCGATCCGGCGGCAGATCCAGGACGCGCGGCGCGAGCAGGCACACGCCGAGGCGCGCATCCGGGCGATCACCGGCGACCTGGCCCGTCGCCAGCCGACCCGCGGCGAGCAGTTCGCCATGGAGGTCGAGGGACGGACGATCACCCAGCGCAGGACCGCCGGCGCTTCGCTGCTGACGAAGCTGCGCCTGGCCGCGCGGGACGGCGTCCGCCGAAGCTGGACAGTCGGGCATATCGGCGGCTTCGACCTGACAGGCGACACTCGGCCGCGCGGCCCTGACGGCCGGCCCACACCTGGTCTGGTGCTGGAACGGACGGATTACGCGCAGCCGGTCGGCATCGACGGCGGGACCACGGCGGCCGGCCTCATCGCCCGGCTGGAGCACATCCTCGACCGTATGGAGGCCGAGCTTGAGGAGCAGCGTCGCCGCGCGGCCGAGGTGCGGGTACGGTTGGCCGGCTACGAGCCGCGCCTGGGCGAAGCGTTCCCCTTGCAGGGTGAGCTGGACGAGAGGCTCGCCCGGCTTGCCGCGATCGAGGCGGACCTCGCTCGTACCGAGGGGGTGGCCGGCGAGACCCGGCCAGCGGAGCGCAGGGCCGCCTGACCGGTCTTCCCTTCCGGTAGCCCCCTGCCCGTCCGCTCAACCAACGAGGCGGAACCGAATGCGGAAAGCAGGAACAAGGAAGGCGGGCGGGAAAAACGGTCCCAGAAATGGCTGCCGCATCGCCGTCCGCCGCCGCAAGGGACCGGCCTTTGGCCTCGCGCTGCGCGCGCCCTTGCCCCGCCGGGCCGGGATGCGGCGCGCGGGAGGGGTCTTCCCGGAACACAGGGAAGGCAGAACCCCAACCAGAGGAGCCAGCCATGGCCGAACTCCGCAGCGTCGATCCTCGTGCTCTGCAGCCCAATCCGAACAACCCGCGCCGCACGCCGGTGCCTCCGGCGATGGACGAGCAGTTGCTCGCCTCCATCCAGGCCGTCGGCATCATCCAGCCGCCCTGCGTCACCCCCAAGGACGACGGGCTGATGATCGTCGTCGGCAACCGCCGGGTGAAGGCAGCAATCAAGGCGGAACTACCGGCGATCGACGTGCTGGTGTGCGACGCCGACGAAGCCGCCGACGCGATGCGATCCCTCTCCGAGAACCTCATCCGCGCGTCCATGTCGAGCGTGGATATCTGGCGCAAGATCGACCAGCTCGAAGCCCAGGGCTGGAACGAGCAGGCGATCGCTGATGCGCTCGCTCAGCCGGTCCGCACCGTCCGCCGCCTGAAGCTCCTGGCGCATCTGCATCCGCCGATGCTCGACGTAATGGCGCTCGGCTGCATGCCGAACGAGGAGCAGCTCCGCACCATCGCCGCGGCCAGCCGCGAGGAGCAGGCGCAGGTCTGGAAAAGGCACAAGCCGAAGAAGGGGCAGACCGACATCGCCTGGCATGAGGTCGCCCGGGCTCTGGCCAAGCGCCGCATGCCGGCCTCCGCCGCGAAATTCGGCGACGACCTGGCGAAGGCATACGGCATCGTCTGGGAGGAGGACCTGTTCGCGCCGCCCGGCGAGGACAGCCGCTACACCACCAACGCCGAGGGATTCTTCGGCGCGCAGCAGGAATGGCTGCAGAACAACCTGCCCGAGCGCGGTACGCTGCTGCCGGTGAACGACTACGGCCAAGGCCAACTGCCGAAGAAGGCCGAGCGCGTCTACGGCAAGCCGGGCAAGGCCGATCTGGTCGGGCACTACATCGACGTGCGCACTGGTGATGTGGAGACCATCGCCTACCGGCTGCCCGAGCCGAAGAAGACCGCCAAAGCCGCCCGTATCACTGGTGCCAATGATGTGGGTGCGGCAGGTGACGATGGCGAGGAAACGCCGGTTGCGCGAGGCCGGCCGGACGTGACGCAGAAGGGCATCGCGATGATCGGCGACTTGCGCACCGATGCGCTGCACCAGGCGCTCGCCGAGGGGCCGATCGAGGACGATACGCTGCTCGGCCTGCTGATCCTCGCCTTCGGCGGTGACAACGTCACGGTGGACAGCGGCAGCGGCCAGAGTGGGGAGGATCGCCGGGCGACGTGCCGCGAGATCACCGAGGGCGGTGTGCTGGCGGCCGATCCCGATCTGTTGCGGCAGGCCGCCCGGAAGATGCTGATCGCGGTGCTGTCGTGCCGGGAGAACCGCTCGCAAAGCGGGGCCTTCGCACGGATCGCCGGCGAGGCGGTCGGGGCGTCGCTGCGGCTGCCGAACATGGCGACGGAAGAGTTCCTGGCGTGCCTGTCGCGTGGCGCGCTGGAGACCGCCGCCACGGCCGAGGGCGTCAACATTGCGCCGCGGGCGAAGGACACGCGAGCGCGCCTGGTCGCGCACTTCAACGGCGGCACCTACGTCTATCCGGGCGCGCTGTTCCGCCCGACGCCGGAAGAACAGGCCGCCGCGGCGGAGCGCCGGGAAACCGGCCGCGGTTGGGTCAGCCCCGAGACCGGTGACGATGGAGAGGACGACGGCGGCGAAGACGGCGCCGATGCCGGCTTCGATGAAGAGCCGGCCGAAGCCGCCTGACCGACAGCGCCCCTGCCCCGGTGCTCGCGCCGGGGCAGGGGCACCTATCCCGAGGAGACCGTCATGACCCACCTTTCGCCGGATGGCGGGACCCGGCGGCTGTTGCCGCCGACGATCAACCGGCCGTCACCCGCGTTGGCTCATCCGCTCAGCCGCCGGGTGCTGGACTGGCAGATCGCGCTGCGTCGCGCGCGTCTCACCGAGCTTGAGGCGAGGATGATCGCCGCCTGTGAGGCGGCGGCGCTGGGTTCGGGCTCACCGCCGTGCACGCGCCTGGACCGCGAAAGCTGGGATCGCTCGACCTGGCATCGCTATCTCGCCGCGGCCATGCGGCTGGAGACCACCTACGGCCCGCCCATGCGCCGTCTCCGCCAGGACATCGCCCGGCTCGAACGGCTGAAGGCGCTGCCGATCGCAGCCTGATCCGGCTGTAATGGCCCCTACCCTACCCGCCGGGCGCGCCGCGGCAACCGCCCCGGACGTCCACCATCGCAGAGCCACAGCGTGATCCCGGCGGCGAACAGCCGGGCGCGCTCGGTAACGTCACGCCCTATGCATCGTCACGATCGTGATGAGCCGCGCGGCGATCATCGCGTCTTGGCGTGCCAGGCAGCAGCCCGGACCGGCGGAGCATGCCGGCGCCGGAAACGCCGGGCAGACAGGCAGACCCCTTCCGTTCATCGCGCCAACCACAGCGGGCGCAGCAGTGTCCTGATCTTGTCGCGAATCTCCATCCGACCGGAACGGCCGAAGCCGCACGCGGAGCGGAAGCGGCGGCGTGAGGGCGGCTGGCTGGCAGCCGGTTCTCCGGTAGTGGACGGGTCGGCAGCACTGGCGAGACAACCGTGCGGCTTCGCAGGTTGGGCCTGAGTTGGTCATAGGCCGGGGATCCCACGCTCAATCCCGGGATGCCGGTGTGCCGTGTCGGCGTCGCCCCCTCGGATGCGTGCGGTTTGGGCCGGGCGCCGGCCGCTGCAAGCCCCGCTCCGCCAGCGGCGTCGCGCCTTCGGTTCGGACGGCACCGGGTCGCTGCGCTCCCGCACCACTGCCGTCCTCAGGGCTTTCCGCGCCCGCCTGTGCCCCGCCCCAGGAAACCGCACCCGAGGGGGCGGACGCCGGCACCGCGCCGGCGAACCTTCCGGGCAGAGCAAAAGGATCACGACCATGGCCCGCAAATCAGCCCCGACCAACGCGAAGACCGCCGCGCCCCGCAGCCGGACAGACCGCCAGGCCATCACCTTCGAACACGTCGCCCGCCTCGCCCCGCATCAGGGCCTCGCCGACAACCTCGTCCGCACCTTCGGCCTCGATCCCGTCGATTACGAGGGCATCCGCGACGCGACGAAGGAGCACGTCGCCCGCACCGCCGAGGCATTCGGGACAGCACTGAACGAGAAGGCGCTGCAAATCCATCTGCAACGGATCACCGGCGCCTTTGTCGGCTCCGCCTTCGGCGCCGCACAGTTCTACGGCACCAAGAAATCGGCCGCGATGGAGCTGACCAGCAGGCTGCTCAACGACGATCGCGACGAGGACCGCGACGGTCCGGGCGGGTTCGACAGCAAGGCCGAGCGCGCCCGGCTGTTCGCCGCCGAGATGGCGCTGCAGTCCTTCGCCCTGCTGGCCGCGGCCGAGGGGGCGGTCGCCGCCTACGCCGAGATCACCGGCGAGGACTGGAAGCCCTACGAGGCACCCACGCCACCCGCGGCGACTGTTTCCCGCCAGTCCGCCGCCGTCGAGATGGCCGCCTTCGAGGCGGCCTGACCGGCACGCCGAGGGCGGAGCCGGTCCCGGTTCCGCCCTTCGCCGACGGATGCAGACCACGACGTGCTGCGGTCCCGGCATCTTCCGCCCCTGACTGGAAGCACCGGGCGCCCGCGCCAGGTCCCGCCCTGGATCGCGCTCCGGTCGATCGAGAGTGCGCTGCTGCGCCGAACGGTCGGTGTGCATCACGGGCCAGCAGGTGCCGGCGAGCAGGCGTGCAAGAAAGCGCCTCCGCTGATCGTTCCAGTGTAATGCCGGCCAAGGTCGGAGCGGTTCAACCCCGCCTCCGGCGCCGCGTGCCGCGCGGTTAAAGCACGCGAGCTACAGCAGGGCCGGGCCGCGCCCGACGCGGGCCGGAAGAAGGCCCGCGTCTGCCGCAACCCGTCCCAGCCCGCTCGCGCACCTCAAGGGTTGAGCCGCTCCGAGGGCCGCCATTCCCGCCGCTCATCAGCAATCGGGCTGATCCAGAGCACGGGAGTTGCCGAAAATGCCGACCATCCGCACCACGCTGGACCTGCGCAAGTACGACGTCCGCCGGCTCATGCGCCGCGGCTACGAAATCCTCCACATCGAGACCCGGCATGGTGACGAGGGCGACGCGACAGAAATCGTCTGGACCCGTCCGCCGCGGCCGGATGACATCCCCGAGCACGAGGTGCCCTACTGAAGAATCGAGGGGTCGAGGGGCCGAACCCAGCCAGGGTTCGGCCCCTTTCGCGTGTAGCCTTCGGTTCGATCGGCCGACGCGGCCTCCCGGGGCCGTTGGCTCTACGGCACTCCTTCCGGCAGATCCCCATCCAGCGCGGAACCAAGCAGACAGCCCCGCGGCGGCACTGTCTGGACGATCGCGGAAGGCAATCTCACGCCTGGACCAACGGTGCCAGGTTCAGGTCAACGCCGGAACTGCGTCCGCCATAGCGGCCCCCAAGACTGCAAGCCGCGACGGAGCAATATGGTCCGTCCCCGCAATGGGACTGAGAGACAAGAAGAACACGCGGCAGCTGTATCGCGAGAAATGAAATTGGCCTGGCCTGATGCCGCGCCGTCGCGCCCTTTGGTGTTGCTGCGGCCTGAACCCGCCGTCTGACCGCACCAACGGGTGGGTCCTCGCCATGCTCGGCCTGCGGCCCGCCGCTGCGCGGCTCTGCGCGTGGCATCCGGTCCCGTGCTGCGCACGCCGTTGTCCCGCTCCTCCGTCCGGTTCCCAGCGGCCGCACACCAGAGGACGCTGATGGCACGAGCCAGACGCCTTCTCCCGGTGAGAAAGAGAGAGACAGTGACATGGCTGGTTCGGTCAACAAGGTCATCCTCATCGGCAACCTCGGCCGGGACCCCGAAGTCCGCAGCACGCAGGCGGGCAGCAAAATCGTCAGCTTCACGCTGGCCACCAGCGAGACCTGGCACGACAAGGCGTCCGGCGAACGCAAGGAGCGCACGGAGTGGCATCGCGTCGTGGTGTTCAACGAGCTGATCGCCGGCGTCGCGGAGCGCTTCCTGAAGAAGGGCGCGAAGGTCTATGTCGAGGGCCAGCTGCAGACCCGCAAATGGACCGATCAGGATGGAAAGGAACACTACACGACCGAGATCGTGCTGCCCCGCTTCAAGGGAGAGATGACGATGCTCTCCCGGGCGAACAACGGCGAGCGCTCGGAGGCTGAGGACACGACGAGCGGCGGCTATCTGCCTCGCAGCGGTCATGGCGGCGGCGCCAATCCGGACGATGAAATTCCGTTTGCGCCACAGGTGCTTTGAGCGGACCACGCCGCATCCGGGCCCGAGCGCGTGGCGCAAGCACTCTCAGCCCATTGCGCGCCCGTCGCGGACTTGACACGCGGCGGGCACGCCCCCTGCCGCGCACCCAGCGCGGTAAACCGTGTGGCTAAGGTTCACCAGGGCCTGGCGGAAAACCCCACTGGAACCGTTTCCGCACAGCGTCCCATTCCGACATGGGAGACCGTCCGAAAGGTGGGGGTCCCTTTCGCTCTGGACTACAGCCTGCCGTATAGGAAAGCAGGAGAAACCGGAAGCAGTGGCGAGTCATTGTGGAGCTGTCCAGCGCGGCTGGTGCCAAGCAGGTGCATGAGGTACACGTTGGCGGCAACGGAGTACCCCGGTGCTCGGCGGCGACGCTGGGATGGTCAGTGGCAGAAGCCAAAGCGGTTTTGGCCGGCTTGCAGCGCCAACTGGTTCAGGCGCAAGCCCAGGAGCACTGCCAGGTCCGGCGAAGCTGCCCTCGATGTGGGGGACAGCGGCCGCTGAAAGATCAGCGATCACGGCAGCTGCGATCGTTGTTCGGTACGGTCGAGGTCTGCGCCCCGCGGTTTGAACCCTGCCGATGCAGCGTGACCCTGCGCACGATCCTCTCCCCGGTGACGGAGATCATGCCCGATCGCTGTACACCAGAGTATGAGCGTGTGCTAGCCGAGTTCGGTGCCCTACTGCCCTACCGCCACGCTCGCGCCTTGCTGGAGACCTTCTTCCCGGTCGGTGATCTCCCGACGATCGACACCATTCAGCGCCGGGCGTTGCAAGTTGGCGCCAGGCTGGAGCGCGAGGCAATCGTGAGGCCAACGCCCCTACCACCGCCAGCCGACGCAGAGACGATCGCACTGTCCATCGACTCGGGCCACGTGCGCGCGGTGCGCAACTATCAGGTACGGACCTTCGAGGTGTTCGTTGCCCAAGCCCGCAATGATGATGGCGAGCAAATCGTCTTCAGCAGTGTGCCAGTCGAGGCCGATCGGCAGACGCAGCAGCCGCGCGGCGTGCTGCATCGCCTTGGCGCAACACCGTGCACGGAGTTGACCATCCTCAGCGATGGCGCCGACGGACCGCGGGCGCTGGGGGAGGCGGCGAGAATTGGGCCAATTTTTCATGCGCTTGACTGGTTCCACTTGGCGATGCGCATCCACCACGTCGCACAGGCAGTCAAAGGCTGGCCGGACAATAGGAATGAAGACCGCCACGAAGGCGCCCGCTTCGCCGATGCTGTGGAGCACGTCCGCTGGCGCCTGTGGCACGGCCAGGTGCAGCGGGCACTTGATCTGATCGGCGCTACCGTGGAAGCGCTCGACGCCGTCGCCGCCGCCGCGCAGTCGCCTGCGGGAGCAACTGCGGACAAGGTGGCTAAACTCTTGCGCAGTCTTGAGACGTACGTGGCCAGGCAGGCAGAACTAATCATCGACTACGCAGCAGCACGTCACGACGCGGAGCCGATATCAACTGCGCCGACCGAAAGCACCGTGCAATGGCTGCTACATCGTCGGATGGGAGCGAAGACGCAGATGCGCTGGTCGCCGCGGGGAGCGCATATGATGTTGAAGGTTCGAACCGCCCTAGCGAACGGCACCCTCGAGCGAGACTACGCTGTAGCTGAGTGCTGGGCACGACGTCCGTTTCGCCGAGCCGCCTGACCCCCACCTTTCGGACGGTCTCCAGACACACAACCGGGCATTCCGGATCATGTGGCCGCTGATAGACTTCCAGCACATCTTCCATGCCAGCTACGAAGGCGGCGTTGGCATCGGGTGGTATGACCCATTGCTTCTGAAGGTGAGGCTTGAGAATGTTTGTTTAGCGTCCGCCCGATCGTGTTATCGCTGGCACGATCAACAATGTTCAATTCCACGACTGCGGATCCCAGCAGCCTCAGCGTCCACCGAACGCGCCCCTGCGGCGGGTCGGAACAGGCAAGCGCGATCAGCTTGGCCTCGGTTGCTCCATCGAAGATGCGGTGTCTGGTCGAAGCGGGCGAATGCTTGCGGGTAAGGACGGACTCGAACCCTTCCTCCACCAGTTGCTGCCTGGTCCGGGCAACCGTGTTGACGCTGGTATCCAAGGCGGCGGCGATCCCGCTGTCACTCCATCCTTCGCCGGCGTCCGAAGCATCGGCCTTCAGCAGGATGCGCGCCTTCACCAACTGACCGGCACGGTGTTTGCCAGTATGGATCGATGTGTTGAGCCGTTCGCGCTCCTCGTCGCTGAGCTTCACCACGTACTTCTTTACGGCAGCTTGTTTCGCGGTCACGATGCATCTCCGTCGTTGCGGAGCCATCGAGTCAGAGAGCCACACCAAAATCAACGACGCGGGGCACTAGTCGGATGGCGGTCGGTGCCGTGGGAAGTATGATTCATGCCGTCAGCCAAGAGAAGGTAAGGCGATGTTCAGGCGGATATTCCTAGTTCCAGGAAGGGTGATTCTGTGGTACCAATATTACTTCCCACAACGGGGTCAATTGTGGGCTAGTGCCAGAAGGAAAGATAACCCTATCGTAGAGGTAATTTATTCTGTCTTGTTCTGGTCGGCCGCCGCTATCGTTCTAAGTCTCCTATTGCTTTCGCGCAGCCCCAAATGACTGCCTAAAGTTTCAAAGTGACATCCGTCATCTTCCTCGGCTGCGGCATGGCTCGGCTCGCAAGAGCTTGCTTCCAAGACCCGTTCGGCAGTAGTAAGGTTGACCGTGAGCAAGGGAAGGGTGACATGAGCGATCAGCGAGAGGGCCTTTCGTACTCCGTCGACTTGGCGCTCTGCGTCGATGCTACAGGGAGTATGTCCCCCGTTATCGACCTCGTCAAGGAAAACGCATTAAGGTTTTACGACGATGTGATGCGCTCTATGGCGCACAAGCAAAAACGTATTAACGATCTTCGGACGCGGGTTATAGTGTTCCGCGACTTGCATGTCGATGGCTCAGAAGCGATCATTGCGTCGCCCTTCTTTAAGCTCCCCGACGAACGGAGTGGTCTGGCGGATTTTGTGGGCACTATTAGTGCAAGCGGTGGTGGAGACGAGCCAGAAAGTGGTTTGGAAGCGCTGGCCGAAGCGATCCGATCCGACTGGGTTCGGACCGGAGACCGTCGCCGACACGTCGTCGTGCTCTGGACAGACGCATCCGCCCACCGCTTAGAGGATGCTACTAAACGAGCGACCCCCGGGTATCCAACTGACATGCCGGGGAGCTTTGGTGAAATTACAGCTCTGTGGGAAGGGCAGAAAATGGATCGAGCCGCCAAACGCCTGCTCATCTATGCGCCCGATGCTTATCCCTGGAACGATATCCAGGGAGCATGGGAGAACGTGGTCCACATTGTCTCAAAAGCAGGACAGGGCCTTCAGGAGGTCGATTACTCCGGTGTGATCGAGGTAATAGCGAATAGCATCTGAAGTTAGAAATGTCAGACCCTCAACACTACGATCTCCCGAGCATCTGGAGCCGGTTCGGAAACCAGCCCAGTGACACCTCCGTTATTGTAGCTAAGCTTGACCTTCCCCGAGAAGCTGTCGGAGAGGATGCTCCTCCCCTTGCCGCGGGTGACCCTGTCCGTTTGATTGGCGTCTTTGACGGTCTCGGAGGAGCGGGCGCACGGCAAGTGAGTGGAGTTTACGGCATTAGAACGTGTGCTTACTATGCCTCTCGTATAGCGCGCCAAGCTGTAGAAGAAACCCTAAACAACGGCCACCTGCGTTGGCTGACGAGGCCAGAGGATGTCGCCAGAACGTTGGGGGCAGCCATTTTCGAGGCGCTGGTCAGGAAGAATGCGGAATCTCCCGTGGGAACAGGCTCCGTGCGTAGCTCTCTCATCCGTAGCTATCCCACGACTGCGGCGATGGTTTTTTTCGATATAGGTCAAGCTGACTTAAATTTAACAGCGCTGTGGGCTGGAGACAGTCGTTGCTACCTTCTTACTCCCGGTGAAGGGTTGCAGCAGCTGAGTCAAGATGATAGCCGAACGGGGGCCGATCCTATGGAGGCTCTGCGCGAAGATAGCCCGATGAGTAGCATGCTAACAGCCGATGCTCCCTGTCACTTGCACGCTCGGACAATCAAAGTCGGGATGCCAGCAATCCTCATCACCGCCTCCGATGGTGCTTATGGCTGTTTGCCCTCTCCTATGCATTTCGAAAGGCTTCTTCTTGAATCGCTTTCTCATGCCCAGGAGGATGACGAATGGTGCGAGGCTCTGAGCGAGCGCTTGCAACCAATTGCGAACGATGACATTTCGCTCGCTGCCGCGTTTATCGGATGGAAATCGCTACCCGAAGCCAGAGATGCGTTTTCCTTGAGACTATCTGATCTCTCATCACGATTGTCTACATTTGAAGAAGCGCTGGAGGGCTCGCGGCAGCTTGAGCAGGAAGCTCATCGTAAAAGAGAGTTAGCGAAAGCATGTCTTGCCGAGAGCTGGAGTTGGTACCGACAGTCTTACATGTCTAGGCTCGGAGGTCCCAATGAGTCTTAAGGTCGGCGGCACGATAGGGCCATACAAACTCCTGCACGATTTCGAGGCGGGAGCAAATTGCCGATGGGCGATTGCCGAACGCGACGGAGAGCAGTTTTTTGTCAAAGAATTTCACCGGCCAAAATATCCGCCCGACTCCCTTGTGGGAACATTGAGGGAAGAGAAGCTAGAGCGGTGCCGGCAATTTGAAGACCGGCACAAACGTCTTGTCTCAGCAATGGGGAGGGTCTGCGCTCCTGGCGGTAACATTGTGATGCCTGTCAACTTCTTCCGAGTGGGCTTAGCGTATTACCATATCGCGCCGAAGGTTGATATTGCATCAGAGACGCCCGCTCAAGTTGCAAGCCTTCCCATTTCGGAGCGGCTTGTCTTGTTACGACTCCTATCAAGAAGCATACTGACGCTTCATTCCCAGAAAATCGTGCATGGAGATCTAAAGCCCAGCAACGTACTCATTCACCGATCCCGCGGAGGTTTATTAGCCCCGAAGCTGATTGATTTCGATGGCTCGTTTTTCGAAGGACGACCTCCAGACAGAGATGATATGGCTTTTGACCAAAACTACATGGCCCCGGAGGTGCTGGCCTACAACAAGGAAGATTGTGACAGAAGGGATGTAAAACCAACTGACCTTGGAACAGCGGCAGATGTATTTTCACTCGGGATACTCCTGCACGAGTTCTGGACAGGAAGCCGACCGAAACTTCCTGGAGGCCATCTCTATCCCGCTGAGGCAGTACAGGCTGGACAGCGACCATATGTCAGCCTTCGGGATATGGACGGAGAGCTTACGAGCCTAATCGTTACCTCCCTCGAATTGAGCCCAGCCCGCCGTCCGCCAATCGAGTCAATCGACGCGGCAATCGGAGCCGCGCAATCAATGCTAAGAGGTGGACCGGTCAAGAAAGCAATCTCTCCTGGTTCGAGCGTCCCAAAAGTGGAAGTCCGCTTCAGAGCGGCGCCGCGTACTGAGGCCGCGGCCCCCCCCAAGATAGCGCCTCGGCGAAGCTTACCAGAACCAAGCCTCGCTACCTCTAGCGCGGCGAATCCGTCACCTGTCGTGGTAAGAAAGTCGCGCAATCTGAGGGATAAGGAAAGCTGACAGCAATCTGGCGAGCTGCTGTTGCTCTGGTGCTTCTGTTGCTTGCATTTCTGAGCAACGGCACGACGGCACGAGCTGAACAGATAGGGCCGAGTTTCCCGTGCCCCGCCCCGAGTGATCCGCTTGCCAACCTAATATGCTCCGACCCTTCGCTGTCTCGTGTCGATTTATCATTCGTCCAAGCCTATCAAGCGCTACGGCAGCAACTCGGAAATTCAGGAGAAAAGGAGCTACGACAAGAGGCTGTCGCCTTCACCGAGATGGTTCGCAGCCAGTGCCACGTGCCTCCATCCGACTCCGTTTCGACGTTTGTCCCTCTGCCTGGAACGAAACCTTGCATCGACAGCGAGTATATGGCGCAGCGGCGGGCTTGGAAAAGCCGACTCACCGGTCCGGCTGCTGAAGAGGCGGCAAGACCCCTCGAGTTGCACATAACTCTGCAAGCCGATCTTCAGGGACTCGGATTCCTCCCGGCCAATGAACCAATTGACGGCGTTTATGGCCCAGCAACCCGTCGCGCCATCTTGGCGTGGCAATTTTCGATCGGGAGGCCAGTCACGGGCTTTCTGGGAGATGCTGACGCAGCCGCCCTCCAGGTTGCCGTCGAAGAGCAACAAAGAAATGCCGTATCATCCCTGCTTCCGCCGACAAGCTCTAAATCGGGGAATTGGCCGCCGTCATGGGTGCAAGAGTCGCAGCCGAATTCATCAGCGCCCTCTGGAATTGCGGCGATCGGCCCACAAGCGCCCGCTGCATCAACGGGCGAGGGCAACTATGGACCCATACTGTGGCTGGGTTTAGGGGCAGGAGTACTAGGACTGTTCGCCTTTGCCCGACGTCGGGCATCTCAGCGGCGCGTTCGAGGCGGGGCTGCGTCTAAAACTGCTGACTTAGTGCCGGTTCCATCGGATGACGGCTATCCAAGGGTAAGTCCCGCCGTAGGTATTCGCCACTTGCCTCGCGCTGAACCTGCAACTGCCTCAGGCAGCACGCCAAAAATAGTTGCGACGCCAGCAAGGGTCTCGGAAACGCCGACGGCATCGCGCGGGATACATAGCAGGCCGCTCGCATCAACTTCATCGACCAGGCGATCCCGTCCATCTACTTCGGAATCTGATGAGCCTGTCGAGATATTCAAGCCAGTGAGCAATAATAGGATTTGGGTATGTCCCACCTGCGGAAACAATAACTCTGCTGGACGACACTGCGAAGTGTGTAGCACTATCCGAAAACCCTCGTAGTCCGGACAAACGTCCCGAGCCAGTTCCTATGAGAGCGCCGACGCTTCAACACTCCCGCTCCCGGTAGCGCTTCGCGATATCCGTAAGCGTCTGGTCAGCCCCGCCTTCTGACGGGGCGCCGGCCTGCTATGCTGGGTGTCAGGCAGCCTTGCGCTGATCCAGCCTCTTCCGGATGTCGGAGAGGTTCCACGGCAACAGCTCATGGACGCGTTTCACGGGATGATCGGCGATGCGTTTCAGCACCTGGGTCAGGTAGTCGTGCGGATTCTCGCCGCCGCTGTCACACCTCGAAGCCGCCGCGCATCTACAACGTAAACGTCCGGTCAGCCCCGCCTTCTGACGGGGGGTGCCGGCCTGCTATGCTGGGTGTCAGGCAGCTTTGCGCTGATCCAGCCTCTTCCAGATGTCGGAGAGGTTCCACGGCAACAGCTCATGGACCCGTTTGACCGGATGATCGGCGATGCGTTTCAGCACCTGGGTCAGGTAGCCGCGCGGATCGAGCCCGTTGAGCTTGGCGGTTTCGGTCAGCGTGTAGATTGGGAAGCATCAGGATCTCGGGGATGTCACGCAGCGGCGGCCTGAACAGTGGCGGCGGTGTTGTCGTTGGCGAGGCCCGGGTACCATCTTTCGAACAATGGCCGGAGCGTGCCGTCGAGCGTGCGTGTCCGGATCTGTAGGAGCAGGTGGGCGCCGCGCTTGGTCCACTGCATCTGCTGGCGCTTGGCGAAGCGCTTGCTGATCACCGCGTTCACTGTGGACTCTGCCAGGCACGGGCGAACTTGCCAAGGTGCGGGTAGTCCAATGCCAACCCGTCCACGTCGCTTTCGAAGAACCCGATCTCCTCGCGGGAGCGATACTGGTTGCCGTGCCAAAGCAGCCACTTGATGCTCTCGAGCGACTCCAGCAGGCGCAGACCGGCGGCTTCGTCATGATGGACAACACCGCGCGCGTACTGTTCCAGCACCGTCACGCGCATGGTGATATGGAACCAGTCCAGCACGTGTTCGGACGCCGGGGTGATCTGCTCGGTCAGCGCTCGGATCTCCTCGCCGCCGTCGGTCAGGAAGGTGACATCCTGATTGGCCTGCAGACCCTGGCTCGTGAGCACATCGAACAGCCGGCGCTTTGGCTTGCGATCGTAGCCGTGCACCAGCAGGGAGACGTGACGCAGCCGCCGGTCGCCGATTCGGTATCGCCGGCACAGCCGGTCGGCGAGCACGAACGGGCCGCGCCGGAGATCCTCATTCCGGCCTATGTGGACCTGGCCGGACGCGACAGCCTCGGCCGGGGGCTGGACCCCGCCAGCATCGCGGCGGCGGTGGCGAAGGACCGTGCCGTGCAGCAGGAGCGCGGATTCTCGCCGCCGTTAACAGGTGTGCTTCGTAGTCTTGAGATCTACGTTTCCGGGCAATCCGATCTGATCATCGACTACGCGACGGCAAGGCATAGCAATGAGCCGATCTCGACGGCGACCACGGAGAGCACCGTGCAGTGGTTGCTGCACCGCCGGATGGGCGCCAACCAGCAGATGCGCTGGTCGCCGAGAGGCGCGCACTTGATGCTCAAGGTCCGGACTTCGGTGGTGAACGAGACCTTCGACGAGGATCACGCCCGTGCCGAGCAGTGGGCCCGTCGTCCGCTTCGGCGAGCGGCCTAACCACCCCCACCTTCTGGACGGTCTCATGCGTACCAGGAGGGCGTTTCGTTAGTTCCGGCCACTCATAGAGGAAGCGCTCGGTGGGACGGAATCCGAACTGTGCCAGCCGCACCGCCGCGGCGTCCTCGTCAAAGCTCGGCCCTCCGACATAGGCGATGCCATAATCCCGGCCGTGAATGCGAAAGCGGTGCAGGTGATCGTCGTCCCAGCCCATGAGAAGCTGGATGACCCGGTGCAGGTCCGCGATCGACAGGCTGTCCGCAAGCTTGACCCG
This sequence comes from Acetobacteraceae bacterium, assembly GCA_035532755.1. Taxonomy (GTDB): domain Bacteria; phylum Pseudomonadota; class Alphaproteobacteria; order Acetobacterales; family Acetobacteraceae; genus DATKQI01. The sequence goes on from DATKQI010000095.1 coordinate 61,892, forward strand.
CCGCCAAACCGCGGGATGAACGTCCCGCAGCAGGAGCTTCAACCACAGCAGCAGAGGCGGGCACTGTTCGATCCCCGCCCGACGATAGATCACCACGCCAAGCCTTGCCCCCGTTTTGTGATGGGCTCCATGGCTGGGGTGGCCTGCTACGCGGTGGCTATCGGGGACTGGGACTAGTGTTTCAGCTTCGGCGTCAACGACCCGCGCTCAATGCCGAGACCTTCAGCGATCACCAGAACATACTCGGACGCCGGTGGCTCCGCGACAATTTTCACAAACCACATATGTCATCAAGATACACAAAGTTCTCCACCCCGACCACGTTGATGTACATGTCAC